>CAZIAH010000167.1:0-6170 GCA_964537715.1 uncultured bacterium | reverse complement strand
GAAACAACGTACCCTTCACCGTTATCCAACTGGTAAAGCGAAGGAAGATGATCCCCTACATAGCGAAGAGACCGATAAGGTGTGTCTTCGACAATCAGTATCTGATATTCTCTGGCCAGTTCCAACAGTGTTTTTCTCCGACTCAAACTTAACGTCACACCCGCCGGATTCTGAAAATCCGGTACGACATAAATGAACTTGGGCAGATCCGCCTCAAGCCGCATCTGATACAATTTTTTTCGCAATAAATCGATCTGCATGCCTTCATCGTCCAGATCCACGCCGACAAATTTGGCCGAATAACTCCTAAAAGCACTCAATGCCCCGATATAGGAAGGTCTTCCCACAATAACCGGATTGTTTCGATTCAGGAACACTTTCCCGACAAGATCCAGTGCCTGCTGCGATGCACTGGTAATCAGAATATTCTCTGATTTAAATCGAATCCCGTCGTCTTTTAAAAATTTCATAATTTCATCAATCAGACGAGGATCTCCTTCAGTAGGCCCATACTGCAATGCCCCGAGTCCGTCTTCAGTAACCACATCTTTGATCAGATTTGCGATTTCGGATACAGGAAAAGTCTCCGGAGAGGGCAATCCCCCGGCGAACGAAATAATTTCCGGTTTTTGCGTCAATTTGAGCAGTTCCCGAATGACAGATCTCTCAAGACGTGAAACATTGATGGAATATAAATTTTCTAACTGCCTTAACATACGGTATCTCCAAATAAAAAAGATTGAAAAGAATTCATCAGAAAGTAAGAAACAGGTACGCAAAAAGCAAGATAAAAAACTGAATGGCCATATACAAAAAACCCCCACTGAAGGTGGGGGTTGATAAACGGATCCAAAAAAATTGGATCATTGCTGATTTTAACGATATAGAAGTTTCGTTATCTGCGAGATTTTATAATTTCCCTTTCACATTGAGATAGTTCCACTCCGAATGCCTTCAAATGCTCCTGAACAATGGAGGTACTTTGAAGCAGCGGATCATCGTTCGTCAGTTCATTGGACTCCGTGAATGTCCCGTCCGAATGAAGTGTACCGATCATCCAGAAATCATCGGAGCCCGTTGGCGGAGAATTCAGTTCTGCAACCACACCGCTGGCAGATGTGATTTGACAGGTGGCCATGCTCGTCGAGAATGTCCCGCCAAAACTATATTTATAGCCAAAGATTTTCACATCTTTGACAAGCTGCAAAATGGTAGCTTTTTCAGGACCGTAAGACCACGAATCGCCATGATGCGCGACAAACGGATAAATGTATGCACGGGAAGGATCGATGTATCCACCAACCAACTGACTATTGTCTCCGACAAGGACATATAAATCAAAATCGTAACTCGAATTCCAGTCGAAATTAACCCGATATTGTCCGCTGGTGAGTGTCGAGTACTCAGAAGGATCTGCTTTTCTGAAATCAGCAACTGAAACTTTGTAAGGCATGCTGGCTATATCCGTCATTTCATCAATTCGGACTCCAAAATCAAGTGATCCTAAACCGACGCGCCAAATTTCTCCGTACATAGCATCCTCGACATAGATACTCATGCCGGAATTATGAATGGCAATGACTTCACCGGATTGCAGAAAAACAGGACTTCCCGAGGTTCCACCTGTGGTGTTAAAATCCGTCTGGATAATCACACGGTCGTTGGTTGCCTGAATGCTGGAAGGAACAGCGGAAAGGCTTTGATTGGCTTCGGCCGGTACCTGGTTGTAAGGCCTGAGCGCTGAAATTGTCCCGTCTTTGAATGTTGCAATCGGCATATACTCATCGCCGAATCCGCTGGTCAATTCTCCGGGATATCCCATGGTTCCCACATACTGACCGGTAAAAAGTGACCCCAGCGTGCCTGAACCCGCAATAGAAACCGTGCCAGCAAATCCGCTGGTATCGATCGTGAAAACGGCGAAATCGTTCGAAAAAGGATTCAGATTATTGTACCCGGTATGAACCGCACATTCGATGAGCTCGTAAGTCCCGGATTCACCGGTATAGGTATTGTTTTTGACAGCGACAATCTTGTCATTGGCATCATCAAATCCCAAATCACCATCCCGACATACATCGTAAACACCATATGCGACATGGGCATTGGTCATTATTTTGTCCGGGGCAATCGCCCAACCCGTACCAATTTGAGTCACAAAGTCATCAAACTCATCAATAATGCCAATGACACAGAGATTGTCCTCAAAAATACTGGTAGCGCTTTGCCACGATCCTGCTGCTCCGCCGCCTGTTCCTGGATCACCCTTGTCTCCTTTGGGTCCTTTCAGCATGTCACACCCGCTGTCGAGAAAAAGAACACAACCCAACAGTATCAAAGACAGAATGACACCCGTTCCTTTTTTCCCTCTCATTTCTTACCTCCCAATTTGTGTTTAATACCAAATTAAAATGCTTGAAAATATAATTAGATTATCTTCAAATGTCAAATAAAAAGATATTTAATTACAGATTTGAACTCACAACGCATTGAAACAAATATGCAATACAAAAAAAGCCCAGACAGAAACTGCCCGGGCTTTACTGTTAACCAGTTGAGAATTAGTACATTCCCCCACCGTAGCCGCCTGGAGGCATAGGTGGAGCCGCAGGTTCTTCCTTGGGTTGTTCCGCAACAACAGCCTCTGTGGTCAAGAGTAAACCGGAAACACTGGAAGAATTTTCCAGGGCGATACGCACCACCTTGGTCGGATCGATCACACCTGCTTCCAATAGATCTTCGTATGCCTCGGTCTGGGCATTAAAACCCCAGCTCCCCTTTTTCGTCTTCAGTTCCTGAACAACAACAGAACCTTCCAGGCCGGTGTTGTTTACGATCTGCCGGACAGGTTCTTCGAGGGCCCGTTTGATAATGTCGATACCGACTTTACGGTCACCTTTTGCTTTCATCGCTTCGACGGCAGGAATACAACGGAGAAGCGCAACGCCTCCTCCCGGCACGATACCTTCTTCAACAGCAGCGCGGGTCGCGTGCAGGGCATCTTCGACTCTGGCCTTTTTCTCCTTGAGTTCGATTTCCGTGGCGGCACCCACATTAAGCACAGCGACACCGCCGGCCAACTTGGCCAGACGTTCCTGCAATTTTTCACGGTCATAATCGGACGTCGTGGATTCGATCTGTTTTTTAATTTGAGCAATCCGGCCCTGGATCTCTTTGGATTGTCCGGCGCCTTCCACAATCGTCGTATTGTCTTTGTCAATCCGGACGCGTTTCGCAGAACCCAGATCGGCAGTCGTGGTATTCTCTAACTTAAAACCGGCTTCTTCGGCAATCACACGGCCGCCCGTAAGTACGGCAATATCTTCCAGCATGGCTTTGCGGCGATCACCAAATCCTGGAGCTTTCACTCCGGCTACTTTCAATGTCCCTTTCAACTTGTTCACCACCAGTGTCGCCAAAGCCTCACCTTCAATATCCTCGGCAATCACAAGTAACGGTTTTCCCATTTGAGCGACCTTTTCCAGTATGGGCAGCAAATCTTTCATCGCACTGATCTTTTTATCATAAATCAAAATGTGCAGATCTTCAAGAACTGCTTCCATATTTTCCGGATCTGTCACAAAATAGGGTGAAATATATCCCCTGTCAAATTGCATTCCTTCGACTACTTCCATACTGGTTTCAGTGGTCTTGGCTTCTTCAACCGTAATCACACCATCCTTGCCGACTTTTTCCATCGCATCGGCGATCAGTTCACCAATCGTGGAGTCGTTATTTGCCGAAATGGAAGCCACCTGTGCGATTTCTTTTCGATCCGTCACTGTTTTGCTCATTTTCTTCAATTCTTCGACAACGACCTCAACCGCATCGCTAATCCCCCGTTTCAGATCCATCGGATTGGCACCGGCGGTCACATTACGCATTCCTTCGTTAAATATTTTTTGTGCGAGAACAGTTGCAGTCGTGGTTCCATCACCGGCAACATCACTGGTTTTGGAAGCCACTTCCTTGACCATCTGAGCCCCCATGTTCTCAAAGGGATCTTCCAATTCGATCTCTTTTGCAACAGAGACACCATCTTTGGTAACAGTTTGCGAACCAAACTTTTTTTCAATAACGACATTCCGCCCTTTAGGCCCCAAAGTGACTTTGACAGCCTCCGCAAGCTTATCGCCACCTTGTTTCAGGGCCTGACGGGCTTCGGCTCCATAATCAATAATTTTTGCCATTGCTCATCATCCTCCTTAATCTAAAATGATTTTATCCTTTCGGTTTATTATTATTGCTCTAGATCACTGCAAGAATATCGCTTTCACGCACAATCAGATACTCTTCACCATCAATCGTAACCTCGGTCCCGGAATACTTGCCATAAAGAACCGTGTCCCCAACCTTGACCGAAGGAGCAATGGTTTGTCCTGCGTCTGTAACTTTGCCCGGTCCAATCGCCACGATTTCTCCCTTTTGAGGCTTTTCCTTCGCCGTATCAGGAATAATAATGCCGCCTTGTACCTTTTCATCAGCCGGGGCGGGTTTGATCACAACACGATCAGATAAAGGTTTAATCTTCATGAAAACCTCCTTAATTTATTTATTTTCTTATGACATATAACTGAGATTTTTGGCACTCTTATTTAAAGAGTGCCAATAACGAAGATATAATATATCTATTTATTATTAAAAGTCAAGGAGAATTTTAAATAAATATCTTAATTTTTGTAAAAAATTGGAATAAACAATGCTTTTTTGAAATTCCAAATGACAAAACCCAAAACCCTCCGTCATAGACGCCCGCCTGCCATATGTCGGGCAGGGATCCACCTCTGGCGGAAAATAAAGCACAAATACCAAAATTATTTATTGACGAAGTTCTATTTATATTTTATTTAACCCATTATCTTAGCTACTTAGAAATATAATAAACATTCGCATGCACTGTACAGTTATCATAACAGCCTTAAATTTGAATTTTGTAATTTGACATTGATTTGTTATTCTTGTCCCGTTAGATAAAGAATGTGGTTAGACTGATAACTTTTTCAGCACCCAAAATGGTTTTGGTATATAGATTATGGAAACAAACTTAGTATCTAACGGGATAAAGATTTAGATATTTGGTATTTTTGTCATATGAATTGGGAATTTACGAAAGTTTGGTAAATATGATAATTTCGGCAAGGTGGCTGTATTTTTACTTTTTGGGCAGGCTTCCCCAATGAAGTTTTCGTCGCAAAATATCAAAAAAATTATGATCCGTAAATGTGACAAGACGAATGCTGTATGAACCCTTTTCAATACGAATATGGGTCTTCGAAGTCACGTCGATATTTTGATGACCATCGATAACGAGTGTCGCTTTGATGTCCGAACTCCGGATCTGAAGTCCGATGACGCTGGAAACCGGAACCACGGTCGGACGTGCCGTGAGCGAATGGGGACAAAGTGGATTCAGAATCATGGATTCCAGGGAAGGAACCACAATCGGCCCCCATGCAGACAGAGAGTATGCCGTGGACCCGGTGGGCGTGGCAACGATAATCCCGTCTGCATAATAGGTACTGAAGTAGTTGCCATCGATTGTCGCATCGATTTGAATAATCCTGGGACTTCTTCCCCGACTCAACACGATGTCATTCAATGCAAAATACTCGGATTGCGGCAAGTCACCGGAAAGCGCGGCTTTAAGAACCATTCTGGATTCAATCGTATATTGTCCGGCAAGCACCTGTTCCATTTTAGGATACAAATTTTCAACACCCACTTCGGCCAAAAATCCCAATCCTCCCAGATTGATCCCTAAAATCGGTTTCTCCAGTTTCCCCACCAGATGGGCGGCAGTCAACATGGTACCGTCACCTCCCATGGCGATGACGCAGTCGCTGTTCTCCGATAAAACAGAAACGGGAACAATCTGAATGTGTTGTTCTTTTAATTGGATCAGATCTTGAAGTGTCTGGTCGATCACGACCTGCTGCTTTTTGGAGAGGAGCCATTCGATAAAAGGAACGACGACATCGATCACCCGGTTCTTCTTGATATTTGCAATGATACCGAACTTCATTTTTCAAGTCCAAAACCGCAGGAATCTAAAACGGCTATTTTTTCTTTTTACGATGGTTCTCGAGGATCAATGATTCAATGCGCCGGGTCAACGTTTCACTATCCATGCCGATCTCATTCATTAGATCGCAAAGATTTCCATGCGTAAT
>CAZIAH010000166.1:0-6285 GCA_964537715.1 uncultured bacterium | reverse complement strand
CGCTTACTGTTTTACCCGATAGTTCCCTTCTCGTTATCAAGGTGACACCGAACCATGTGTTGGGGCTTGAACCGGGCGATATCGTTCTGGGATACGATGGCGTGCCCTGGGTCGAACTTTACCAAGAACTGCTTGATGCGATGCTGCCGATCAGAATGAATTATGTTTTCGGGAGTACAGAAGCGTCGATGACGGATGTCTTCTTGAGAAGCGCCGGACTCAACTGGCACCTGTTTGATACGATTGATATACTGAAATACTCCACAGGGGAGACAATTCATCTCCCCACATCGTTATTACAGGATCAAACAGGAATGATTTGGGGCAATGAACAGCTTGAAATTCCGGGCGTGCCACAACCAGACTTTCCCGGGACTGACCACATCACATGGGGCATCATCGACGGAACGAATATCGGCTACATTTATGCCGGCTCATGGGAGTGGCAGGACGAATATCATGTAAGTGAGGATTTTTATGATGCTGTTTACAACCTTCAAGTCCTTAATAACACCGACGGATTGATTATTGACATGAGATTAAACTACGGCGGAGATATGCGAGAAGCGCATGCGGGGTACGAACTCTTATTCAATGAAACTTTTAACAGGATCGGTTTCGATGTCCGCAACGATCCCGATGACCACCTCAGTATGAGATCTGCCCCAACACATCCTTCTGATTTATGGGTGTTACATGGAAATCCAGATACGTTTTATGACAGACCAATTGCCGTTTTGACTGGACCAGGAGCTGTAAGCAATGGGGATTGGGAGTCGTTACGGCTCGGATGGCACCCCATGGCAAGAGTCTTTGGCAAACCTACCAATGGTGCCTATACCATTTCGGATTATCCGAATCTTCGGAATGATGACTGGTTTTTCTACCGTTCAACAGGAAGTGGATACTTGTATCCAAACCATGATTATATGGCGCACAGGAGCGCTCCAATTGACGAAGAAGTTTGGTTTACTCCCGATGATGTTGCCAATGGTCGAGATACCGTGGTGGAAAGAGCTATTGAATGGATTAACAGTCTGGTTGCAGATTATCCGATGGAATTTTCTTTGGACGACAATTACCCCAACCCTTTTAATCAGACGACAACGATACGATGCAGTCTTCCCCGCTACTCCCGCGTTTCAATAAAAATTTACAACGTACTTGGTCAGCAGATAAAAACACTCATTGATGGATACCGGTACCCGGGTTTTATCACGGCTCTATGGGATGGAACTGATGACAGTGGGAAAGGGGTCAGTAGCGGTCTTTATTTTTACAGTATCTCCACGGATGGTTTTACTCAAGCGAAAAAAATGACATTTCTGAAATGAGCAAAACATATTCAATAAGTTAATGGTAATTTTTTTGAATAGACTGGTTTGCATGAATCAAGTTTGAGAAAAAGTTGATCCTTTAATATCATAGGAGTAGAATCATGACAAAAAAAATCATCACAAGAACTGCCGTCTTTTTTCTTTTCGTGTTCATGTTTATTGCTTTTTTAACATGCGACAAAAAAGATCCTGTTTCCACCGACAGCAGGTATCCCGAAGCAGCTTCACAGAATTTCGATGTTCTCCAGCTCAGTCAGGCCATAGACGATCTTGCACAAATACCCGGTTTTAAAAGCATTGTCGTAGGCAGAAACGGCGTGATTGCCGCAGAAGAATACTATAATAACGGCGGCGCCGACAGTCTTCATGATGTCCGGTCCGTGACGAAGAGTGTGATGGGGCTGCTCATCGGCATTGCGATTCGGGAAGGATTTATTCAGAGCTTGGATCAGACCATCGGAGAATTTTTCATCGGCACGGTTGTCGATTCCCTGGATGCAGCCAAAGCACAGATTACCATAGAACAGTTGTTGAAAATGAGCTGCGGTCTGGAGTGGCATGAGCTGGACGGAGGCAACAGCTATGATCAGTGGTTCTCTTCCGAAGATCATATCGGGTGGGTTCTCGATCAATCCTTCATTCATGAACCGGGGAATGGATTTAATTACAATACCGGAAGCACCCATCTGCTTTCAGTGATTCTGAATCTGACAACCGGCAGAGACGCCTTGGCATTTGCCCGTCAGTTTCTTTTTCAGCCCATGGGAATCGACCAAGTCGAGTGGGACTATGTCCCCCGTGGAGGGCCCTACAATAACGGCGGCGCCGGGATTACGATCTCACCCCATACCACGTTTGCCATTGGGAATCTGGTTTTAAACGGTGGCAGATGGCATCAGAACCAGATTGTGCCCGAGGACTGGGTCACTCTATGCATTGCCAACCAGAACGATACCCAGGACACCTTTCCCTACACCACCCATTATGGTTATCTCTGGTGGATCGGTCAGGCGCATGGTCACGATCACTTTTTTGCGATGGGCTGGGGGGGACAGTTTATCGTCTGCGTTCCGGATTTTGATCTCGTGGTTACCGCCGGCTGTCAATGGACCGGCATTTTGGAAGAGGTGGCCGTCCAGAACTTAATTGATATTCTTACGATTATCATGGAGGATATCACAACAGCGGTGAATGAATGAAGTGAGCAAAATTCAATCCATAACAAGCATAGGTATACGAAACAAATAACAAGTTGGGATAATTATAATCGAACTATTACATCTGGTATTTACATTTATCAGATGATAACTGATAATAGTTTTATATACAAAGCAGAAATATGCTATTATTACGATGGAATCATTAAGAAAGGAATTAGTATGATAAATAAATTATTGTTAAATAGTAAGTATAAGTTAATTAAGAAGAAAATGCTTATACTCGTAGTCTCATTTTTTGCAATGACAAGTTATGGGCAAAACTTGCTAAATAATCCTGAAAGTGTTGTTTTTGATTCAATGCGAAACCGCTATATTGTTTCCAATTGGGGAAATGGTGCTATTGTTCAAATCGATAGAAATGGTATACAGAGTTATTTTAATACGGATTATTTAAATCAATATCGTATAGCCGCATTATATATTCATGAAGATACACTTCTTGCGGCTGCGGGTGATGCGCCGGATGCAGGTGTTATTGGATTTAATATTGAAACCGGACAACAATTATTTCATGTTGTTCTACCAGGAGTTGGTTTGCCCAATGATATTGTTGTTGATAATAATGAAACGATATATGTAACTGATTATTGGGACAGTAAACTTTATAAAATTGAGAATCATATTCCTTCCGTATTGATAAATTCCGGGTTAGCAAATCCAAATGGAATGATTATCGACACACTTAACAACCGTTTACTCATACTATCTGTTGTACCTAATTCCCAAATATTAGCGGTTGATCTTAGTGATTATGCAATAAATACAGTATATACTACATCTTTTCCAGGAATGGATGGAATAACAGTTGACAGTGAAGGGAAAATATATGTGTCAGTATGGGCTGATGATGCTATTTATAGATTTGATAACGGTTTTAATTCTGCTCCGGTTTTATTTTCTTCCGGTCATCTTGATCCTGCTGATATTTATTATGATCGAATAAACAATGTTTTGGCAGTACCGTGTTTTAGTTCCAATTCAGTGGACTTTATCCAGCTCACCACGCAATCGATAGAAAATGAAAAATCCAAAATACCTAAACAAATTGAACTAAATCAAAATTATCCCAATCCATTTAACTCATCTACTACTATTGAATATTTTATTCCAACAAATACAAAGGTGGAGCTGAAAATATACAATGCACTAGGACAACAAGTAAAAACGCTTATCAATAATTTTCAAACTACCGGTGTTAAATCTGTTGTTTGGGATGGTATGGATTATTCAGGGGAAAAAGTAAGTTCCGGCATTTATATATATCAGATACATGCAGGAGGTAAAATTCAAAATAAGAAGATGATTCTTTTAGAATAAGGAAAAGTTTTATGCATAACACTAAGTTCACTTCAATTATTTTGATAATATCGTTGTGGAAAAATAGCGATTCTTCTCTTTAAAATAACTATTGGAGGCGACAATGGAAAGATTAAAGTGTTCCATTCTGCATCATATTGTTATCTTGATGTTGTGTTTTATTGTCGTGGTCATCGGTTGTAAGGAAAAGATCACAGCAGAAGAAATTGAGGAATGGTTCGTGAGGAGTTCACAAATTTTCAGTCCTGTCAGCACATGTCAAGTCGAATTGAAGGATTTTGATGATGACGGTGATCTTGATGCGGTCTTTTCTAATATGGGTGATAATAATTCCACGGTGTGGCGTAACGATGGCTCGGGATATTTCACAGACTCAGGACAAAGGCTTACACCGTGGGGACATGGTGTGGGTGTGGGCGATCTCGATGGAGATGGGGATTTTGATCTTTTCATCACGTGCGCCAGTGATGCCCACAGAAGTAAGATTTACTTCAATGACGGTGGAGGCGTTTTTACAGACAGTGGACAAGATTTGGGAGATACAGGGTTGAGCGGAAACGGAGTGACTTTATTCGATTTGGACACCGATGGCGACTTGGATGTTCATGTGATCTATTATGAACAGCCTGATAAAATCTATCGGAACAACGGCAACAGTGAATTTACAGACAGCGGAATGGCTGTCCCAGAACATACCACTTTCGAAGATCTGGATGGAGATGGCGATATAGATATGTTTGTGAAGGAACATGGTGTTGGTTACAAAACAATGCTGAACAACGGCCAGGGCACCTTCTCGGATCACTGGCAGATGGCACAACCAAATGCGACTTATGGATCGGTTACTTTTGGTGATTTGGACGGAGATGGCGACCTTGATGCTTTTATATGCAATGGAGATAACAGTGGCAATAACTATCCGACAACGATTTTATTCAATGACGGCAGCGGGCACTTTTCCGATAGCGGTCAGGCACTGGTCGTCACAAGCTTTGGCCGAGCGGCATTGGGGGATTTCGATGGGAACGGCAGTTTGGATGCCTTTATTACAAACTTAGGTTTTGCGGATCAAGCATGGATGAACGATGGAAATGGTCGATTCACAGACAGCGGATTGCGGCTGAGTGGTGCATTGAACAATAATACAACCCATGTTTCGTTGGGAGATTTAGACAATGACGGCGACCTTGATGCCTTTGTGGCCAATTTTATCGACGGAAGGAATGAGATCTGGTTCAATACAACAAGATGATTATCGTTGGCGATTTCAATAGGAGAATAACAATAATGAAAATGAGAAACGATTGTTTTATTCTGATAGTCTTAATTATTTTAATATTTTTAATTGGCTGCAAGAAGAAGATCATGAATGGTCACCATTTTCCTGATCAGATGGTAATTGCCTTTGATTCCGACCGTACCGGGAATGGGGACATCTATGTCATGGAGGCAGACGGAGGCAATCAGCAACGGTTGACCACGTCCGCTGGTGTGGAATACTGGCCGAGCTGGTCGCCAGATGGCAGTTGTATCGCTTTCTCGGATGGTGATATTCATGTGATCAATGTGGATGGTTCAGGGCAGACAAAATTGACGACAGACCCTGCTGCGGATTGGGAGCCTGCCTGGTCGCCCGATGGGGAGCGAATCGTCTGGTCCTCTCTGCGGGATGGGAATGCCGAGATATACGTGATGAATGCGGATGGATCCAACAAGGTCCGCCTGACGAACAATGCGGCTCTCGACGGGTATCCAAGCTGGTCACCCGACGGATCGATGATTGCATTTTTAACCGATCGCGATGGCAACTGGGAGATTTATATCATGAATGCCGACGGCGGCAATCAGACCAACATCACGAATACCGCCTATAATGAATGGCGGGCGGTCTGGTCTCCTGACGGGAATCGTTTACTTGTGGCAACAGATCGGGATGGGAATGATGAAATCTATATCATGAATGTGGATGGCTCCAATCCGATCCGAATCACCAACAATGCTGCCGTGGATCGCGATCCATGTTGGTCGCCTGACGGCGCTGAGATTTTGTTCAGTTCAAATCGGTCGGGGAATTATGAAATTTACAAAGTGGATATTTCCGTGCCCCTTGTGCCTGGCGATCCCATTCAATTAACAAGCGATGATCTGGATGACGGTCATCCTGTATGGAGGCGCAATCCATGATTGTTACAAATCCTCTTGCTGTGACATGCCAAAAGCTTTCAGCCCAGGGATAACGCTAATGGTTGCCAGAGCCAATCCCTTTCCACACTCTCATCCCTCCGGACGTTTGGCCTAAGCATGGCAATGAATCCTTCCGGAAAGACCATTTGGGCAGCACCCGCAGCTTTGGGGATGATGTCATGGAGAAGGATTACTGGCCTTCTGGTAAAGAATACAGAATCGAAGGA
>CAZIAH010000165.1:0-6286 GCA_964537715.1 uncultured bacterium | reverse complement strand
GCAAATGACGAAATCGAAAAACTCGATGCACTTCAGAAACAGCTTGAAAGGGAAATGCAGCGGTTGGGAGAAATTTATGAGCATTTCTAATAAAGAGACCCTGCTCAAATCGAGAGAATATCAGGGGATTGATAAAATAGTCGGACCGCTTTTCTTCATTGAAAACATACACAATGTGGGTTACAACGAACTGGTTGAAATTTCAACCACCGGTGAAGAACGGCTCGGCATGGTACTGGAAACCGGAGAAGGCAGTGCAGTCGTTCAGGTTTTTGAAGGAACGACAGGGCTTTCTTTGGAGAATACGACGGTGCGGTTCAAGGGGGAGCCACTCAAACTTCCCGTGACTCAGGAGATGCTCGGACGGGTGTTTAACGGATTGGGCCGCCCGATCGACGGGGGACCTGCTCCAATTACCGAAGAACGTTTGGATGTCAACGGTGTTCCCATCAATCCCACGGCGCGAACTTATCCCACAAAATTTATACAAACCGGTATATCGGCGATTGACGGTATGAATACGCTGGTTCGCGGCCAGAAGCTCCCTGTTTTTTCCGGATCCGGACTGCCGCACAATCAGGTGACTGCCCAGATTGCACGCCAGGCGAAAATTGTCGGAGAAAACGTTTCCTTCGCCATTGTTTTTGCCGCAATGGGTGTGAAAAACGATGTGGCCCGCTACTTTGTCAACAACTTTCAGGAAACCGGCGTTCTTGAAAACGTGGTTCTCTTTCTTTCGCTTGCCGATGCGCCTTCGGTCGAAAGACTTATGACACCGCGAACCGCGCTCACCATGGCCGAATATCTCGCTTTTCGAGAAAACATGCACGTGTTGGTCATTCTCACCGATATGACCAATTATTGTGAAGCGCTGCGCGAAATTTCCACGGTGCGCGGCGAAATTCCTTCGAGAAAAAGCTATCCCGGATATCTTTATTCCGATCTTGCCTCGCTGTACGAGCGAGCCGGAATGGTGGAGAACTCCACGGGTTCCATCACGCAGATGCCGATTCTCACCATGCCGAATGACGATATTTCCCATCCCATTCCTGATCTTACCGGATATATCACCGAAGGGCAGATCGTTTTGGAACGAGAACTTTTTCAAAAAGGTATTTATCCACCCATTGCCGGACTGCCTTCTCTTTCCCGTTTGATGAAAGACGGCATCGGTCCCGGAATGACGCGAGAAGATCATGCCCACATTGCAAGTCAGCTTTTTGCGGCCTATGCCAAGGTCAAGGATGTGCGTGCCTTAGCTTCGGTGATCGGAGAAGAGGAACTCACCCCATTGGATCATACTTATCTGAAATTCGGCGACGCTTTCGAGCAGCAATTTCTTACACAGCGCGAAGACGAAGACCGAGCCATCGAAGAGACCCTGGATATCGGTTGGAAAGTCATCTCCCTCCTGCCCAAAGAAGAACTTCACCGGATTACGGAAGAGGAGATCGGTAAATTTTATGGTAAATAGTCATAGATTCCTTTTGTTCACTCTCATCTATTTGATATTCTGTCAAAACAACCTTCTTGGAAAAACTTCCTATTCGAACAAAGTGAACAGGAGCAAAACAATTTCAATGCGAGGCCGGATCTACCCGGTACTTCGCGATGTGCCCGTTGTTCCGGATGTGGTTGTCGTGAAAATAGCGAAAGTGTATCCGAATCAAATGTTCGAGCCGTCTTTTCAAAATTGTCTTCAGAAAATCGGAGTGCGTTCCGTTGTTCATGAATTTGCGGCACATAGAGAGGATGATACCGAACTCTCCAAAATATTTCGGATCGAACTTCCCACAGGTTCGGATATCTATCGATCTATCGAACGATTGAACCGGGAATCCCCTGTGATCTGGACTGAACCGCTTTATCGCAAAAAGATCTGTTATGAACCAAACGATCCGGACATTGATTTGCAGTGGCATCTCGTCAAGATACAGGCGCGAGAAGCATGGAATATTTACAGAGGGAGTGCCGAAGTTTTGATCGGCATCGTGGATACCGGTTTCAATTACGACCATCCGGATCTGGCCGGGAATATCTGGGTCAATCCCGGTGAAATTTCCGGCAACGACATTGACGATGACGGAAACGGCTATATTGACGATTGGCACGGTTGGGATGTAGCCGATAACGACAACGATCCCTATCCGAGTCCCGTTTCTTCGAGTATCTATAAATATCACGGAACGATGGTGTCCGGTGTGGCGAGTTGTGTCACCGATAATGGAATCGGTATCGCGGCGCCCGCGTTTAAAGCGAAGATTTTACCGGTAAAGGCGACCGGCGACAATGATGATCAACAATATTTGACAAATGCCCATCTCGGGATAGCGTACGCGGCAGATATGAGCGCCGACATCATCAATTGCAGTTTCAGTGGAGGATTTTCCAACATCGAATGGGAGGCCATCCGATACGCGCAAAGTCTCGGCACCCTGGTGATCGCCGCCGCAGGAAATGACGGAGTCGAAGATCCAGGTTATCCCGCAAATTATCCGGGCGTGCTGTCTGTCGCGGCGACCGATGCCTCAGACAGACGTGCGATTTATAGCAGCGAATCGTCGAATTACGGACCCTGGGTGGATATTTCCGCTCCGGGCGATGATATTTATTCCACCTATGCCAATCTGTACTACACAAGCTGGGACGGTACTTCTTTTTCCAGTCCGCTTACAGCCAGCGCGGTTGCCCTTGTCCTGGGATACCATCCAGGCTGGACGCCCCAGCAAGCAGCCCAGCAGGTCCGAATCTCGGCCGATCCGATTGATCTTCTTAATCCCGGATACGAGCACAAACTTGGCTACGGACGAATCAATATCTACCGAGCGCTTACCTATGCTTCTCCTGCGGTACGAATCGTCGATGTTTCACAGGAAGAAGGCAGCAACGGCAATGGGAATGGTATCGTCGATCCGGGGGAAGAAGCAGATATTACATTGACGATCACAAATTATCTCATGTCCGTTGATCAGACAACGCTGACACTTTCGACGGACAGTCCCATCGCTACTCTGACCAATGGGAACATCAACAGTATCTATCTTGGAGAGATGGAATCGTGGAGCAATGCGGGAGATCCGGTTCGGATTCAGATTGATGCCGAAGCCGAACGCGGAGAGAAAGTAGGAGTGTTTGTTTCCATCACGGGAAACGGCGGATATCAGGACTACGATTATTTTGAGATACAAATTCCCTATTCATATGGCACGGTGAAGGGAGCGAATGTTCAGTTGACATTGACTTCGGATGGGGACATGGCATATGCCGATTACAGCGACAATTTAAACGGTGACGGATTTGTTTTCAGAAAATATGCAAATCTGCTTTTCGAAGGTGCTGTGATGGCCGCGACGGATGCACTTCACGTTTCCGATGCGGCGAGAGGCGAAAACGAACAGCTGCAGGATGAAGATTTTGTGACCTCATTAAACGGCAAACTGGTAATACACAAACCAGGGACACTGGCCGACGAACAGGGGGAAACGGTTTTCAATGATGAGAACACAATCAATCCGATTCATCTCGAAGTGGATCAATCAGCGCTGGCTTTTTACGATACACTTTACGGGGATTTTGTTTTACTTCATTACCGGTTGAGCAATTTGTCCTCCGAAACGATACAGAATCTTCATTTCGCTCTTTTCATGGACTGGGACGTAGGTTTGAATCCCAATATGGATTCGGGGATCAATTTAGCGGATTTTGACAATGCAATGAATTTGGGATATATTTACAAGGAAAATCCTCCGCTTTACTGTGGAGTTCGGGTGTTGAGCGGAAACGGGGCTGTGATCTACCGGTGTGTGGACAATCCAACCGAGATTTACGACGGGTATACCGATAATGAAAAATGGAGTCATCTGTCCGGAGGAATTCAGGATACTCTGGGTGATACAGAGAGCGACTATTCACATGTTGTGGGTGTCGGTCCGTTTGATATCGATGCCGATGAATCTGCCATCATCGGATTTGCTGTGTTGGGTGGGGACAGTCTAAACGATTTAAAGCGGAATGCGACTCTGGCAAAATCCAAATGGCAGGCCCTTTTTGGAAACATGGGAGTGCCCTCGGGCCGTGATGTCAAACCTTTCACTTTCCGGCTGATGGGAAACTATCCCAATCCGTTTAACAGTACGACCGTGATTTCCTATGATCTTCCTGTGAAAAGTCGTGTCCTTCTCGCGGTGTACGATCTGCAAGGCCGTGAGATTGCCAGACTTTCCGATCAAATGCAGGAATCCGGACATCACACTCTGATTTGGGATGGAACCACGCGGGAAGGACCCGCTGCAAGCGGCATCTATTTTTTCAGGATACAAGCAGGATCGTTTGTGAAAGTTGGAAAGATGACACTCCTGAAATGAGCACGTTGATCAAACATTCATTCAAACCGGGGAGGTGCCATTGATCGGGGATATCATTGTCACCAATGTTCTTGCAAGTGCATGTTTGGTTCTTCTGGTCTATTTCTTTGATATCAACGAAAAAGAACCACCGTGGACGCTGGTCAAAGTATACATCTGTGCGATCCTGCTGACATTCGTTTTTGGGAAACTCAAACAGTTTCTTTTCGCCCGGTTTGACTGGCACTTTTCGGTTCTTTTCGAAAACTATGTCGTAGCCGGATTGTTCGAAGAGGTATTGAAACTCATCATCGTTCTGATTTTTGTCTGGCACCTGAAATCGTTTAATGAAGAAATCGACGGCATTATCTATTATCTGGTCGTTGCAGCCGGATTTACTGTTTTGGAAAACATCGGATACTCATTCCAGTTTGTGCTTCGTCCTTTTGTTTTTGGAGTAAAGACCGGGCAGATGGGGGTCTATAAAAAAGCCTTGCAGGACATCGTCGTTCTTCGGGCGATCTCCGGCCATATTTTTATCAACGTGGTGAGCGGTGTTTTTCTCGGATTTGCGAAACGAAAACATAAATGGTGGCTGCTCATTCCGGGTTTGATCGTTTCGGTTTTGATCCACGGTACGTGGAACCAGATGGGATATGTCGGGTATCTGGGGTATTTCGCACTCATTATTTTCATCGTCGATGTGGCGCTTTTTATCTGGGTTGTCCGGAAGTCGTTCTATTTTAAATTCCTGAGAAGATTGAAATGCCGTGTGAAAACGCTCATTCAAGAAGCGAAAAAAATCAATCTGAAGCAGGATGTGATTCTGTTGATGGACGGGATTTTAAGAAAAATGGAATGTCTCAGGCGGCTGGAAGGGGATGAACTAAAGAAACAGGCGATGGTCATCACCGAAACTTTGCCGAGGCATGTGGATGCCATTTTTCTTGAAGGCAAAGACGGTCTCGTCGAGAAACTGCTAAAAGTCAATGGGATTCTGTCTCTCGACCGGAAAAAGACCGGAACGATGTTCTGGTTTCTACTGTTTCTGAAATTTCTCATCCCTGGTTTTTTTGTGCTGACGGTCTTGATTCATCTCATGTAATTTGATTATATTGAATAGGCTGGAATGATTCTGGAAGAATAGTTCAAAGGAATAGAAAAAGAAGTATGGCGCGTTACAAAGTTATTCCGACAAAAACGAATCTGATGCGGTTGAGAAGGGACCTCTCTTTTGCGCAGGAAGGATACGATCTGTTAGAACAGAAGAGGCAGATTCTCGTCGTCGAACTCATGGGTCTAATGGACAAAACCGCCGATGCCCAGGAGAATGTAGAGAAAGTATTGGAAGAGGCTTTTCAATCGCTTCAGAGCGCTGTACTTTCCATGGGACGGCAGTCCTTGACCGATATTGCCCCGGCTGTCAATATCGATTCCGATATCACGATCGATATGCGTCGGGTCATGGGCGTGAATCTTCCCAGGGTAAACGTGGAAATCAAAGATGTGACTCCCTATTTTAGTCTGGGTGAAACCAGCTTCTGGGTCGATGAGACGATTGCACGATTCAAAAGCATTCTTCAGGATCTGGCCAAGCTGGCGGAACTTCGTATTTCACTTGTGCGACTTGCAGAGGAAGTGCGCAAGACCATGCGCCGGGTCAACGCGCTGGATAAAATTGCCCTGCCCGATTATCATGAATCCATCAAATATATTGAGGATACATTGGAGGAGAACGAACGGGGAACGTTCGCGACTCTTAAAATCATCAAAGAGCGATTGGAGAAGAAAGAGGGGTGACATTTATGCTACCAGAGGGACCGGTTAAAAAAATACTGATTTTTGTCGATGGTTCCGAAGGATGTATTACGGCGGCTCAGTACAGTATTGCCCTGTCCAAAGAAACAGGTGCCGATGTCGTAGCGCTGTATGTGGTCAATGTC
>CAZIAH010000164.1:0-6465 GCA_964537715.1 uncultured bacterium | reverse complement strand
GTATTATTTAATCAGAACCATCTTTTTTGTGCTTTCATATTCGGCTGCCTGCAGCCGGTAGAAATAAATGCCTGCTGCATATGGATCCGCATCGAATAAGGTCTGATGGAATCCGGCAACCATGTCGCGATTGATCAGGATTGCAATTTCCCGACCGCGTATGTCATAAATAGTAAGTTTGACATGTGTGTTTTTGGTTAAATTGAATCGAATGAATGTAGAAGGATTAAAGGGATTGGGATAATTCTGATAAAGTTCAAATGATTCCGGATGAAGTTGATGCTCTTGTTTAATTGGCATATCATCAACTATTTTTAGAGAGACATTGTCTACGTAAACATCCGCATCGTCACCGCCGGCATTCAGTACCACTCTGGCCTGGGAATCAGATGTGTTCTTCATGATAAATTCATAGGTGAAATGTTTTTTGCTCGTGGTCAAGTAGGTCAGGCCGATTTCACCATAATTGGTATAGGGATCACCGTTTTTGGTTAGTTTGGCCTCAAATAAACGTGGTGAATCCGCATACGCATCAAATTCAAAACTATAGGACAAGTCCTTAATCAATGGAATGTTTAGCTGCGTGGCCTGAATATGATAATATTCACCGCCACCGTTGGATATCTCAAATTTGAATTCTTGTTCTGAGTCAATGACACGGGACGCGTTGGCACTTCCCGTGACATACCAGGTCCAGTGGTTGAACCGGTCTGAAAAATCGCCGTTCTGTACCAGTTCTTCACCGGGTGCAATGAATTTGACGTGGATGGATTCTGTATTTGAGCTTTCGCTGACCGTTCCATTTTCATGAACGGCTTTTACCCGAAAAGAATACCACCGATTGTTTTCCAATTCGTTTTGTGACAATGTATAAAATGTATTTGATGTGACGCCAATTAGATCTAAAGTGCTGCCTTGTTCACCCACATAAATTTGATATTCCTTGACAGTCTTATCACCAAATTTATTGAAAATCAGATTGACATGATATAGATCGTTTTCAACGATTAAATAGGGCTTTTCACTCACATGTTCCCATTCAAAACGAAATGTCCGGTACGAACTTGAAGGAGAGACAAAATCCGCCTGGTAAACCACCTCGCCTTCGGGTGTGACTTCAGTGGCTTTGGGTACAGAAGCGTCCGCCCAGTTGATATGCGTATTTCCATTTGGAAGACGCTGGGCATTGCCAAGCCACCCGGTGCTGCCCTGGGGCAGTCTGTACTCCCAGACCTTTGTTGCGGTTGAATCCTGGGTATTTAGTTCGTATTCAATGGCGCGGGAAAAACCGTGATAGTTGCCGTTATCAAATACAGTATAATGATTCGGTTTCCCTGGAACCAGTCGGGCATCATGCTGATAGGAGGTATGATAGGGATCATCTATATAAGTGAACTGATTGTTGACACCTCCCAGCCGCCAGATAATGTCCCCGGTCTGGCGGTTGATTTTTGTAATCTCGCTTAAATGGCGGCTGGACACAATAATATTATCGTCATAATCAATGGCCACGGAATTCATATGAACATAGTCGATTCTCGAGGCTTTCATGTCCTCATGAATGGCGTCTTCAATATTAAAATATTCAAAACAGAGCCATTCAAAAATGATATTGCCGTTTTCGTCGAATTCCTGAATATTGGTGTCTTTGATATTGGCATTCACTTTACCACCATTGACACGCTGGCTCATGTCCACTATCCGGTTGGTCACAGAAATCAGAAAATAATGGCCGTCAGGCAGTATCAGAAAGTCGTGCTCGTCAGTCAGGTGGCCGTTCCCGCATTGAACAGTCCGCTTGATATTGCAGCTGGAATCCATGACCGCAAAAGCTCCGTCAACATGGCGCGACAGTTCTCCGTTGGGCTGAATTTTAAAATCCCGCGAATCAGATTCTTCAACCCGCTGATAAAAGTAGGGTGTGCCGTCATTTTCAAAAATGATGATGTAATGGGGGCCGTCCCAATTATTTAAGAATATTTTTCCCGGTGAAACATTCTGAGTTAAAATTTCCGGTTCAAACAGAGGAAAATCAGAGGGCACGGAGACGCCATTGATGGTGATTATTTCTCCCGTGGTTCTCAAAGGGGGTGAGGGGGCTGTTGGAGCACTCTGTTCAGCCGCTTTATACAGATAATAATTGGTTAATTTGTTTACAGTAAATTGATAGGTATATGGAGCGGTCCAGCCTAATTTTTCAGATTGAATCACTACGGTCACTTTTTCGCCGGGTTGGTACGCATTTTCAAGCTGGAACAGGATATTGTTGTCTGACTTCACCAGGCGGCCCGGTTGATTCCCGCTTTTTTCTCCGGTTACAGTGAATGTAAAATCATTCAATTCGTATGATTCCTGAAAAGCCGGATCGATCCGTAATATAATTCCGGTTTTATAGCAGATGTCCACTGCATTTGGTTTTGGATGTAGATAGATGATATTTTCAGGCAGTTCCTGACCAAAGCACAGCGCCGCGATCATCAGTGCAAAAAGAATATTCGTTTTTATCATTTGTTCCTTTGATTTTTCCAGAATTCTACACTGGAACAGAGATTATTGGAGGGTTGAAGCCTCGCTTTTCCTGCGCCCAGGGATGGAATCCAGGATGATCTAAGTTATACCTATTTTATGTACGCGCAGTTTTTGCAATGCGCCAATGTATTAATAGTGTTACTGCTCCAACAACTACAAATATAAGTGAGTAGATGAGACTTTGAAGACCGCTTCTTCTTTCCCCTTCTAATTTTATTCTAAGTTCTTCCTGCCGTTGTTTGGTCAATTCCTCTTCAGGTGGCCGGTTCATTTTACTCTGGTTCCTTGAGTAGTAAATTTTCTTGCTTTCCCAGAAACGATCATTCGATTGATATTTATCAAACTCATATGATTTAATTGTAAGTGCAGGATTGATAATCGTTATAGTAGAATACCCTGCAATGCTGATAGATATAACCAAACAAACAACTGCTGCAAAACACACTGCAAGAGCATATATTTCTAACTTTGATTTCATAAAAGATTTCCTCCTTAGTTAATTTAGTTTTGCAGGGCGGGTCATAGACCCACCATTTTTACGCTGGGTCAAAGACCCAAACTGTGAACCTTATAAGTTTTTATCCGTCCGACCATAAACTATTGTTAGGAGCAGAAATGCGACTGGTGCTACAAATGCATATCCGACAACGCCAATATTCCGGATTGTCATATTTGATAGTGGAATACCCAAAAGTCCTAACAAGGATAATATCCCACTCAATAACATAACATTTCTGACCGTTTTCTCGAGTCGTCCTTGCTTAAAGACAAATGCACCAAAAAGCATTGAGAGAGCAAAGAAAATATCCCAAGCAAGAATATCCAATGCGTATACAATCGATGGCCAATTAAACGATATGAATAGGTGGTGTCCTGTTATATTCGAAGCCTCAAATTGACTTTTAACTGTGAGAATAACGAAGTGGACGCTTGATGTGATGCCAGCCATGATCGACATGAATATGAGTGCAGTGATACCAAACACTTTAGTTTCCGCAGATGCATAGGCTTGAATTGTGACCATGATAACAACCAACAATGGCGCAATGAGAACAATGAGCAATTCCATAATAGTAAAAAACGGATCACTAATTGGATCATCAGGTGATTTTAAGGAGATTAAGCCAAGCACGGTTGTAAGTGCATATATGATTGACAGGGATAAATAAGCCCAAGTAGCTATTTTCCCGATGACTTTGTGATGATTTGTGAAACCTTCTTTGGGCATTAATTCCCTCCATTTACCATACAGAGCTGATCGCGTCGGGGTTTCTACGCCGGTGCTTAATTATATGCGAGGATTGAACCCTCGTTTTTTCCTGCATCCAGGGGTAGAATCCCAGCACGATCGGAATTATTCTTTTTCAATATAGGGGGATAAAATATCTTTCCATAGTTGATAACCCTGATCGTTTAAATGCAAACCATCATTGATGAAAAGATCAGGATTTGGCTCCAATTTCTGGTTGAGCATCGCCGACGCTGTATCCACATAATATAAATTCGGCCTGCTTTCTATGAAAGCCTTAATCTTTGCATTGGCGGATGACATCTCTGACCATAATTGCCAGCGATTTAAACTCGGTTTAATTGGAAGATAAAATACCTGAGTTTCTGGAAGATCCTGTTCCACTTTTTCTATGAATATTTGGAAATCTTGTAGAATCTGATCTGCTGATTTACCGGCTGCAATGTCATTGTCACCCGCATAAAAAATAATTTTGGTAGGTTTATATTTTTTTACAATTTGTTCGTAATAGTAATTGACATCTGATATTTGAGATCCGCCAAATCCACGGTTAATGACTTGCAGATTTGGAAAGGATAATGCCGTATTCCAAAGTCTGATACTTGAACTGCCAACAAAAAGGATAGCATTCTGAGGATAACTGTTTTTTTTGTCCCATTGAATAAATGTGTCTATTTCATTTCTAAATCGTTCGGGACCAGGTGCAGTTGTTTGTTTTTTAAATCGTACAGCACAAGAATAAAATAAAATCGGGATTAAGAGCAATAATAACGTTTGATGTCGATTATAGCGGATTCTTTTTTTCAACATTATTATCCTTAAATTTGGAAATTATTTTGATTTTTCAATTCCTAACACTCGCATCACCGGCGGCAAGGAAGCGCAGCGGAATTGCCGCCCGAGTGCAAGGCATGGTTATGCGGTGATTGCCTTTATGAGAGCTTCTACCTTCATTACTTGGACACCGATATTTAGCATTTCTTCCTTTCCCTTTGGGTATAAGCCGGAGATGGCATCTTCTACTAAAACAACCTTGAAGTCTCTCTCGCTTGCCTCATAGATTGAAGCTCTCGGACAGTTTGGGAAATTGCACCCTACAAAAACAAGAGTGTCCACGTTAAATTTGTCTAAAAAAGATTCAAGAGACGTCTTATAAAATGCCCCCCACCTTGGCTTATATATGATTACTTCATTATTTCCAATTTCTTGCATTTCGCCAGACACAAGCAATCCTGAATCCAACTTCACACTATTATGAAACATACCGGTTGCCAATTCACACCCTGAACTTTCTTCCAACAGGATTTTTGCCCCGTTCTCTACTGCCTCTTTCCTGCACAAATCAACATTACTCCCATCTCTTTTGTATATTCTGACAATATGAACAATAGGCATCATTTCCTGCCGGTAGGCATCCAGAATTATCCTTATATTGGGCAGGGCCGCTGATGTACCTAGGATTTCCAAAGGCTGCCCATCCAGCGTGTCACACTGGGTATCTATTGTGATTAGTGCCGATGATTCGAAGTTTGGTTCAGTATATTTCTTCATACCACTTCCTTCATTATCTTTAATTTTTCGCCTAACGACATCAACACTTGTGCCAAATAGCTCACCGTGTTTTTACCCTGAGCTTTTCTGCATCAAGTGCACGAATTTGTTATGCTTCACAACATTTTCTTGTTTAGAGATCATTTGTCTTTCTTCGGATATCCGATCATGTATGTGACAGGGGCCATCAGATGCCAGTAACTGCCAGCTTCCCATTGATAGGATACTCCATCGATCTCATCTGCCATCTCTCGTAGTTCCGAAGGCAGGTAACATCGAAGCACAGAAACAACGCCGTCCCACAGCAAGACCAGCGAAGCAAGAGGAATGACATAGGTCAACACCATCCGCCACCAACTGAAGGGACGTACGAAAGGAGTTAGGAAAAAAACGCTTATTGGTAACAGAAAGGCATGAATTAAGGCCAGAATATTTCGTTGTAAGATTTCAAAAACGGCAATCGGCTGACCGTTGGTAACGGCATCTTTTAGCACTGCCTTTACATCTTCGGGCTGGAAATGATGCAGACCGTTGATTAACGTTCGTATACCTTGAAATTGTTTGGGAACATGCCGGGCGTCTACAGAATCACTAACATACATAAATCCATCCATTAACTCCGTCCGTTGCCGTGCCTCGCGGCTAGGGAACTTATCGGTTAACACCACAGATACCGGTAACTCCATTTCCTGCCCGATCTCACCTGCAAGATGAAACCAGGGTCCCCCATTGCCGGAACATAAATCGATTATTTGCTGGGTTTTCGTGGATTGCATCGCACGCACCAGGAGGCGCACCTTGGGCGAATATGGACGAAATATCGCAGTAGTCGCCTCTATAATTCCAGTAACGAGCTCCCGAACTACGCGCGGGCAAGTGGCCAATTCATTAATCTCAAATAAATGCCAACGATGTAAATCAGCTAAAAAAAAATTACCTTTCATAAATATTCCAATTTTATGGTCTATAAAGCATAACAAGTTTCACCCGCAATCGGGTCAGCAAGATTACCCCCAACCAAAGGTGTTTTGGCTGGCGCAGTGCCTTTGAAAGGCCGAGCGGTAGGTCGTCGGGTGCAAACGCTTGTTGGGCGCGCTCTTATGTGTAAATCCTATTGCCATTATCATCGGAGGGAG
>CAZIAH010000163.1:0-6524 GCA_964537715.1 uncultured bacterium | reverse complement strand
AACGAAAATAAAATCAAGGACAATCAGTATAACCTATCTCTCTTAGCTGATGAATTACGGCACAGTTCAGATGATCTGACCCGTTATTGCCGTACATATGTGATAACCGGTGATACCGTCTGGAGAAACAGATACTGGGAAGTTCTTGATATCCGAAACGGAATAAAATCCCGGCCTGACGGACGCAGAATTTCACTGAAAGAACTTATCAGACAATGCGGGATCACTGAAACTGAAATGGAAAAACTAAACACCGCGGAGAACAACTCCAATGAACTGGTATATACGGAACGGATTGCTTTTAATGCAATGATAGGATTGTATGACGACGGAACAGGGAATTTCACGTTAGCGGGGCCACCGGACCCGGAAATGGCACGAACAATTATGTTTGACGAGAAATATCATGCAGATAAAAAGAGAATTATGGATCCTATTGATGAATTCTCAAATTTACTAAACCAACGCATGATCGATACCAATAAACGATATCGCACAACGAGTATTTTACTACTGAATATAAATATAGGATTGATCTTGTTTATGATTTTCATCCTGTTACGTATGTTTATCAGGATAAATAGATTAATCAGAGATCTTGCGGAGAAAGAATTGAACTATAGACTACTATTTGAAAAATCTCCTCTTGGGATATATCAGACAACCCCGGATGGAAAAATCCTGAATGCCAACAAGGCACTGGTCGAAATGCTGGAATATGATTCACTCAGTGAATTGAAAAAAATCGATGTTATAGATGGAATATACAGCAAAGATTCAGAGATAGACCATGACAAGTTCGTTGAAATGATTGAAAAAGAAGGATATGTTAAAGGAGTTGAAGAACAATGGCAGACGAAAAAAGGGAAAACAATCCACATACAGGAAAATGCCAGCATTGTATATGAGAAAGAAGATAAAGTAATGTTTTACTCAGGAGTGGTGGAAAATATTTCTGAGCGAAAAAAAATGGAAAGAACACTATATGAGAGCGAAGAACGGTACAGGAATTTAATTGAAAACACGCACGATCTCGTTCAAAGTATTGGTCCAGATGGGAAATTTATATTTGTTAATACATCATGGAAGAATATAATGGGATATTCTGATTCTGAGATAGAAACCTTGTCTTTATTTGATATTATCCACCCTGAATCGCTAGACCATTGCCGGGAGGTATTTGGGAGAATAATGAATGGTAAACCAATATTCTCAATGGAAGTAGTATTTATAAAGAAAAACGGCGAAAATATTATTCTTGAAGGAAGTGCCATACCACGAAAACTTAATGGGAATGTGATTGCCACCCAAAGTTACTTCCGTGACATAACTGAACGAAAGAAATCAGAAACTGCACTTCAGGAAAGCGAAGCAAAGTTCCGTACAGTGATAGAATCAAATCCTTCAATCATCTTGATTATTCATGAAGGTCGCATTGTTTATGGAAATCCATCAGCCATAAAGCTGATAGGAAAAACCCGGGAAAAACTGAATACCGTTGATTCACTTGAATTATTATTCCCCGAACACCATGAAATCATTTCAAAGAATGGTGAAAAGAGACTTACCGGAAGCTCAACACCAAAACGCTACGAGGTACGAATATTAACAATGAACGGAGAAAGCCGATGGTTAGAAGTATCCCTGCAGACGATTAATTACGGCGAAGAATCTGCTAATATGGTCACGGGAATAGATATAACTGAAAGAAAACAGAGGGAAAAAATTAATGAAGCATATCTACATTTGATGAAGTTTTCTGAGATCCATTCAGTAAATGATCTTTTACAGGAAAGTATCAACAAGGCAGTAGAGCTTACAGGGAGTCATGTCGGATTTTACATTTTTGTTGGGGATGATCAAAAAACGGCCACTCGCATTGTCGGATCAAAAATAACAGAGGATAAGTATTTTAAAAAGGGACAAAAAGGGTTTCACATGGACCTAAAGAAGATTGGATTATGGGATGATTGCTTTAGTAAGCATGAACCTGTTGTTCATAACGATTTTAAGTCGATACTGAATGGGCCAAAACTTCCTGATTATCACCCGGATATTAAAAGGGAAGTAATTATTCCTGTTATACGCGGTGATAAGGTTAAAGCATTGCTCGGGATCGGAAACAAAAACGAAGAATACTCCAAAATTGATGTGGACACGTTGACAATATTTGCTGATCTTACATGGGAAGTAGCTAACAGGAAACTTGTCCAGGAGAAATTACTGGAACATCATAAATCACTTCTGGAAG
This sequence comes from uncultured bacterium, assembly GCA_964537715.1. Taxonomy (GTDB): domain Bacteria; phylum Zhuqueibacterota; class QNDG01; order QNDG01; family DSAB01; genus CAZTZL01. The sequence continues at coordinate 4,273 of CAZIAH010000163.1, read as the reverse complement.
CACAGAAAATTGGCAAATATGGATACTGGACAAATAATTTTATAACCGGCAACTCAACATGTTCAGAAAATTATTACAGGTTGTTTGGGCATGAACCATATGAATTTGAACCGTCATTTGATACTTTTAAAAATCGCGTTCATCCAGACGATCTTCCTCTGGTTAATGAAATTTTGAAAAAGTTGCAAAAATCCAAGAAGGTGACTATTATGGAATTACGGGTAGTCAAAAAAGACGGATCTTATGGATGGTATAACTTAAGTATATTACCTGAGTTTGACAATAAACAGCTGGTTTCCGTAAGAGGAACCATTCAGGATATAACTTCAAGTAAGGAGATATCTCTTGCTTTTCTGAGAAGCGAAGAGCAATTCCGCAAGGTGATTCTGAATAATCCATCACCTATACTAATTATCCAAAATGGACGAATTGTTTTTTTTAATTCCAGTGTTTCAAAATTCACGGAGTATTCGAAGGAGGAATTATCAGGTATGCCTTTTCTCAAACTGGCTCACCCAAGTCAACGTAAATTACTTGAAAGAATAACTCGAACCCAGGAAATGGTTGAAAGATTTGCCAAACAATCCGGACGGTATGAATTTCAATATATAACAAAGAGCGGAGATATCCGATGGCTTGCGTTTACACATCAAATAATAACTTTCGAAGAGAAGTCCTCTATTGTTGTTACTGGTATTGATATAACAGATATAAAGCAAGCTGAAGAAGAGTTACATTCAAGCCGTGAGCAATATGCTCTAGCTGTAGAAGGTTCGAACGATGGAATATGGGATTGGGATCTCGTATCAAACAAAATATATTTTTCACATCGATGGAAAAGTATGCTTGGATATAAAGACAACGAACTAAAAAATGAATTCAATACATGGGAAGGTTTAATGCACCCCAATGACCATGAGAAAGCTATGGCATCTCTTCAAGATTATTTAGAGGGTAAAAGCACCATATATGATATTGAAATCAGATTGCGCCATAAAAATGGAGAATACAGGTGGATTCGGATAAGAGGAAAAGCTATCCGGGATAACAGCGGGAAATCTTACCGGATGGCAGGATCACAAACTGATATCACCGAACTGATTCTGGTGCAGGAAGAGATCCGGAGAATGAACCAGGACCTTGAAAAGCGTGTAAATGAACGAAGTGAGGAGCTTCGTAAAAGCGAAGAAAACTTCCGGTTGTTGGCTGGCAATGCTTCAGATATTATCTGGACTATGGACCTCGAAGGAAACTTTACCTACCTAAGCCCGTCCATCGAAAAACTGACAGGCTTTACACCTGAAGAGTTTTTAATAAAAACTTTACCTGAAGTATTAATTCCCGAATCGTTGAATGATGCCTTTTCAGAATTAAATGCACTTCAGGAAGCGGCAGCGGCAGGCAAGCCATATACTACAAAGGAAAATCTCGAACTGGAACAGATACGCAAAGACGGCTCGACCTTTTGGGCGGATGTCAAGGCAAGTCTGATGTACGACAAAGATGGTAAAGCCCGTGGAATCGTTGGTGTAAGCAGGGATATTACAAGTGAAAAAAAGGTAAAAAAAGCCTTACTTGAAAGTGAGACCAGATTTCGGGATGTCGCGCTAAGTATGTCTGATTTTGTCTGGGAAGTTGACACAAATGGACGTTATACTTACTCATCGGGGAAAGTTGATAATGTCCTCGGATATTCGGGTGAAGAAATTATTGGCAAAACACTGTTTGACTTTATGCCCGCCGGAGAAACAAAACGCGTATTGAAAATTTTTAAGGATATTACAGCAAATAAAAAACCGATCATTGATCTTGAGAATGTTATTATTACAAAAGACGGGGAAGAGGTGATACTTCTTACAAACGGTGTACCCATTCTGGACAAAAAAGGCAATCTACTGGGATATCGGGGGATCGATAAAAATATAACCATCCAAAAAAATGCTGAGGCTAAACTGAGGCAACTTACTAAAGCAGTGGAGCAAAGCCGGGCAACGATTGTGATAACGGATATTGACGGAAATATTGAATATATAAATCCTGCTTTTACAAAATTAACAGGTTATACCTTTGAGGAAGCCTCAGGGCAAAATCCAAGAATTCTTAAAACTGGTGTCCATTCAACTGAATTTTATAAAAACCTCTGGGATACTATTATATCAGGGGAAAGCTGGAGTAATGAATTATGTAATAAAAAGAAAAACGGAGAAATATTTTGGGAATCCGCTATTATTTCCCCGATAATTGATGACAAAGAAGGAAGAATTACCTCCTTTGTAGCAATTAAAGAAGATATTACTGGTCCTTTCTGAAAAATTGAATAATTCCCGAAAGGAGAAGCCAGACCATCTGGAACACTCTCTAAAAGTTGTCAATGGTTCATTCGAAAATATTGTGAGATGCCAAAGTTAGCGATTGGGTAGTCAGTTCATTATGGAGTAGAAGGAAAATGTATTCATTTATCACACACTGGATTATTGAATGGGTCATGTTGAGCAATCTTCGTTCACAATTCCACTGTTTGATATGTTGTACTATTTAGGAGAAATCGATGGATGATAAAAAGATCAAAATACTGCTGATAGAGGATAATCCGGGTGATGCCAGGATTATAGAAGAGTTATTGAATGAGACTGGCAGTTTTCAATATGTTCTGACCTGGGTTGACCAACTCTCAAAAGGTTTTAAAGCCATTCAATCCGGCGATATCGATATTATTCTTACAGACCTAGGATTACCGGACAGTCAAGGATTTGATACTTTCACAAAAATATATGAACAGGCTTCTGAAATACCGATTGTGGTGATGAGTGGTTTGAATGATGAAACCATGGCCATTCGAGCTGTTCGGGAAGGCGCTCAAGATTATTTGGTGAAAGGCACCTCAGATGGAACATTATTGATCCGGACAATTCGCCATGCAATTGAAAGAAAACAGACGGAAATTGCACTTAAAAAATTTACACAGGAACTTCAAATTGCAAAAGAGGAACAGGAAAAGAATGCAAAAAGACTCACGCTTCTTGTGAAAGAACTTGAACAGGCCAAAACAAAAGCAGAAGAAGCCACACAACTGAAAAGCGAATTTCTAGCCAATATGAGCCATGAGATTCGCACGCCGATGAATGGTATCATCGGTATGACGGAATTGCTTCTCGATACCGAGGTCAATCCTGAACAAAAGGAGTATCTTGATGCAGTCAAAGTATCGGCCGATACACTGCTCAAATTGATCAATGATATCCTCGATTTTTCGAAGATTGAAGCCGGCAAGCTGGAAATGGAAAGCATAGAATTTGATTTACGTCGATCGCTGGAAGAAACGATGAATACACTCAGTTTTAAAGCTGAAGAGAAAGGGCTGGAACTGGTTTGTCATATTTTAACGGATGTGCCGAATGGTTTAATTGGAGATCCAAATCGCTTGGGACAGATTATTATCAATCTTGTGGGCAATGCCGTTAAGTTTACGGAAGAAGGTGAGGTGTTGGTACGAGCCGAAATAGATTCGGTAAAAGAAAATCATGCCCTTTTGCATTTTTCTGTAACCGATACAGGGATCGGTATTCCCGATGATAAAAAAGAGCTCATTTTTCAGAGTTTTACGCAAGCTGACGGATCGACGACGCGCAAATATGGAGGCACGGGTTTGGGTTTGGCCATCTCATCCGAATTGGTTAAACGGATGGGAGGGAAAATTTGGGTTGAGAGTCCCGCAAAATTGGAAAAGCAGCGTAACGGAAATCCTGGATCCACATTTCATTTTACCGCTCAATTCGGAATAGCCGAATCAAAAGCGTATCAATCGGAGATGAAAAAGGACATTGATATCGAAGGTATTCGAATATTAGTCGTAGATGACAATGCGACAAATCGACGTATTTTAGAAGATATGCTCGATGGGTATGGAGCAAAAGTGACTGCAGTTGAAAGCGGAGAATTGGCACTTTCAGAACTGGATCATGCATTGCGTGCCGACCAACCCTATAGGATTGCGCTCCTCGATGTCAATATGCCGGGAATGGACGGATTTTCATTGGCCGAAATGATTCACAAAAAATCTGAATTGGCGAAAACAGTCGTGATGATTCTGACTTCTTCGGATCGAAAAGGGGATATCGAACGCTGTTTGGAAATGGGAATCTCCGGTTATTTAACAAAACCGATCAAACAGTCCAAGCTCTTGAGGCTTATTTCTGAGAATTTGGAATCATTTAAGAGGGAGGTTGAGAAAGTGGAAGATTATCAGTCAACAGGAGATCAGCCATCTCTAACG
>CAZIAH010000162.1:0-6539 GCA_964537715.1 uncultured bacterium | reverse complement strand
CTCCGGTGAAGGCCTTCCCTTTATACGTAGGGCTATCGACCACGGTTTGCCAAGAAGCGTGCGTACCCCCGGAGCCCATTCCGGCAAAATAAAGCTTGCCGTCGGCATCCGCATGCCAGTGAAAAATGGTAACTTCAGATCCATTGGGATCTCGATAAATCATCATCAAATCGGTCCTGCCGTCTCCATTGAAATCTCCGGTGAAGGCCTTCCCTTTATACGTAGGGCTATCGACCACGGTTTGCCAAGAGGCGTGCGTACCCCCGGAACCCATTCCATTATAAACTAGCTTTTTGCCTCCCTCTTGCCAATCAATGCTAATTTCTGGCTTTTCAGCAATTCCATCACTTCCTAACTGGAGAACAGAGTCCAATAGTGTCTGCAATGTACTGCTACTTAAATTATAGTTTAATTCATATTTTCTTGCTAACTGGTCATTCCCATATATTTCTATTTTTTTTAACCTCTTTGCTGTCACCTCTCTAAAATTTTTGTTGTACATGGGAGGAGCATCTGTTCTGCTTTCAAGATAGAACTCCACGTAATTCGAAGGGCTCAAACTACCATTGACTGTATAATCGATCCGATCGATATATATCTGTCCTTGATCTTTGGTATAGGACACCGTCATGTAATTCCCATTGGTGTCTAAAACCCTGTCTAAACACCACTTAAATACCCGATTTGAATCCTCGGGATCATCCTGCCTTGAGTCAGCCGATGTGCCATAATAGTATGTTTTTCCATCTTTGGTGGTCACAATCCAGCCGCCGGCTGGGTTTTTGTAGGATTTGGAAAACCCGCCTTCAATTTTGGCCCCATAGTAATTTGATCCCCATTCAATTCGCGGGACAAGTTCGGAAGAAGCGCCGTTCACAACTGCGACATAATCGTCGGAATTATAATCGACCCCCTTTTTTGTGGATCTCTGGATTGCGCCCATATCCAGATCCCAGCCGACACCGATCCAGCCGTTCTTTTTGTAACTGTTATAAGTTAACGTGAGGTTCGGTGCGATTCCGCCTCTACCGGGCGGTACAATGATCGGTATCTTGGCGGTGGCTGCCCCTGTAAACTGATAAGTATCTATGTTTGGCACGGAAAAAGAGCTACCACCGGCACCTCCGCCAGAGGAGGACATACTCATCAAACTCATTTCTGAATCTATAGCTTTTTCCGATTTTTTTGATTTTACTTTGTCAGTGCTTACGTCTTTTTCGGTATGGCCGGAATCTGAAGAGAGTTCAACACTCTCAATGGTTTCTTTAGATGAATCTTTTGATTCTTTGGCACATGCCGGCACCGAAAGGAAAATAAAGGTAAAAACTGAAAGGAATATCCAAATAAAGTGCTTGAGACAACTTCGGCTGAATGTCATTTTCCACCTCCTGTATTGAATGCGCTAGATTAATTCTTGTTTACCGAACATGAAAAAGGAAAAATTCACTTGGAGACCGGATTTTAAAAAATGTTATTTAGCAAGGATTATGCCATTTGGAAAATGCCCGATTGGCGGGGGTTTTTGAGGAATCGAAAGATAGACTTGCACAGTTTTCTGTGCATCCGTGCACAGTTTTTTGTGCAATGATATGGATTTTATTTATTGAAGGCTCGATTCGCTCTAAACGACACGTACAATAGGAATACGTTTTTACTAAACTATACTTGTGAAGCGGCTTGCGATGGATATACGACAAGTTCCAAAGGATTAAACCGATTTAAAAGTATCCGTTTGACTATGGTTTTTAAGCTGCCGGAAGATGGGTTTGCACTATTGTATATACAAAAATGCACATTTTTCTGTGCATTGACATCGATCTTTTCATAGAAGCAGGGTTTCGCTTTTGAGGGATGGATCGCTATTGATAAGATAAATTTTTTAAGAATGTATTTATTTCAAACAGCATCTTGGCTTATGGAACATCCTCTTTTTCTTTACATCCTATGACTCCGAATGTTACTAAATTTTAAGTGTCGCTTGCACTAAACCGATGGATGCCGGGACTGCGCAATTTAAGTATATTCCACCGGGTTTTTGATATTTGCTCTGATTCGACAATCATCAATGAACGTGCTTTCCTCGGGTAGTTCATCAAATTGAAGGCTTTTATGGAGGGATCTATATATGAGAGCTTCAACAGTCTTGTTAATCATTCTTTTTAGCACGGTTTCATTTGCCGGTGGTATCGAAACGGTTATCGCCCCACCGGCCGAGATATCTCAGGCAGGAAAGTCGACGGTATTTGCCGTGTACTTCCACAATTTTTCAGATACATCTTTCCAAGTGGATGTTCCGGACAGTATTATTTGTCGCTTAACCGCTAATGATCAATCTTTTGATGTAAAAGCATATTCGGCAGGATCGACATCCGAAAAAACGATGACCATCTGCCCGGGTTGTTTTGAAAAAGTGCAATACACACTAACCCTTCCCTCAACTATTGAAGGCGCAGTGACCATGGTAATACCGGATTTTGAAAATGCCCATACCATGTTTGCGGTCCACAGTAGCGCTTCAATGAATGCGTCAAAAATCAATGAAACCGCACCCGAGGAATTCGAAAACCTGGATTCACTATATGAACTCTATCAACCGTATCTTAAAAATATAGCGGCTTACAAACCCATGTATTTTCTCGTGGGAACCGATCCAAAAAAAAGCAAATTTCAATTCAGCTTCAAATATCGATTTTTCAATCCCGAAAGAACTCTGGCCCAAAAATACTTGTGGGTTAAAGGTTTTCATTTAGCCTATACACAGACTTCTTTTTGGGATTTGGAATCGGCATCCAAACCGTTTGAAGACACCAGCTACAAGCCGGAATTTTTTTTCCTGTCTCCCAACATCAGAATCCCATGGGCCACAGGCTTCTTTGTGAAGGCCGGTTTTCAGCATGAATCCAACGGCCGCGGAGGGGAAGATTCACGGAGCACCAACTTTTTGTATATCAAGCCCATATACATCGCCTACGATAATAATACCAAACTGGGCATTATGCTTGCGCCGAAGATTTGGACATACATTGCCAACGAAGACGAAACAAACTCTGATTTGAAATATTACAAAGGCTATTTTGATCTGGAGACAAAAATTGGTAAAGCAGACAGTTTTGTTCTGGGATCCCATTTTCGTTGGGCAAAGAAGGGCGCTTCCATTGAACTTGATCTAACCTACCCGCTGCATCGTTTTATATTTAAAAATCTCGATCTGTACTTTCAAGCTCAGTATGTCAACGCTCTGGCGGAAAGTTTGCTCAATTTCAGAGATCGGACGGAAGCCCTACGTCTCGGGTTTGCCATAGTCAGATGATTGTTTGGACTATCAGAAGTCATATAGGATTTGCTTGACCTGACAAAAAATATAATGGAGACGTTCAAATCACGGGTACCATTTCCTGTGCGGGCTGTCCTACAGCGGTAGCCCCAGAAAAATATTAGATAAAATTGGAATGTTAGTTATTTCAGGTGTTGAAAAAGTTCATTTTTCAACCTGTATTGATGCTGTTTGCCCCTTCGAAAACAAATACAAAAAAACAATTGAAAAAAAATGTCCGGATGTTGATATCATAATGGGAACTCATGGAGATGATACCAAAGAGTTCAAAGAAGAAGTTGATGTATTTAAGGGCATGATTAAAAACAGCTTATCCCGCCCAAAAGCAACGATGGAAACTCTTTACAGGGAAGCACATAAATAAAAATCGCAGGATATACCCATATGTTGATAGATAGCGATTTTAGTATTCACATTTTTCACGATTCAAACAAAGTTGAAAATAGCGGGAGTCCTTTGGGTCTTCGTCTTGCTTTAGCTTTTAAAGAGTTTGGCACAATCAATCATAGTATATGGATGGAGATGCATGCCAAATAATTTGTAACTTTTTGTTCTTTTCCTGCGTCTTAAGTGTAAAAGTCTATAGCGCTATGGACGATTGGAAAAAAGCCCACACATTTTTTGTTAATCTTAAGTTGTATAGAGGAGGCGTCGTATGAGTGGCGTAGATTCGAAGAAATCAGTAATATTTAATACTACTAATAGTAGCTGCCCCATAGGAGAAATTATCGGCAAAAAGAATATCAGCGAATCGAATATTCCGGTTCTATCCTGTGAAGGGCCCTGTATTCGAGGTGAAATTGCCCGACTCGCAGCTAACAATGTTTCCAAAGAACAGGGCTTTGGTCGAGGTTGTCATGGTGAATTGATTACGGTCCCGGAATCAGCTATTGCTCAATGGATAAAGAATGCTGAAAAGGTTGTATTAATCGATGGGTGTTTTCTTAAATGCCATGGGCGTATCATTGAAAACATCATTGACAAGGAAAAACTGATTCAATTTGATGCCTTGTCGCACTATAGAAAGTACACCGATATTTTCGATTATGATGATGTGCCTGAAGAGGAAAGAAAAGAAGTGGCCCAATCCGTATCTGACTGGATCATGGACAGTCTGAATAACCCCCTATCCGGAAGTGTGTCCTCATGTGCTACATCAGATGAAAAGAGCAGTGGATGTTGCGGGTAAGAAATGGGGTATACACCTGAACTCAAAAACCTTGAACCGGCTAAATGGAGGTGAAAATGACTACAGATAGTGCACAGTTATTTGTTCAAAAAATGAGAGAGGACAAGGGGTTTAGAAACACAGTTCAAGATATTGGCGATAAAACTGAACTCTGGGAATACATACAAAATAAAGGCTATGCTTTTGATGAGTGTGACTTGGTTAAAGCTATGGCGGCATGTATGACAGAGCTTGAAGCTGCTGGTTAAGGATTGAGTAACCTCATAAGATCCAATGATTTCCAATTGATCCAAGGCATGGAGAGGTCGAAGGCATAATGAACGTCGTTCCGAAAGTGAGTTTCCCGTTCAACATATCGCTTGTGCTGAAAAACACAACTTCCATAAAAGAGAAAAATTAGAGCAGGTTTTCAGGGGTGGAGGTAACATGAGAAACGGAAAATCATTGATTGCATGCAAGATTTTTGAACATGAGCTTAATAAAGTACTCTCTTCAGATACGGATGTAGCCATACACTGGATCGACGCCGCTCTTCATGCAAATCCTATTCGCATGAAGATAGAACTTAAAGATGCAATAACGGCAGCCGAGAATAATCGAGGGAATGATATCTGTTTTCTGTTTGGAAACGGATGCCATCCGGACATGTGGGAGATCACTGAAAGCTGTGGTGCACAACTGCCTTCGGTGAAAAACTGCATCCAAGCGATCATTGGACCTGAAAAAACAAAACAACTGGAAGCAAACCGTACGATGGTGATAACGCCGGGTTGGATTAAAGCCTGGCCGGGAATCATGGCGGGGTTGGGTTGGGACGAAGTGGATGTTCGCATAAATCTGGGCAGATACGACCGGATACTGCTACTTGATCCGGGTATTGTTCCCATCAACGATGAAGAAATACTTGCTTTTTATGATCTGGTTCAGGTTCCCGTAGAGATTGAACAAGTGGATTTGACCTATTTTCGTCATTTGATAGGACAGATTCTCCCGAAAACCGTAGAAAATAATTTATGCAAAACAACCGATGATAATAGATGAAAGGAAGCTCAAATGTAAATCAAAGATGTTAAATCCTGGTTTAAAAATTAAGGAGGATGAAAAAAATATTCCGGCCCGAATGCAACCCCATCTTCGAGTCCGTACATTGCATCGCGTAGCTGAACGAGGATGTGGGATTTGAAGATAATTATTTCTTTTTGCGCTCAATGTGTTTCTGGGCAAAATTCATTAAATCGTTCCTACTATCGGCCTCGTATCTTTGCCAGTCAACACCATTTTTCGGCTCGCACACCAGAACGTTTCGTTCATCCTTTTCAAATGAGCATTTCTGATTTAAAATGGTTTTGAATTTCTTTCGAGCACGGTGTAAACGAATTTTGACGTTTTCAACACTTAACTCAAGAATATCGGCGATTTCTTTTAGTGTAAATCCTAAAACATCGAAAAGCCAAATAACCGTTCGGTAATTTTCCGGAAGAAGCAGCATCTGATTTTGTACACAAACACTCATTTGATGCTGCTCCAGTTTTCTTTCCGTTGTAGAATAATCGGAAGTCTTCACTCCCCGAAAGTCCACTATTTCCTTCTGAGGATCCCGGCTTTCCTTGCGAAAATGATCCATGCACTGCCGGTAAGCTATACGGAAAAGCCATGAGCCGATTTTGTCGTGATCCTTTAGGGTGTCGATTTTGGAGTGAGCACGGACAAAGACCTCCTGAACAATATCATCCGCAGCCCATTCATTCTTGACCGTAATTGTCACGAACTTTTTCAGACGGTCATGGTACTGGTCGAAAATCGAATAGAAATTGAGTGGCGGTTGTTTCATATCAGCAACATGATGAAGGTGTTTGACTGCAGCAGGGTTGCTCTGCTGTCGGTGTGTCTCCAAGGGCTTCGGCGATGGTATTTTTCATGAAAATCGATGCCCCGTTTTTGACCTTGCTAGCGATTTCGGCAATGGCTCTGACTTCATCCTCATCCAATTTAATCTCCTGGCTTCTGGAATACAAG
>CAZIAH010000161.1:0-6551 GCA_964537715.1 uncultured bacterium | reverse complement strand
GTCTTATCGCGGGAGATAAAACAGCTATGCGTAAATTTGCTTTTCTAATTGATTTCAATTAAATCATTGTCGACATAAAAGAAATCTATGCTGCCGATATATTGTGGTACATACAGAATTTCATTGCCTAAAGAATCAGAAATATATATCCCAAAATTGAACTTGGTTACAAATATAGATTCATCGGAATCATTAATAAAGTCGAAACTTATATTTACTTTAAAGTTGTCATTCTCAATATTGGTAGGTTTAATCCTGAAAATAGAATGATCGTTATTGTATAAATTTTTCAAGGTAGTATGGTATACATTGAATTTCATGGATTTTGAAAATTGTGGGCCGTAATTTAATAGAAAAATTAGATTAAATTCATTATCCTGTGAATCGACATTAATTTTCTTTTCTTGTACGTAATATCCTATACAAGTTGCTTTTACTAAATGTTTGCCTATAGTAACATTACTAAATTTGAAATAGCCATTAATGTCTGAATATGTATAATATGTACTATCAAGATGAACATTCACGCCTACCATCGGTTCATTTGAATATTCATCATAAATATATCCATATATCATATTGTTCTGTGAGAATACATTAGAAATAAGAATAATGAAAAGAATTACTATTGATGTTTTTTTTAATATTTCATTCATGATTATTGTGCAATCATTATCAACGTAGCTTAGGTTTATATACGACTTACTCAATTTCCTATATAACGTATATTCTAAACATAACTATCAATTCAAATAACAGAAAAAATGAATTAAAATCAAGTCTTTTTCATGCAGCGGTTTTTTTCTCGCTCCTGGCGTCCTCGCTGGGAGCGGAGATGGTCGGCACTGCCGGTAATAGGTTGACTAATGAGGCAGAGCCTTTTTTAATAAACGTTCCAAGCGAGACACTTGGAACGAGAATGTAGCGGTTTTTAAGGTACCGGGTGATCAAGGATTTAAGGCGTCAGTGTTTTAAAATCCTGACGGATTAAATCCTTTGCTACGGATTCACAGGTTGATCATCCTGTGCAATAAATTTCGTAATTCCCACGAATTTTATTCCCAGCCGTTCTTGATTCCATGTTCTGCCACGTAGCCAATGGCTTCGATCTCATAAATTTTGCCGTTTCTGATCTTGAATATGTGAGCTGCGGGCAGATCGAAGGGACCCCAGTCGTTTTTTGTTTCCGTAATGCCCGGCACACCTTTGATGGGGATGATCTTGGGTTCGCCATTATGGCGGAATATGGAAAAGGCGAAGACCAGTCCCATTTTTTCATCCACAGCGCTAAACCGCCGGTCGTTAATATCCGTAATGTAAGCCATGCATCCTGTGTTTAATTGCTTCCCGCATTTCAATTGTCTCAAAACATAAAAATTATCTTTTTTGACAATTTCACCGGAGTTCGGATCATAATTCGCAGTGGTGCCGCCGTTTTCTCGGCGCTGGCACTCATCGGCAAAGGGGGCGAGATTGCCGTCATCATGAACAAGGGCCTCATAATAGGAATTCGCGATCTTCAACATTTCGTTACGCGGCACGCGTTCGGAAGGATCGATCGGTGTGACAAGTCCAGGCCTGACTTTCGACATATTGGGATTGAGCGAGTCTTCATAATGGGGAATGATCAGGTGATCGATCTCGGTAATTTTGCCATCGACGAGTTTCAGGCGCGCGCCGATGATTGTCGGCTTATGATTCTGTTCGATGACGCCGAGGAATCCGATTTGATTGGCCACAGGATCGGCGACGTAGATTTTAAAATTGGTTGCTCCTCCGGTGGCAGTTTCCCAAAGTCCCTTGCCGATTGGAGTGACTTCTGTGTTTTCCACGAGTTTCACATCACTTGCGAGCGGTACGCTGGCAGGATCGTGTTTTGTCAGTGCTTCGAGATACTGATCCATCAGGGCGACCAGTGCGGACCGATCCGGTTTTTTGGCACACGAAAACAGTCCCAATAAAAATGTAAGTCCTAAAATGATGAATCCTTTTTTCATTTTGTTTTCTCCTGTGTCAATTAAAGAGAAGGTGAAAAGATCGCAGAAAATATGTTTTGTTTGTGAGCTCTTATAATCCCCCTTGCAAAGGGGGATAGAAATTGAAGCATTCTTTCTGCGTTCCGTTAACCCCCTCTTTATCTCCCACTTGTCAATGAGGAGATGAAATTGAACATTTTTTCAAAATCGTTCCGTATTTTTATGCTTATCCGGAATTTGTCAAAGTTCAGTTTTTATTGATCCCAGACGTCCGATTTCATGCGATATGGCACGGAGTTGATCAAGGCCTCGATCTGATCGATTTTACCATCACGGATCTGGAACAGTTCGGAAATTTCGATGCTTTGCGGATAGGTCACGACATTTGGCGTCATGGTGCCGTCGGGCAAAGGATACTCCCGCACGGCCGCATTGTGATCGAAAAATGCGAAGGACATGACCAGTCCCCGTTCGATATCGACGATGGGGAAACGCCTGTTTCGAATATCCGTCACAAAGGCAAACCATCCGGATTTTTGCTGCTCTTCGCAGCTCATGGCAAGAATATCGGGCATGTTTTTGGGCACATTCGAGTTGGGTTTCTGGTTCGTTGTGTGCATGCCGTTTTCCCACCGCTCACAGGTTTTGGCGAAAGGGGCCGTAAAATTGCCGGTTTGATTGGCTAGTCCCATGAAATAAGAGTTGGCGATTTTGACCAGGCTTTTCCGGTTCATTCTTTCCGCAGGTGGTACGGTTTGCAAGAATTGCGGGCGGACGGCCAATTTCTCCATGATCTCGCCTTTCGATGGCGGCGGAGTCTGATTTGGTGATTCCGGTGCGGTGGGGCGCACTACAATCGCTTCGATTTCGCTGATAAGCGCCTCAACGACTTTGACCCGAAGTGCAATGTAATTCATGCCGCCGTTTTCATTGACAGTTCCGTAAAATCCGACTTGACCAGTTTCAGGATCGGAGACATAGAGGTTGTATTTTCCACGGGCGCTGAGCGTGGCCCATATGCCGTCGCCGATTCGCAGTTCAACGCCGTTTTCGGTATAGCGGACATCTCGTGCAAACATCAACTGGCTAGGGTTGTGCACGATCATGGCGGCAAGTACCTTATCGATTGTGCTTTCGAGGCAGGCACGGTCGCAGGGATCGGCCGCATGGACTGATACAATACAGCCAAGCAATAGAACCGCATAAATGATCAGAATAAAAATAATTTTTCTCGTGCGCATAATGGCCTCCGGTTTTGATTTTAGCGGGCTAACATAAATTTTCGGATCACGCCGCAGAAGTCGGTATCCAACGAATAGAATCAGAATAGGACTCGTGGATCGTGTCAGTGATCCGCGTTCAACTCGTTGTCGGACATTATTTTTATTCAGCAAATATTATCTCTCATTATATTTTTCTACCAGTTTTGTTATCGTATCGCATTTGAAACATTTGCCGTTGTGAATCGAGATTAAGCCGCCGCACTTTGAGCAACGGTATTTCTTGTATTGTTCTTCGATAAATTTGCCGATTCCGTTTTTCTTGATATATTCTAAATTATCTTTCACGCTCATTTTGTAATTACTTATATACCTGCTATCCATGCGATTGATTTGTTTGCAGGGGTACTGACTGCATTCAAAACAAAAGGCAGCATTGCCTTTTGAGATGTTTTTAGGTCCTGTGCAATTTTTAAATAGATATGTACATCTCTTGTTTCTTGGCCGGCAGCCGATGCATTGGCTCCGTTTTAACTTGTTTACATAAGCGAGATATCGGCTGCAAATGGCGCAATTCATTCCGCACGGTGCGATCAGTTCCTCTGAAATTGGATTGGATTTCTTCATTGATTGGCTTAGCGTGGATATATTCCCTTTCATTTTCCGACCAGGATGGATATCCTGGCCGGTCAAATGTATGATATGATTATTCCTATTTTTCAAACAAGTTTGAATAAAATTCCCTGACAAAATTCTCGGGTATCTTATCGACCGGATATGATCCGTGCATCAGCACATGGACCCACCGGCCGTCCCTTTTTTCCAGAACACCGGTTTGAAAAACGTTTTCCAAACAAGACTCCTTGCCTTTAAAGGAACCGCAATCATCGAGGAAGCATGAGTACCATGCCACGTCCCCGGAGTGAGAAAACACGATACGTAAGTCTTTGAATTCGAAGCGGGTTCCACGAAAATCAGGATCCTTCCATTGTTCGGCATAACTCTTAAAATTATCCAGGCCAACAACTTGGCTGTTTGAAAATAGCCAGAAATGAAACATGTTGTCGGCCCACAAGCGGAACATGGCGTCGAAGTCCTTCTCGATAGCCCAGCCGATCGATTGCTCGATGGCTTTTTTCACTGCTTCATAATCGGGCGATGTAATTCCTTGAGAAGTTCCTCTGCCGGCAAAAGCAAGTGAGAAAAGCAAAACAATAGAAATCGTTATAAATTGTTTCTCCATCATATCCCTCCAGTTTCGATATTTTAATTATATGAAAGTACTACGGCACTCAATAGAGAAGTTGTTTAATATTTCTTGCTCCCGGCGTCCTCACGGGGAGCGACGAAAAACCGACTCTGACGGCAATAGGTTGCCTGATGAGGCTGAGCCTTTTTAGCAAACGCTCCAAGCGAGACGCTTGGAACGAGAATCGATCAAAAACTCACTGGCATGCTTGAATTATTTTCTCGGCCCAGAAAGTATCGAAAATATTTGCTGCACCGCCATGTTCTACAATTTTATTGTTGATTACCTGATCGATGTTGACACCGGTGAAAACAAGCTTTTTCCCGGATGGTTTGATTCCCAGCCACTCACCCAGATGTGTGCCCTCGGTGATTATTTCAGAGATCACAAAATCGTTATCAACATGTTGTCGAAAAATTTGTATCCGCAAGTCAGGATAAGTTTTCCGTACGTCTATAACGTGTTGTTTCATACCTGACAATCCGACAGGAATTATTGTCTCTCCGCTTCTGACGGTACAGTCTGCTGAGACATACTTTTCTATCTCATCGATGAGATTTTTGGAGACAACCTGCTCATAGAAATATTTTATCATTTCTTTCTGATTCATTATTCAGTTCCCTTTAATAAACGTTTGAAACAAGTATATTCCATTTCATTTTGCGACCAGAATGGATATTCTGGTCAATCAATTATTTGACTTTCATTTTTATTACTTCCAGTGCGTCAAATATATCTTCAGTAATCATTTTCCTTTTTGATTTCTCTATCAATATATTTTTACCTGTTAGAATATATGATGGATAAAATTGAATATTTTCGAAACAATATTTGCCTTTTCTTATTTTATATGTAGATCCATTCGGTATTATTTTTTCCCCTGTCTTTTTTTTATAAATATAATTTATTGATTTTATTGCGACATCTCCATTTAAAATGATTGCTCCAACATTTGGGAACAACTCTATTTCTTTTTCGAGCAATGATGAACACCTTCTGATTGTGTCTGTTGAAATTGACATTCCAATTTTTGGACATTTTACAGCTGTTGTGATATAGATACCTAAATCAGTTATTTCATTTATAGTTGATATATTCAAACCTGCATCTTGCATAATTTGAATAGTAGGTTTCATATAATCATTGTTTTTAGGGTAATAAAAATTTTCTGTATTCAATGAAGATGGAGCCTCAGAAATCATAATTATTTTAATTGTTTGTGGATGAATTTTTACATCTGGAATATTATGTTTTTCAGTTTTAACATCAATACATACCATATCATTACATTTAATTTGTTTAATAATTTTCATGAGTCGCTCTATCCAAATAATCTAAGTTTCTATACCCAATGACTCAATTTTCTATATGGATTATATTAGACAGAAATGTCTATCATCTATTTTATAATTTCTCGAAATCCGTTTTTTGAGCCCATTGTTTGAGGAAAATATCAATTCAAATAACAGAAAAAATGAATCAAAATCAAGTATTTTTCTTGCGACGATTTTTTCAAAATTTTAGTTGGGTATAAATTTTTTCTGAATAAAAAAACAATAAAAAAGGAAGAACCGATTTGGTTCTTCCTCATGATCAAAATTTCCTGAGGCGTTTGGTATTATTCGGCTGGTTCTTCCATCATTGCCGTTGTGTCGGGAGCCGCTTCCTCCATCTGTCCGCTTGCAGGTTCTTCCTTGGGCGGAGCCTGTTTTTTCGTACAGCCATTCATGCTAATCAGGGCAATGGAAAATACCATCAAGAATGCGACCAATAGTGACAATTTCTTCATTATGACTCACCTCCTTGCTTTTGAATCTCTCTCCTTTGCATAGACAGAAATAAACAAAAGATAATATGTTCGGCATTATTTTATAAATATAAGAAAAAAAGTGGTTATGTCAAGTTTAATTATTGCATTTTTGTAAAAATATTAATATCTATTCTATCGGCATAAGATGAGACCGATCGAATTCGGTTCGGTATGAGAATATGCTTGCAATTTATGATCTTGTTTATATATATTGTTCTTAAATCCGGATATTGAAATGAAAAAATCCACATTTAGACAACGTCTCGAGAATGAAATTCTGGTTCTGGATGGTGTCT
>CAZIAH010000160.1:0-6697 GCA_964537715.1 uncultured bacterium | reverse complement strand
TCGTATTTGTTTCGCCCGCCTGCCGGACGGGCAGGCATTTCGGATTTGTATATTCGAATTTAATCAAGTGCATATGTATGCGTATTTATGAAACTGTGTACTTAGTCTTGTTGTTTGTTCCTATTGTTTCTTGTAAAATCATTTGACAAAGGAATAAAAAGTTATTATATTTTACATCTAAAATTCAGGAATGAGAACGAATTAGGGGCCGTAGTTCAACTTGGTTAGAGCGCCGGCCTGTCACGCCGGAGGTTGCGGGTTCGAGTCCCGTCGGCCCCGCTGAAATCCCTGTCATTTATATTGACAGGGATTTTTTTTGGTGGTACTGGTTTTGCATTGATTATTCTATGAGACTTCCAAAAATTTTTTCGACGGTAGTTAATTGCCTGTTAATATTCAATTCGTTTATTTCAGGGGTAGCGTTCATCAGGAAAAATGGGGAAAAATTTTTCAGTTGATCGGTAATAACTGAGAAGTTTTTGCCCACATAATTCAAAAAGCAGTCTTTCACTTCCTTTGATCGGGAAGTAGAGAGGAATGGAGGTTATGCGGAAATCGATAGGGTTATTGTTGATTTGTGCTTTTCTTGTATTTTGCGATGAATACCCACCCAATCCCGTAGAGGTCAACCTCGTACCCGATGGTGTCATCGTACAATGTATTAAAACGGATTATATCCCGGTGAATCCGCCGGCCGAAGGGATGACTGCAACCAAAGTCAATGTTCTTTCATTTCAGTTTGCCATCGAAGGAAAAGAAGTCAAGGTGCTGGAGTTTTATGGGAGAGCAATTGTGGCCGGTCCTCCGGAGGGTAGAATATGTGCGGTTCATTTCCGAACGGATAGTCTTGGTTTGATACCTGAAGGCACAGATTATCCATTCAATATCATCGACGAAATCGAACCCGATTCCACATATCTTATGATCCGCTCACAGTATCCAACGAATGAATATTCTCCGTTTGTTGGTGACAGAGGGAAAATAGTATCTATTGAGATCGATGAGGTGTGTGCTTATCGGAAAGACGGAACCATCATGTCCGTTTCGTTGGTTGATTCTCTGGCTGTATCTCTATAATTCATCCAATATGTAATTATTTTTAATATCCAAAACTAAAATTTACTTGACTTTTTTGGATAATGATCTTATTATTTTTTAGCCTTCATTTTTGCTATCATTTTTTTATAAATTTAAATTACTGTTATTTATTTTTATTGAAAGGAAAGGGGTGATGTCTTAAAAAAATATCACAGTCAAAAACTATACACGAATTTAATTAACAAAAAAGGAGTGTTGTATGAAGACAAAAGCGATCGGTTTCGTAGGAATCATGATTTTCTTTTTGGGGAGTTTTACGGTTGTATCGGCACAAGGTCACAGCGATATCATTCAAATCTGCATTGCAAGTGGTGATCAGGGATTTGCACAGGCCGCATATGATCCAAACCATGATGACTATCTGGTGGTCTGGGAAGATCAGAGGAATAATCCCATCGATACTGATATTTATGGACAATTTGTTGATGGAGATGGTACACTAATTGGTGAGAATTTTGTTGTTTGCAACTCCACAGGGAATCAATGGTGGCCCCGCTTGGATTTTGATCCTGTGAATAACCGTTTTTTGGTGGTTTTCGAGGACAACCGGAATGGAGATGATCAGGGTGATATTCGAGGTGTCTTTATTGATAGTGATGGCAATTTTGTTAATGCACCAACATCAGATTTGGATGATCATACGTTTGGCATTTGCACGGAATCACATGATATTTATACCTGCTCCGTAGCTTTTAATTATCTGGAGGAAGTGTATCTGGTGGTCTGGGGTGATAGTCGTGCAGAAGGCGAGACACAAGGTGAACTTTGGGGCGTGGATATCTATGGTCAACTCGTTTCCTCGGATGGCACACTTGTTTCTCCTTCTAATCCTGCTGTGAATTTCCCGATTGATCAGGCGGATTGGTATGATGCAAGCAATCCTGATGTAACGTACAACCACGAGACCAACGAATTTTTTGTGGTCTATGGAACCTATATGAGTTATGTACTCGGACAGAGGGTCAGTCATACAGGTCAGCTGATCAATCCGGACGGAACAGTCGGTGGTGTGGCAAAACCCGGCAGTGTGGCATCTGTCGTACCGGCCATGTTTATCTCAAATGGTTTGTTCATAAACGGTCCTGATTGTTTTCAGGCCAGAACGGCTTCCAGAACACAGTATGGTGTAATGGTTGCAAAAACTGCCACGGCTGCGTATACCGAAGTTCAGGTGATCTGGAAAGGGATGACCGATGAAACAATGATGACAACACTTAATGATGTTTATGGGCAAAGAGTCGGCTTCTTTTGGGAAGGAGGCTACTGGGTTGCACGTTATGTTGACTTAAACGGAGATACAACTGCTGTTCCCTCCAATTATCCGATTAGCATTCAGGATGAGATGGTTGGAGCACCGGATTTGGCTTACGGTGCTTTTGATGATGAGTATCTGGTTGGCTGGGGAGATACACGCGTTCCGGATATTGATCTATATGCTCAGCGCCTCTGGATCAATAATGATGAAGAACAGATATTCCTGGCGGATGACCGTGTGAACACTGTGACCTACCTGGAGAATATTCCGGTTGATGTAACATCTAACTATGAAGGGAGTCTTCTGGGTGTGGCACACAGCAGTCAGAGGAATGAATTTCTGATGGCCTATGTGTTTAAAGACGCCACCATGCAGAGAGGTGCAGATATCTACGGCAGGCGTTTTTACGGAACCGATCCAACCGATGTGGCTCCAGGACCAGGCAATCTTTCACCTCAACATTTTAACGTATCACAGAACTATCCCAACCCGTTCAATCCGGAAACGACGATTGAATTTTCTCTACCGG
Organism: uncultured bacterium; assembly: GCA_964537715.1. Lineage (GTDB taxonomy): Bacteria > Zhuqueibacterota > QNDG01 > QNDG01 > DSAB01 > CAZTZL01. The sequence goes on along the minus strand of CAZIAH010000160.1, from coordinate 3,815 downwards.
TTCAGTGCAGAGTCATGGTCGAAGTGTTCGATCTGCTGGGCCGGAAGATCCAAACCTTGTTTGACGGCATGGAAAATTCAGGAACGCATCAGGTGAGCTGGAATGGCAAGGACGAATCGGGAGCGGAGGTCTCGTCCGGTGTTTATTTCTACCAGGTACGGACAGAGCAGTTCAATGCAAAGAAAAAGATGCTGCTGATTCGGTAAGATCGTTTTCAAGAATGTTTAAAAAGGGCTGGAATTTATTTCAGCCCTTTTTTTGGGTTTGTGTCAAAATCCATAATGTTTGTTTTAGGAATCGTCTAGACTGATAAATTGAACCTCCTTGTTAGCTTGTAGCTCTCTAAGAGATTTTGATTTACCTTGACTTTTGGGTGAAAGTTTTTTACATTTTTTCGCCTGATGAGGATCTATTTTTCTATTCAGAGGTTTATTAAGAAACCATCTCGACTCAGCTGGTAGAGTCCCAAATGCCACCCTAGCTCAGTTGGTAGAGCAGCTCACTCGTAATGAGCAGGTCGTCGGTTCAAGTCCGACGGGTGGCTCAAAGGGCGTTCGGGATAATGAGCAGGTCGTCCCCGCCTGAGACGGGCAGGGCTACAAGTTCGACGGGTGGCTTCAATACAAATGGTATTTGACTTTTAAAGTCTATTGAAAAAATGTTTTTCAAACGACATATGTCCAAATTTATTCGTCTTTTCATTTTTCTTCCGGTCTTATCTGTCTCTGCCGGATCGATGCAAAATGCGGGATTCGAATTCCTGCGTTCCGAAATCGGTGCGAGACCGGTGGCCATGGCAGGAGCGTTTGTTTCGGTTCCGGGGGATCTGCACGGGATCGCTTACAACCCGGCCAGCTTGGTCGCTGTCCAGGATCAGAGTATTGCCATCACGTATGTGGATCATCTGGCAGATTTTAAAGCTGGATTTGTTGGTTTCGGCAAATTGATTCCCGAAATCGGGATGTTGGGTTTTTCCATCACATACATGAATTACGGCAGCATGCAGCGGACCGATATTTTGGGCAATGATCTCGGCAGTTTTACGCCGGGGGATATTCTTTTTTCAGGAACCTACGGACGCCGTATCGGCACGAACCTGCACTGCGGCGCTTCACTGAAGTTCATTCATTCAAAAATCGATCAGTATGTCGCTACGGCCCTGGCCGGGGATCTGGGTGTGATTTACCGGATTCCGGAGAAGGACGTGGACCTCGGTTTTTCCGTGCTGAATCTCGGTACCTCTCTGAATGCATTCATGGACGAACATGAAAAATTACCTACCGAATACCGGATTGGTGTTTCCAATCAGCTGGCCCATCTCCCTCTGTTGATCAATCTAAATCTGATCAAGTATCCGGATCAGGACAGCGATTTTTTAGGCGGGATTTATTGGGCTTTGGGGGGGGAGTTCACACTTTCGGAGAATCTGTTTCTTCGCTGGGGATACAACTCCCGCGGAATCGAAGAAAAAGTGAACAGCAGCCGCGACCGGTTTGCCGGTGTGTCGCTTGGCCTGGGCATTCATTATCAGAAATACCGGTTCGACTACAGTTTTTCCTCGTACGGACTGGTCGGCACGATCAATCAATTGACATTTGAAACCGAGCTGTAAGTCTATTCAACACTATAGTTTTTTCATTGATGAGATTTGTCCTATAAAAGGCTGACGCCTTAATTTCTTCTTTACAGTATGAATGATGAATACGGTCCCCGTCAGGGGATTTTTTGCATCGGAAGCGCCTCATCTGCCTCGTCCTTCATTATAATTCGTAAGTCGTTCGCGGTATTTCAAGAGAAATCTCTTGCGTAAATATATCAAAAGTTGTACCTTTTTAATAAATTTATACCGGATGCTGAGTGTGAAAAAGCTTCCTCAAATTCTATTGTTTGTCGTTCTCGGATTATATTCCGTCTCCTTTTCAGCGGAGAGAGAATGGCGCCGGCTATTCCGAGGGCCGGTTGTTCTTTACTGTTATGAAAAGGATATGCGGTACGGGGACAGGATCATCTCGATTGTCGATCAAGGACTGCCTGTTCTGTCCGAGCGGTTCGGTTTATCCAGCCATCCCAAGATCACAATTCTGGTAGCACCTTCCCAGAAAGTTTTCAATCAGATCACTGGAGGACAAATCCCGGAATGGGGGATTGCTGCGGCCGAGCCGGAACAATCCGTGATCTTTCTCAAGTCTCCCCGAATCGCCCATCCCGAAACCGATCTAAAAAGCGCAGTACTTCACGAACTGAGTCATGTACTGCTGTCTGCTTCTTCGGGAGGGTATCCCATCGACCGCTGGTTTGACGAAGGTCTTGCCATGACATTTTCCGGGGAGAATAGATTTCTTGAAACACTGAACCTGGCAAGGGCGGTTTTTTCGGGTGACATCATCAGATTGGATGAAATCGATGATGTGTTGACATTTCGAAGACAAAAAGCCGGTCTCGCTTATCAAGAATCGCTCTCGGCAGTGCAGTTTCTGATCGACCGGTTCGGCAGTGATGCGCTTGTCGGGATCATCCGGAAAATCGGGGAACATACGGATATGGATGTGGCCATGCAATCGGTGATCGGTATGGGATTCGGTGAATTTGAGGACAGCTGGTATCGGGCGATGAAAATCAAATACCGGTGGGCGATTTTTCTCAATTTTCCTTTTCTGATCAGTGTGTTGATGGTTGTGCTGTTTCTTGCCGCTTTTTTTGTGACCCGGTGGCGAACAGAAAAGAGAAGAAAGGCGTGGGAGCAAGAAGATCTTTATGGATTCAAAACTATTGAAGATCATTAGACATCGTGTCGAATATTACACCTTCATGGTTTTCCTTCTTGTGATCTATCTGATTCCTCTGGAAACGGTTTTTGTGATTTCCGATCTTTTGGGTCGGTTTGTTTATTCGGTGCTTCGTGTCAGAAAAAAGGTGGTACTAAAAAATCTTCGGATAGCTTTCCCTGAAAAATCCGAAAAGGAGTTGAAAAAAATCGGATTGAGAACATATCAAAATTTTGCAAAGATGGTTTTTGAATATAGTCGGTTTCCACTTTTGAAAAAGGAAACCGTGCTTGCCGACTGGGAAATCGAGGGTCGAGAACATGTGGATTGGGCATTGAAGCGCGGCAAAGGAGCTGTCATCGTTGCCGGACATTTCGGGAATTGGGAATATATGGGCGCATATATGGCTCAATTGGGATATCCCGTTTCTTTTCTCGTGGGTGAACAGCACAACAAACTCATTGATGACAGGATGAACCGGAATCGAGAGATCATGGGAATTCGAATCATCCACATGGGCATCGCTGTTCGGGGTGTCATGAAAACACTGAGAGGCAATGGAATCGTTGCCTTGCTCTCGGATCAGGACGCCGGAAGACAGGGTGTCTTTGTACGGTTTTTCGGCAAGCCGTCATCCACACATCAGGGGCCCGCGATTTTTGCATTAAAAACCGGAGCCCCGATTATTTTCGCGAGCGCGATCCGTCTTCCGCGCGGCCGGCACAGAGTCGTGTTTGAACGGTTGCCTTTCGGTCATCTCGATGGGATCACGGATAAAAATATTTATGAAATGACACAGGCGTATACGACATTGCTAGAAAATAAAATTCTCGAATATCCGGATCACTGGTTCTGGATGCACCGGCGGTGGAAGCGTAAGCCTCCGGAGAACCAATGAAACACCATTCAGGGGAGATCTTTCAAAAAATTCTCGTTCTGCAAACTGCTTTCCCCGGTGATGTAATTCTGACGATTCCATTGGCACGGGCTGCGAAACAGCTTTTTCCCCAGACGTTCGTTCATTTTTTGGTCACACCGGAGAGCGGAGAC
>CAZIAH010000159.1:0-6798 GCA_964537715.1 uncultured bacterium | reverse complement strand
CTATTCCCTACTCAGTCCCTTCGGGCTTGCCGCTCCGCCTTTGTTTCTCGCTCAAATCATTTCAATGGGATTCGCAGGTTTTGCCGGAGCCGTATTCCGCAAACATCGATCAACGATAAAAATAGTCCCTCCGATTCAACTGGGATTCGTCGGCTTTGGAATCACCCTGCTTTTCGCAGTATTGACCACACTTTCTTTTGTGCTCTTTATCGAATTATCGGCCCGTCAGTTCGTCGGCAGCTTTATCTACGGGATGGGATTTTATCTCACGCATCTGATATCAAATACATTGATATTTATCATTTTGGTTCCTGTGATCATTCAGGGACTCGATAAAATAAAAAATCCATTGTTTGAATAGTTGTTTTATTATCTGATGAAAAGATACTTTATAATCTCTCTTGTTATGACGATCTTAATGACGGTTGGCACAACCATCGCCGATGAACCACTTCAGGTTCTATTCTTTCCATATACGATTTCAATCAACGAAGCACAGAAGCATGATTACGGAGATTTCGGAGATCTGCTTTCCCTCATGCCCTCCATTCGGACCAGAGAGCTCGGTTCGACAGGTCAGTTCTTGTTATATCGATTCAGGGGAATCGCCGAGAACAAAACAGTTCTGTTACTGAATGGCCGACTGATACGCGAACCCTGGTCGAATCAAATCGACCTGAATCTGATCCCCGTGGAAATGATCGAGAGAATCGAAATCTATCCGGTATTCAATCCTTTTGGAGAGAGTTCCATCGGTGGCGTCACCAATATTGTCACAAAAGATACCGACACGAAACAACCCTACTCCAGTTTTGTCTATCGATTCGGCGCCAATAAATACAGCGATCTGGACATTTCCTTCGGACAGGTCATCAGCCCGAAGTTGAGAATTCTTTCCGGTGTACTGATAAAATATTTTGGCGATCCTTTGTATTCGGAAACGTACAAAGGCCAAAAAATCAGGTCGAGATTGGTCTGGCATCCTTTCCCGAATTGGGAGTTCCGGTATGACGTGCTCCACAACAGTTCCGAGCTCGATCTTGCCTACAGTTTTTCAATCCCTGGAGATACGACGCTCCTCTCCAATCCGCATCATAAACGCATTCAGTTTAATCACAATCTTAGCGCAAGCGGAAATCTGCTGGGGACAAAAACACATTTCCAAATCGATTTAAATGGAGCCGACTACGAATATAGAGATCAGGATTTTAATCCGCGGAAACAATACCCGGTACGCAGTGAGATTTTCTCGGTCGGGCAGGATTTCAAACTGTCCCTTTTCCCGATTTCCTGGAAAATCTCCTCAGAAAAAAATTGGATCATCACGCCGGAAGATGAAGAATTCAGCAGCACACACTATCACGGCTTCTCTCAAATCACCATTCCGATTTTGAACCACTTCATCTCTATGTATCAGCTACACGGACATGTTTGTCCGGATCAAAAAATGCGCATTCTCTCCGATCATCAACTATCGTGGATACCTTCCCCAAACTTGAGTTTTTGGGCCACCTATTCGGAAACCCTCCGCGATCCGGATCTGGGAGAAAAATTCGGCTATCCTTTCCATCCCATCTTTCCGGTAACTTACAATGATGCCTATACGATCTCCGACTCACTACCTTTTCTGCCAAACAAAGAATTGAAACCGGAAACGGGCCGGACTGTCGAAATCGGACTGCAGTGGAAATGGAAAGACTTCGCCCGGTTTAAATGCCGGGGATTTTTCACTCAGATTTGCGATATAATTGTTCCATCCCAAACGGATCACCACTATCAATTTATCAATCAGGACAAAAATATCCATCAGGGGTTCGAAACTCAACTTGAGTTTTATTTCTTGCATCATTTTTCGTCGCGGGTCGCACTCACCTATCTCACTGCCACCGATCAAAATGAAGTCAATCTCTATGAGCGACCGAATTTCTGGGGAAACGGTTCACTCAATTGGGAGCACGATTATTTTCAAAATGACCTTCACGTGAATCTGTTGTGCGCTGCCCGCTTCTGGACGGATTCCTGGGGACTCTACACACTTTCGGGAAACATTTCACAGATTTATCTGGACCCGGCATTGGTTCTGGACTTTAAAATTTCACTGACCTTCTTAAAACAGGCGACATTGTCTTTCGCTGTGGACAATATTTTAAATACGGAAAGGGCTGTCGTGGCCGGTTATCTTTTGCCCGCCAGAACCAGCCGGTTCGGTATTACCTGGCATCTATTAGACTAAATCCGCTACAAAACGTTTCGAAGGAGGTGATATAGCTTAGGAAAAAATCAAATCAGGGATTGGACTAACCAGTAACCATGGAAACGAATTTTATTCGGGAAGACGGTGTGAAGCCGTCACAGCCCCGCTACTGTAATCGGGTACGAAAGCCAGATGATGCCACTGTTCCGAAATCCCGGAATGGGAAGGCCTGGCAAGTAGGTTTGAGCCGTGAGTCAGGATACTGAATAAAAAATCGTCTCCGGAGATACTTTCGAGGGAAAGTAAAGGAGGAAACAATGAAAGTAAAAATCACCCTCAACTTGATGGCCCTCGTCACAGGGCTTTCTTTTTATGTGACGACAATCTGTATCACTCTACCCTCTTCTGCGGAAGAACCGGGTTCGCTTTCCGGCGTCATTTACGACAGCACCACCGGACAACCCATTCCAGATGCCAACATTATTATAGTGGGAACAAATTATGGAACTGCCTCCCAAAATGAGGGATATTACATCATCCAGCCTCTGCCAAAGGGCCAGTATGATGTCAGGGTCAAAGTTATTGGTTACAAAACAGTTACTGCGAACCGTGTTCGTGTAGATGAAAATACCCGGCTCGATTTCGCACTCACTCCAAACGTGATTCAGTACAATCCCGTAATCGTGTCTGCCACGAAAACAGACCATCTTCTTTCTCAAGTGACCGTCTCTGCGGAAATACTCGATCCACTTCAGATCCGAAAGAGCAACGGAAATACCGTGGGGGAAATTATCGAATCCACGGGGAGTGTTTTCATGAAAAATTACGGAAGCATCGCGGGGCTCCAGATGCCGTCCATACGGGGATCGAATTCGGATCAGGTGCTCGTCGTCATGGACGGACAAAAAATCAACAGCGCCATGGGAGGCGGTGTGGATATGAACAATTTTCCGGTGGAGGTTCTCGAAAAAATCGAGGTAATTCGGGGCGGATATTCGGCACTGTGGGGAAGCGATGCTATCGGTGGTATCATTCATCTCTTCTCAAAAAATTCGATCGTTCCAAACGGGCTCTCCTACGGCATCAACTCGACCATTGGATCATTCGGTACACAGGGATTTCACGTTTATGGCATGCAGAATGTTGGATTACTTTCCTATTTCATCAGTTACAACCGGATGAAAAGCGAAGGGGATTTTGAGTACAAACTCCCTCATTCCGAAAAAACAGAGAGAAGGCAAAACAACGATTTTTCCAGTGACAACCTTTTTCTCAAAACCAGATTTGATTTCAGTGCGAAAACAAAATTGCAGCTGATATTCCAGTCTCAAAAAAATAAACGCGGTGTGACCGGCTCTACAAACTGGAGCACACCCGACGCAAGACGCAATGAAAACAGAAAACTTTTTTCCGCGTCTTTCGAAAATCAGCTGACGAACGACTTTCATTTTCAACATCAGTTTTACTGGCAGTCGTTCGACAATCAGTATATCGATCCCTCTTCATGGCCTGCTGCGGATGATCTGCACGAAAACAGAACGATCGGGTACAATATCCAGGGAAACTGGAGAGTGCATCCTTCCATTGTCACCACCGCAGAGGCTGAAATTAGACAGGACCAGCTGACAAGCACGCAGTTTCCGCCAAAACGGCGCAACACACAGAGCATCCTTATCTTGAGTGAAATATCGCACGGGATCCGAATTTTCGGTCTGCAAACCCAATGGAAATGGATCCCCTCACTCCGCTGGGACAGTTATTCGGACATCGATTCCCATACCTGTCCCAAAATCAGTGCGCTCATCAGTTCGGGAAACAAGACCAATATATCATTCAGAAGCAATTTCGGAGAATCGTACCGCGTGCCCTCGTTCAGTGATCTCTACTGGCCTGAAGATGATTTCACGGTCGGCAATCCACACCTGAAACCGGAAACAAGCACGAATTTCGATGCGGGAGTGCTTTTTGGCTACACATCGGATTTCAGTATCCGGATCGAAATGACCTATTATCAAAACGATTTTGAGGATTTGATTCTTTGGCAGCCAGACGCCAACTGGAAATATGCACCTGTCAATCTCGGAAAAGCAACAATCAAAGGCTTCGAAAATGCATTCGTTTTTCATCTGCCCAGAGATGTGGCTTCTTTAAAAATCGCCTACACTTCCATGAAAGCAGTCGATGAAACAGAAAATTCGGACAATAAGGGCAAACGGCTGATCTACCGCCCCGATCAAAAAATCGATGTGACTGTCGGATTTAATCTTGGACCTTGTATGGCCAATCTGAACTATCGTTATGTCGGGAAACGATTTTCCGATGCAGCGAATAAAAATGTAATGGATGACTATTTCTTGCTCAACGGAAATCTCAGCGGAAAAATCTCTCTGAAAAACATGACTATCAATACGAAAATTCAAATGATGAATATTCTGAACGAATCCATCGCCGTTCTGGAGGGATATCCCCTTCCCGGAAGAGAATATCGATTTACAATCGGACTTGAATATTAAAATCCGGGTTGTTTTGTAAACACGAAATCGTCTATTCCCCCGGTGAATATTGCCCAATTTTTATTCGAACCCCGGGAATGAAAGTTCAAACAAATCCGATTTGGAAACGGCAATGACAACTCTTATAACGAACAATCCCGGGGTTTTATTTTCTGAATTTTCCACAGTATTTGCAATGATGATCAAAAATTTTCAAAATCAAAGAATTTTTACTTGCATTTTTCGACAATATCATTAATTTTATCTTTAATCACATCTCCCATTTGATATAGGACCGGCCGATGATCATATCCAACGTAATCATTAATGCATTCAGATCGATCCAGCAAGTCATACTTCCACTTGATCCAAAAATCACGGTCTTGATTGGAGCAAACGAATCCGGGAAAACCAACATCCTCAGAGCCATACAAGCCTTTCATCCGGAATCCGAATTGACAACAGACGACACCTGTCAGTACTCGGAAAACTACCTGAAGAGCAAAACAGCCCAAATCGGACTTGAAATCACGGATTTTACGCAGGATGAGAAAAATATATTGATCAAAATGTACGATGGATTTCGCACGCTCGATTCATTCATTCTCAGACGAGAGGGCCCCAAACTGACCGATTACAGAATACAGGCGAACAATAAAATATTGTCGATCGGAAACGTAAAACCGCTCATCGAATTTCTCCCCAAAATACTCTATTTTGACAACATTCCCATTATTCGTGATCGCGTTGAAATGATCAATCTCATTAAGGGAGGAAATTCCCATCGTACGGAGAAAAACCTGCTTAAAATCGGGCATGTGGATGATCCGGCCATCATTTTCGAAGATTCGACAAAAGGCAGAAGAGCCGCGGAAGAAACCAGTCGTGAAATTACAAGAAGAATACGGGAAGTCTGGACACAGGAACCCTCTCTGGAGATCAAACTACGCGTCAACGGTAAACTGCTCTACATCGACTTCAGTGACGCCACAACCGTTTATGATACACCAAACAACCGCTCTCCGGGCTTCCTTTGGTATTTGTCATTTTATATCAACTTTATCGCTACGACAGATGAAGCCAAAGCCAATGAATATCTTTTCCTGTTAGATGAACCTGGGCTGCATCTGCATCCTGCCGGACAAAAAGATTTGACCCGTCTTCTGGAAAATCTTTCCATCAAAAACCAGATGATCCTTACGACCCACTCCCCCTTCATGATCAACCGTGAACACTCGGAGAGAGTGAGGGTAGTTACCAAAGAAGAGAACGGCACACAAATCGATAATGAGGCGTATCGTGAAAACTGGCGTCCATTGCGGCAGTCCATCGGACTCACTGTCGGAGATTTGTTTTTCTTCAGCAGTAAAGGGGTTCTCCTGGAAATTCCTTCCAAAAAAGCCCCTCCACTTAAAAAATAAAACCCTGCAACTACTATTTAACAAATCGCATCATTAACAAAAAAGCAATCCGGATGGATTGCTTTTTAAATATCTCTTCTATAAGAAATGAATTACTTTTTCGGTTTTTTCTCTTTTTTGATTTTTTTCTCTTTTCTGGCTTTATCTTCCTTTTCGGTTTTCTCTTCCTTCTTCTTCTCTTCTTTCTTTTTTTCGGGCTTGGATTTTTCTTCTGTTACTTTTTCCCCTTTTGCCGCTTTTTTCTTGGCTTCAGTCTTTTCCTGCTTTTCTTTCTTTTTCTTGGAAGCCATATCAAACCCCACCAATTCGAGAACGGCCATGTCCGCTCCATCCCCGGATCTTTGTCCAAGTTTGACGACACGCGTATAACCGCCAGGCCGTTCTGTATATTGAGGAGCAATCTCGTCGAACAGGATTTTCACAACTTTTCGCTGACGTAATCTCTTTAAAGCAATCCTTCTGGCATGAACGGTTCCCTGTTTTGCGAGCGTAATCAATCGTTCAGAAAAACGTCGTGTTGCCTTTGCTTTTGCTTCGGTCGTCTGTATGTGTTTCCGTTCGAAAAGCGCCGCGGAAAGATTCGCAAGAGTGGCTTTCCGATGCGCAGCTGTACGATTTAATTTTTCAATGGACTTACGATGCCTCATCTATTTACCTTTCGTCACTTCCTGTTTAAAACTAAGCCGTATCC
>CAZIAH010000158.1:0-6897 GCA_964537715.1 uncultured bacterium | reverse complement strand
CTGACGGTTCAGATCGATCCCGGCGTTAATCAGGAGTTTGGCGATGTCCGGCCTATTGAATGCAGCAGCTGTATGAAGCGCAGTGGAACCATCAGCATTCTGATAGTTCAGGTCAACTCCTGCTTTGATCAGGAGTTTAGCAGCTTCGGTCTTGCCGAGGGCCGCGGCCGTGATCAACGGCGTGGATGCACGAGAAGGCTCCAAGACATTCAAATCCGTGCCCGCTTTGATGTGTTGCCGGATGACTTCAAGATTGTCCGTCACGACTGCAGAGTGGAGGTCCACTTTGGGAGACGGAGTTTTTTGTTTTCCACAACCGGCAAAGGTAAGGAGTGTAACGATGAGTATGGTTGTTACTGTTTTCATGGTTATATCCTTTTTTTGATAAGTATTTTTAATAGAATGACTTTTCAATTGTATTTTCAATTCATCATAGAATTTATGAATCATAGATGTAAGAATTAGGAGAATTCCTTTCTTGCAATTAAAAGACTCGGTAGTGATATCAATCCAAGAATTAAAAATAGAAGTGTTTGCGGACAGACATTTGACCATTTCAGAATAAGGACTTCATATCCTCCTTGAATCACTGCATTGGTTATCATCATGATTCCCCAAATGATTCCCAGAGTCCAGATATATTTTATTTTCTTTTTCAGTCCAAAAGCAATGAATAATCCAAAGATGCCCATCCAAATTCCTTCCCACAGAGGTTTTAACATGGACATATTGATAAAACCAAGAGCGTTTTCTTCTATCTCTTCGATGGCTTGCTTTGAACCTGCAAGTCCAAGTCCAGTTGGGAAAATATTATTACCATTGCTCATGATAAATAAAGTCAGAGCAATAAAAATAATCGATAAAATGAGCATTACTATCCAAACATTCTTTTTAAATGCTTTTTCATTAGTCATTTTATTGCCTCCTTTTTAATATTTGAGTTATCCTGTACAGTTGTTTTGTCAGGTTTTATTGTTCTGTTCCACAATAATCACAACTTTCCCTCGAACATGTCCCTGTTCGGCATATCCCAAAGCCTCCGGAGTTTCGTTCAAAGGATAGGTTCTGTCGATAACCGGTTTAACCTTTCCTGATTCAATGAGCTCTTTCAGGAGAATTAGATCTTCGTGGTTTACTTTTGTCACTTTCATGCTTCCCTGCCGGCTCATGAACATGGAGAGTATAAATGCCTTGAATACATATCCCATACCGGCATGACCGGTGTTGGGTATGATCATTCCATTGGATTTAAGCGCGCGTCTGCAGTCTGAAAACGAACGGTTGCCTACATTATCCAGGATCAGATCGTAATACTGTTTTTTTTGTGTGAAGTCCTCTTTTATGTAATCCACCACATGATCTGCACCAATTGAACGGACCATGTCCACATTTCTTGTGCTGCACACACCGGTCACTTCTGCTCCGAACGCTTTAGCGATCTGCACGGCGAATGTTCCCACACCGCCTGATGCGCCATTGATCAGCACTTTATATCCAGCCTGAATTTTGCCAACATCGCGAAGTTCCTGCAAGGCGGTCAGTGCCGCGGAGGGTACGGCTGCTGTCTGCTCGAAATTGAGATTGGTCGGTTTGATCGCGAGATACTTTGCGTCGGTGCTGACGTATTCGGCGAACGTGTGACTGGCCGTTCCGAATACTTCGTCTCCCGGTTTGAACATCACCACATTTTTACCGACTGTCTCAACTTTTCCGGCAACATCCCATCCAAGAATATAGTTCTTCGGTTTGGGGAATCCGACAGTCAATCGAGCAGCCCAAGGTTTCCCTCGCATTGAGAAGTAATCTCCCGCATTGACGGCTGACGCATGAACTCGCACCAGTACATCATCATCCTGAACCACCGGTTTGTCAACTTCTGCGAGTTTAAGCACATCCGGTGAACCGTAAGCATTTTGGACAATTGCTTTCATTTATGCACCTTTCTTTGTTTCTGCTATTTTTGCGCCTCTAAATATAAGCCAAATCAAAAATATGACTTCCCCAAATGTCAGGATTTCTAAAACCTGCAATACTGTTTTATAGTCAGGTAAAAGCAAATGGATAAAAGAGCCTGATAAATAGCCAAAACCTGCTATGATTACCAGGATACCCAAAATTTTGGGGAAATAGCCTGACTTAAAAACTAAATAACCTAAAGGAAATAGCCAAAGGCCCCAAAAGATCGAAGCGATAACAACACCCCATTCGTTCAACTTAAGAAAGAACATCACTTGAGCATGTAACTGATCTGTTCCTAAACCATTCAAGAAATCACCACTGTTCAATAGCAGCAGAGCAGCAATTCGGTTAAGCGTATTGATCATTGCAATAGGGACTCCGACCAGAGCGAATATAACCATAAGCAAAGCATGATTTTTATTTACTGTTTTAAATAGCTGGTATAGAACCAGTACGACAAATATAAAGATGAGCTGGGTGATTAAACTACCGATAATACCTAAACGGAATAGCAATTCATTGGCCATGATGTTATTGGCTGTGGATGTGGCCTCTCCGGGTACAATGAGAGTCGAGGGAACATACATGATGCTGAAGAATCCGACTATCGCCCAAATTGGATACAGGATTCTTAAGATGGTTACAGCTTTACGTTGTGATAAATCAGTGACAAGGTTTTTCATCTCAATTCCTCCTGATTTATTAGGTTATATTTCAATTCACAGTAATGACGATTTTCCCTCGGACGTGGCCCCCTTCCAGATGGCGAATAGCTTCAGGTGTCTCATTCAGTGAATACGTTCTATCAATCACTGGTTTGATTTTTCCTGTTTCAATCAACTCTTTCAGGAAGTCCAGGTCCCGGTTGGGTTTGTCGTTTACAGGACTCATTTTCTGGCTGACAAACAGTGATGTAAGCGATGCCTTGAGCTGATGCGTCATAGGGCCAAACCATGGACCGCCTCCTGCTCCAGGGGCGCCGTACGTTCCTTTTGGCATCAATATGCGTCTGAATTCAGACATCGAATGATTCCCCACATTGTCGAGTATGAAATCGTAGCGCTGTCCACTTTGCGTAAAGTCCTCTTTGGTATAGTCGATAACATGGTCTGCTCCGATTGATCTGACCGTGTCCACATTCCTTGTGCTGCATACACCTGTTACTTCGGCACCGAATGACTTGGCTATCTGGACGGCGAATGTGCCTACACCTCCTGAAGACCCATTGATCAGAACCTTCTGGCTCGGCTGGACATTGCCTACATCGCGAACACCGATCAGGGCTGTTTGTGCAGCCAAGGGCACAGCAGCTGCCTGCTCGAATGTCAGGCTGGTAGGTTTCATCCCCAGCTTTTTTTCCGGGAAACTTCCGTACTCTGCACACCCGCCTGGCAGACCGGCTGCAGATCCGACTTCGGCGAATACTTCGTCTCCTGGCTTGAATTGCGTCACTTTTTTACCAACCGCTTCGACATTTCCGGCCATATCACTACCTATGATTGTGGTCTTCTTAGGTTTGCTCAATCCGGTCAGTAAGCGCATAATATAGGGAGAACCGCGCATGAAGTGCCAGTCAGCCGGATTAAGACCTGCTGCGTGGATCCTCACCAATACTTCATTATCCTTAACCACAGGCTTGTCGATATTTTGAAGTTTGAGGACTTCATCCGGTGATCCGTATTCTGTATATACAACCGCTCTCATTCATATTCCCCCTATTTTACAGATGGATTGAATCCTTTGACAATCAGCCAACCACCCAGAAATATTTCATTTAGTCCCATTGCTATGCCTGGAATGCTTACCTCAGTAGCGATCATCGATCCTTTTTCCGGACCGAACGCCTCCACCGGAGCTCCTGCAAAAACCAATACGGCTGCCACAAATCCCCAAATGGAAATAAAGCGGGGAATGAGTCTTGATTGATATAAAAAGCCGTAGAATATAAAAGCACCGAAGCTGTAGAAAACAGAAAGGATTGTCATTCCCATTCCTTCCCGCATGGATATCAATAAGTTGCTCAGGATCTGAAAATAAGAAGCGTCCTGTACCGCTGTTTTTAAATATGTCTGGCTTAAAGTAACCATTAAAAATGCACTGATTGCACCCATAACAAGCATGACGCATTCAAGAATTCTGAAAAAAGCGTACCCAAGCGCCAGACTTTCATTCTGTTTTTTCAAGATGGGATACATCAACACCACGATACCAATAACAGCAGCCACCTCTATCAATTCAAAGAGCACACCAATGATGATCCGGATTCGGTTTGGATAAATACTGGTGAGATAATCCTGGGAATTTACAAGTGTACTGATCAGAGCCATACCAATCGTAAAAGTGATCATGACAGTTAAATACAAAATCCCTATCATTCTTGCCGTCTTTTGGCTGGAATTCATTTTATCCCCTTTCTCTTGAAATTACTTTTGTTTAAATCAGTCCTCCGAATATTAATGTATGGCATAATGTTGGATAATGCAACCCTGTCTGATTTTTCAGGGATATTACGTGAGCAAATATTAGCAAGATGTGCCTATGATCCACCATTTATGTGTTGGGTCACAAACCGATCTACGAGTTCTTTTTCTTTCTGAATAGTTTTCTGTTGAGAATGCCCAAAAATATTGAGAGCGAAAAAAAGAAAAATAGTTCAAAAATACCTGTCCGGCCGAATAAAAAAAGCAAGACAAGAGATCCCACAATGATTACATTCAGCATGATCATCGACCAGTGGTATAATTTATGATCTCTTTCAGACAAATATTTGATAAAGAGGTAAAGGGATGCAGTTAAACATATACCGAATGCAGCCGCCGTGATGTTGTGTATTTTGCTCAATATTTTCAGATCTTGCATATAAGGAATCAGCACGGTCAGTACCAGAAAGATCAATGATGATATCAGCAAACTGCGTGCTCTGGGATTGTCAAATGATTTTAATGCATATAACCTTTCAATAAAAAAAGTCAAAAACAAACCGGTCATAATCCCCCATAATATAAATTCCATTCTATGACCTGATTCATTGCCGATCATGCTCAACGAATAATAAAAGGGAGATTCTTTCGTGCCCAACAGATAAGTGGACAAGGGGATCATGATGATTGCAAAAGAGGCGAGCCTGGTTAATTCTTTTTTTCCAAATATACTTTTATTATCTTTCCTGACCATAACAAAAATATCTCCGTAAAGACACAAAAAATTCTTGGACCCTGTTTGCCTCATGTTTATACTGGCAGGTATCTCGGGTATGGATACTTGAGATGATCAATGCAATTTAACGGACAGGAGTAAAATAATAGGTAATTATACCATTTATTCCAAATTGTATGAATTCATATTCAATGTCAGTTGTTTTAAATAAGAATCCATGAACTCCTATTCCGAGGCTCCATCTTTTTGCTATTAACCATTCTTTATCCAAACTTAAATTTATCGCAACCCCGGTTTCTTCTCCAGCGTCCGAAATTTCCCACCAATTACGGGCAAAGGTTACTTTGCCTTGCGCTACGGAAAGAGTGATTGACGTATTTAACGGCATATAATATTTTAGTCCCAACCCGAGTGCATCAAGATTAATATAATCATATTCTCCGACATTGTTTTTAATTAATCCGCCAAAATCACTAATTTGTAAAGCGTACTTTTTATGAAACCCCCAACCAAGTGCATGATTCTTGGCCGGAATCGTAAGGCCGGATTCATTGAGAACGGATTGTTCTGTATAATAACCCGATCCAATGCTGAATCTTATAAAGAATCCGTCATGTGCCTCTGCATAAGTTGCAGAAATAAAGATAATAAAGAAGAGTAGCAAACTATTGTGACGCAAAATGTCCTCCTTTTCTATTTTAGGAACAATTGTCACAGCGGTCGCGAGTCAAAAGCTCGCGACCCGAAAGTTACGTTATGTATACACGAGGCGATCAATGATTAAATTGGACATTTAAAAATGAGATGATTTTATCAATCACTTCAGGATTCTGATTGATCAGTTCATTGCTG
Source organism: uncultured bacterium (assembly GCA_964537715.1). Lineage (GTDB taxonomy): Bacteria > Zhuqueibacterota > QNDG01 > QNDG01 > DSAB01 > CAZTZL01. Next base: position 930 of record CAZIAH010000158.1, on the reverse strand, counting down.
TGTCCATTTTCCACAAGGTATAATTGCGTTTCGATTTTTTTATCAATTAAGAATTGATAAAGCTCATTGACTTGTTGCAGGTCAACCAAGTAATCATTTTTTGCATGAATGAGCAGAGTGGGTGGATAGACAGATTTTATATTGTCAATCAATGTATAGTTTTCCAGCTTTTCAGGTTCGCTGTATGGGTCGAAACCAAACAGCTCATAAAGTCCTAAATTATTTTTGATCAGAAATCTCCAGAGAGTCATCCGGCTGCCATAGTCCCCATATGAAATAACGGAGTCGCTTACAATATCGTACGGCCCAGGTTGATTTAATAGGGATAAATCACCCATCGGTGTGGCTGGTGTTGAAAATCCGGTCGGTGGTGAAATGGCAATGATTGCGTTTGGAGCAGTTTTTGGATTGAATCCGCTTGTAAGCGCCATGTAACCCCCTGCGGAACCTCCGGCAAAAGCGATTTTATTGGTGTCAATGCTAAATTCCTGCCATCCATTTTTTCTAAGCCAACTATTCATATCACTTACATCTTCCAAAATTCCTTTAAGTTTGGTTTCAGGGGCCAACCTGTAATCAGCCGAAACAACGGCGTAACCTGAATCAACCAATTTATTTTTGAGATTCTCATTTAATCCCTGGTCTCTGTTTCCGAAAAAGAATCCCCCGTGAAAAAAAACGACCACCGGGAATAAATCATTCGTTTTAGGCAAAAAGATGTTTGCTTTGATCTCATGACCGTTTACTGTTTTGTAAACAAACTCATGCTTTGGGGATAAATTTGATTGTGATAATATTGAAATCGAATCAAACAAAATTAATCCGACAAGTAAAAGTAAGACTTTAGTTTTCATTGTTTCTCCTTTAAAATTGAATCGTGGGTTCAAGTAACAAGTGCAACCTGTTAGTTGATAAGAAAGGGTTAATTGC
>CAZIAH010000157.1:0-7304 GCA_964537715.1 uncultured bacterium | reverse complement strand
GGACAGTGCAAAGAATCGATATGGGTACGAATAATTAAAGGAACTCTCCCAAAAAAATTGAATTTATAGTTCTATAAATAATTGACAATCAAACGTTTTCAAAGTGGATTTCCACTCGGAAAGAGAGGGAATCCACTTTTTTATTGATCGGATTTTTCTTTTCGTGTGATTGGAGATGAAAATATTTTGTTCAAATGGGAAAATTGTGTATCTTGTTATGGATGCTGTTTGGTATTCTCATCGAAAAAACATGTGAATCGATTCATTCTATGAAAAGACCACTGTTTATTTTCTTTTTCACATTTTTGTTAGTTGTCCAGATTCGTTCGCAATCTCAGAGAGTTGAATTTCGTCGTCTGTCCACATCCGACGGATTGTCCGATAACACGGTTGCGTGTATCTATCAGACTCGATCGGGACTGATGTGGTTCGGCACCCAATCCGGTTTGAATCAATACGATGGTTATACATTCAGGATTTATCAGAACAATCCGCTAAATGTATCAAGTATCAGCGACGGCAACATCAATGCGATTGTAGAAGACGGTAGCGGAAATTTATGGGTGGGTACAAATAATGGAGGCTTAAACCGGCTGAATCAACATGACAATTGTTTTCGACAATATCGGGCAGACGAAAACGATTCCACAACTCTGGCGAATAATTCTGTGTTATGTCTCCATGTGGACAGCAAGAAGCGTCTCTGGGTGGGCACTATTTCGGGAATCGGTTTGTATGATAAAGCAACCGATTGTTTTCGAAATTTATTAATCGGGTACGATATCAAAGTCATTTTTGAAGATTCACAGGGAACTTTGTGGATCGGAACCGGTTTTGACGGCCTCTTTCGATTTGATCCCGATCAAAATCAATTTAAGCAATTCTTGCACGATTCGTCCGATCCAAACAGTATCGGTTCCAACAATATTGAAGCCATTGTCGAAGATGCTCAGAACAATTTGTGGATCGGCACCATAGATGGCGGATTGAATTTCTACGACAGGGTGGAGAATCGTTTTATCGTATACCGAAACGATCCAAATGATGAAAATTCACTACCCGCCAACACGATCTATACTTTACTGTTCGATCGGGTGGGGCATCTCTGGGTGGGATTTGAAAATGCCGGCCTCGCACGCATCGAAATTAATCATATCAAAAAATTTCTTCCGTCGCATTTGTCCATTACGATATATCAGCATGAACCTTCGCAGATCAATTCGCTTGGCAATAATACGGTGCGTTCTCTTTTTGAAGACGCACAAGGCAATCTCTGGATCGGGACTTTCAGCGGAGGAATCAATCTTCTATGCCGGCACAGAAAGCAGTTTATCAATTATCACACCGAACCTTTCAATACTCAAGGATTGAGCCATGATATTGTTCAGACGTTTTTAGAGGATCGATCCGGCCATATCTGGATTGGTACCGATGGAGGCGGATTGAATGTTTTTGATCCGGCACGGGGAAGCTTTGAAAAATTGATGCACGATCCAAATGATCCGCACACGATTTGTAGCAATTATGTTCTGGATATTTGCGCTGATAGCCGAGGTCATTTATGGCTGGCGACGTGGGACGGCCTAAATTGTTTTGATGAATCAGGAGACCGGTTTGTCAAATACGAAAATAAAGAAGCGGATAATTCAAGTTTAACCAGTAGCAAAGTAACCTGTGTTTAGCAAGACAGCCGGAAGCATCTGTGGGTGGGCACAATATCAGGTCTGAATCTCTTCGACAAGAAGAAGAATATTTTTTCCCATTCCTATGAAGGTATCGCGCAGGATCTCGGCGGCCAATACATTCAGTGTTTATATGAAGATCGATCCGGGAATTTATGGATCGGTACAGTTTGGGGACTTTATCAACTAAGCCATGAAAATCTCATCAAGAAGAACTATGAATTTGGATATTATTTGCATGATTCCAAGGATTCAACCACTCTGTCCGATAATCATGTGTTTTCGGTTATCGAGGACAGCCGCGGTTTGATATGGATCGCAACTCTGTCCGGCTTGAATTGTTTTTATCCCGATCTAAATATTTTTCAGTCCTACACGATTCGCGATGGTCTAAGTTCGAATTGGATTCTGTCCCTTATTGAGGATGAGTGCGGCAATCTCTGGATGGGAACGCATCAGGGTATTTCAAAATTTGATCCTGCGACAAAATCCTTTGTCAATTTCGATATTCATGATGGTTTGTTGAGCAGTGAATTTACGAAAGGTGTTCTGAGAAGCCGAACAGGAAAACTGTATTTTGGCGGGAAAACAGGGTTTACACTTTTTCATCCCGACAGTATCAAACACAGTGACTATGTGCCTCCAGTTGTATTGACGGATTTTCAGGTGTTCAATCGATCCGTTCCGCTGACGCCTATCAGACAGGGAGAGGGCAGTTATACGGGTACCGGTTTGATCGAACTCTCATACAAACAGAATATGTTCTCTTTTGAATTTGCGGCACTGGATTACACTGCTCCGGAAAAGAACCAATACCTGTACAAGCTGGAAGGATTTGACCGAGATTGGAGAGTGACCGATGCGAACCGGCGGTTTGCCACTTACACGAATCTGCCGGGAGGCGAGTATATTTTTAAAGTGAAAGGTTCGAACAGCGATGGTGTCTGGAATGAGGATGGACTTTCCATCGCGGTCAGGATTCACCCTCCTTTCTGGAAAACGAATTGGGCTTTGTTGATATATATCGGTGTGACATTGACTGTGTTGATGTTGCTGAGAGAGTTGATCGTATACCGTGAAAAACTAAAGAATGAAATATTGATGGAACGCAACGAAGCCGAGAGAATTCATGAACTGGATGAACTTAAATTGCGTTTTTTTACCAATATCTCCCATGAATTTCGAACGCCCTTAAGCCTGATTATAGGCGTGCTCGAAAGATTGATGCGATCGAAAGGTCACTTCAAAAGAAAAGTGCTTTTCCAAAATTACCACGTCATGTTTCGCAATGCCAAACGTCTTCTTCGATTGATCAATCAAATCATGGACATCCGCAAATTGGATGAAGGACGGATTCGACTTGAATTGAAACAGCGTGACATCATCTATTTTGTCAAATCGATTTATTCCTCTTTTAAATACCAGGCAGAACAGCGAAGCATTCACTGTCAATTCAAGTCGGATGTCGAACAGCTTACCATCTGGTTTGACCCGGATAAGGTTGAAAAAATTATTTATAACGTCCTGTCCAATGCGTTCAAATTTACAAAAAACGGTGGGATCATACATATCCAAATCAATGTACCATCGAATCAAAGCAATGTATCTGTTTCTTCCAACAGCAATAAGATAGAGAGGAAGATACCATCTCAAGTACACGACTATTTGGAAATTCAGATCCAGGACAGCGGTATCGGCATTCCGGACAAGTATCTGGATAGAATCTATGATCCGTTTTTCCAAATCGAAAACAAAGAAAGTCCGTTGTCCAGCGGAACGGGTGTGGGACTTGCATTGACACGGGAATTGATCAATCTTCATCAGGGGGGTATCCATGTTCAAAGCCGTGAGGGAAGCGGATCCTGTTTTAGCATCTGTTTGCCTGTGGATCTGGTTCCCGGAGAAATCGATACAGATGGAAACGAATCACCTGAAAATGAAGCGGTCCCGGCGTTTCCGGATCATGAAACAGCGATGGCAGATTCCATAGCCAAACATGATCTGGATAAATCCGCTCCTCTTGTTCTGGTTGTCGATGATGACGTGGATTTCTGTAATTATCTCCGGGATGAATTGTACGAAGATTATCGGGTGATCGAGGCATCGGATGGGGAAGATGCCTATAAAATGGCCATTGAATTCGTTCCTGATTTAATCGTAAGCGATGTCATGATGCCTAAGATGGACGGTTTTACGTTTTGCACTAAAGTGAAACAGAATGTACAGACGTCTCACATCCCTGTTGTTTTGCTCACTTCACAGACGACCGATAAAAACCGGACCGATGGATTCGATTTGGGTGCAGACGATTATATTGAAAAACCCTTTGATATTTATCTTCTGAAAACCCGAATTTCCAATTTGATTCAATCCCGAAACAAATTGAAAGAGAAATTCAGTCATGAAATTTATCTTCAACCCAAAAATGTTCCGGTCACTCCCGAAGACGAACGTTTTCTGAATCGTGTCATCCAAATTGTGGATGAACATATCGAAGATTGCGATTTCCATGTCACGGGACTGGGAAACGAAATCGGATTGAGCCGCGTTCAGCTTTATCGCAAAATCAAAGCACTTACAGATTTAACCCCCAATGATCTGATTCGAACTTTCCGGCTGAAAAGAGCTGGGCAACTGTTAGAGAAGAGTCAGCTCACGGTTTTTGAAGTCGCTTACCGTACCGGTTTCAAAGATCCTTCTTATTTTTGCAAATGTTTTCGGAATCAGTACGGTTCTTCTCCTGCCGTATACGCCAGAATCCATCAGATTCAAATCAATGAAGAGAAAACCTCTACTTTATCTTCTGTGGATACGGACTGATTTCTAAAAGCATCCGTTCTTTTTTTAAATTCTGTTCCTTCCTGATGTAACATGATTACCATACAAAGTAACATAATTACTATGCTCTTCCGCAAAAAAAATATTACCATATTTTAAACTGGAGAGAGAAGAAATAGAATCTCTTTCTGATTTTTCCCTATGTGTATCTATACTTATGTATAAAATACAATTCATGAAACTGACAAAATCCAAAAAATATATTCTTGTCATTTGTCTGGAAGTATTTTCGATTATCGTTATTGTAGGACTTCTTGTCTGGCTTTTTTCAATTGATCGTTAATCAATAAATAATCTAACGGCAGGATGTGGTCATAAATGAATGAATTGTCTCACTATAAAGGAGGAGAGATATGAGAGGGAAAAGAATAATTGTTCTTCTGTTTTGCCTTATACTGCCCCTGTCACTCTGGTCGGGAACGACAGGTAAAATTGCAGGAACAATTATTGACAAGACCACTGGAGATCCGCTTCCTGGAGCCAATATTATCATTCCTGGGACGACTTTGGGAGCCGCAGCCGATCTTCAGGGACATTATACGATTCTGTACGTTCCTCCGGGTGTTTTTAATGTTGAAGTTACTATGATCGGTTACACGAAAGTCACTGTCAGTGATGTACGGGTGCTGATTGATCAGACTGCACGCGTGGATGTCGGTCTTGCGATAGAAGCAGTGGAAGGCGAAGCGGTAACCATTGTGGCCGAACGTGCTCTCATCAAAAAAGATGTTGCAACCAGTGTCGTCGCTATTTCCAATCAGGAAGTTGAAGATTTACCCGTTTTGGATGTGGATGGTGTTGTCAGTCTTCAGGCAGGGATTAACAATGATTTGGAAATACGGGGTGGTGAGGGTAGAGATGCCCTTTTTATGCTTGACGGCGTCACTCTGCGAGATCCCAGAAACAATGAGCCAGTGACCAAAGTGGCGTTGAGCGCGGTTAAAGAAATTTCGATTGAAAGGGGTGGATTCAATGCGGAATACGGGCATGTTCAATCCGGTCTTGTCAATGTCGTCACGAGAGAAGGTGATAAGAATATGTATCACGGAAACATCTCAACAAGAATCAGTCCTCCAGCTCCAAAATACTGGCGGGGAAAGGGTATTCCCGATGTTTTTGATACCGAATCTTTCTGGATGCGTCCATACTTAGATGACGAAGTATGCTGGACAGGAACAGGCAATGGCGCATGGGATGAATACACCCAGAACGAGTATCCCGATTTTATCGGATGGAATGAATTCTCCAATATTCTATGCACAGATAATGATCCTACCAACAATTTAACACACCTGGCTGCCCATCGGGAATTTATGTACGAAGCAAGAAAACGCCCGATCAATGATCAGCCAGATTATGATATTGATGGTGGTTTTGGAGGTCCGGTTCCTTTTATTGGTGAAAAACTGGGGAATTTGAGATTTTTTACCTCTTATCGCAGGTATCGGGAGATATTACTTTTTCCAATGACCCGTCCTGATTACGTGGATTATGACTGGAGCATGCAGGTGACTTCGGACATCAGTTCCTCCATGAAACTGAGGGTTTCGACACTGATTGGTAAAAAATTCACCATGGCCCATAACTGGGATTATGGTGTGTATGTTCGCACTCCGGGAGAAATCGCCGATCATGTAAACACAGTTTTTTTTAATGAGACATTTGCTGATTGGGATCTTTGCCTTGCAGATATCGGGCACCGTTCTATTGCTGCAAAACTGACGCATACATTAAATCCCAAAACGTTTTATGAGATATCCCTGGAGCATTTTCGACGTGACTACGATACACATCCCACACGATGGCGGGATACAGAAACTCTCTATGAAGTCGTTCCAGGATATTATCGGGATGAGAATCCATTTGGGTATTATCCAGATACGGATGTTGGTTTTATTCTGGGATCGACTTCTCATGCTTCCAAAGCACGTGACAATACAATTGCCACATCAACAACTTTGAAAGCCGATATGACCAGTCAGATTAATTTCAGCAATCTGGTTAAGACAGGTGTCGAATTTGTGTATAATGATCTGGATCTTGATTATGGAACGACTGCATCCGCATCAGGTGGAAGATCTTATTCAAACAGAGTTCAGATGCATGTTTTTCCCATCAGGGCGGCTGCCTATATTCAAGATAAAATGGAGACGAAAGGATTTACTCTGAATGCAGGTTTAAGGCTGGATTACAGTGATACACAAACCAACTGGTGGGATGTTGATCCTTATGACAAAAACTTTTTCTCTTCGAATTATGATCCTTCGGCAGAATTTACTAGAGACAAATCGAAACCCCAATGGCAGTTGAGCCCCCGTTTGGGGATTTCCCATCCAATTACAGAAAATTCCAAACTTTTCTTTAATTACGGTCATTTCAAGCAGATGCCGCGGTATGAAACCCTGTTTCGTGTGGATCGCACATCTGATAAAAAGTTAACTGGCATCGGAGATCCGAACCTGATTCTGGCAAAAACCATTTCTTACGAACTGGGTTATGATCATGTTTTATTTAATGATTTTTTGATTCAGATGGCTGCCTTTTACAAAGATATCACTGATCAACAGGATACAACCCAATATACTTCGATCGGCGGTCTCGTTTACGAGAAAACCACCAACAACGACTATAAAGATATTCGTGGTTTTGAAATAACATTGCGAAAACCGGCAGGACGATGGTGGTCGGGTTTTGCCAATTACACTTATCAAGTATCCACTAGCGGCCATTTTGGCAGAGATGAAGTGTATCAGGATCCCGCCCTTCAGAAAGATTATGATGAAG
>CAZIAH010000156.1:0-7309 GCA_964537715.1 uncultured bacterium | reverse complement strand
CAAATATTATATTAAATTTTTTTATATTTTTTAATTCACAACATACGCTCACGGAGGCGGATATTAAGATTGGGGCGGGGGGGGGTGGGTTGGGGAAATCCCTCTATCCCGGCTAAAAGATTGCCGGGACAGGCCTCGACCTGTGAAGATGGTCGAGGATCTCCCTTTTAAAAAAGGGAGAGATGTATAAGTCCCCCTTTTTAAAGGGAGATTTAAGGGGATTGAAATAGTATTAAGTTGTGCAAAATGATTGACAAGCCTGTAGGGTAGGTCAGCGACCCAACGTTTTTCTTACGCAAAGCGTCAGATGGATTTTACTCCCACAGCGACCGTGGGTACGTTGGAACGAGGGAAATGACTGAACGGATCACGAGATGGCTGGTATACAACATTAGGTCAATGAGCGTGTATGTTCCAAAAAAATATTCAGCATGGATTCGCTTGTGTTTTGCTGTGATGGCAATATGTTCCTGCAATAGGAACGATTTGAATAAAGAGAATTTGTATCGGTTAATGAACACCCATGAACGAAAGCAGACCAGCAGGATTATTTTAACTATCGGTGATTCCAATGGTATTACGAACGGCGGGTGGCCAGCAGCCCTTGCTGCGGAACTAAAACAGGACCGCATCCTGAACCGCTCTATAGGCGGCCTGACCATTGGTTTTGACAATTGCGGAAATCCCGATTGGAATGCGCTGAGAAATATACATGGTTATTTAAGATGGGCATTCACACAGAGCAATCAACAGCCCATTGATGAAATTTTAATTTGTCTGGGAACGAATGACAGCAAGGCCTGCTTCGAAGACCAAAAACACAAGGTGACACCCAATCTGATCGAACTGATTCAGAAAATCAGAAATTTTGACAATGCGGGTAACGTTTCGCCCCATGTGACCATCATCACGCCTCCCCCTTATGCGCCAGATTCTTTGAACTTGAAAAAAGCCCTTGGCGGCGATTTGCGTGTGCGGATGCTTAAGACCCAGTTTCGTGATGCAGCACTTCAGACCGGTTGTGCCTATGTGGACATCCATTCTATAATCGAACCAGTGTTTCATGATGTTGCCATGGATCATGTGCATCTGACCCAGAAAGGCCATGCCATGGTAGCTGCGGCCATTACAGAGGTGCTGAATGACTGGTACCCGCCAGATCCGCCTTCCAGGGTGCAGTGCTGTACTGAAACCCTTTGCTGGGAACCATCCCCAAGCCAGGATGTAATCGGGTACGAGATTATGAGCGGCAATCAGATGATTCGGGCGGTTGCTGATGCCCAAATCCGTTTGCCAGATGGCTGCACCGATCCTATAGTACGCGCGCGTGACGGGTATGGCAATGTGAGCAGGGGTGTACAGACGGTTTGGCGTGAAAAATGAATGAGGCTGACACGGAGCGTCAGTAAGTAGGGCAGGCCAATGGCCCGCCGTTTCGCTGGTGTATGAGTTGTACGGGTTGACGGAGGAGGAGATTAAGTACACCCCTCTACCTCGTCCTACACAAATGGACGAGGATCTCCCTTCTAAGGGTACACCCCTCTACCTCGATTCCGATATCTCGGAATCGAGGGTCTCCCCTCAAGGGGAGATAATCCCCCTTTGAAGGGGGACCCTCATCCCGATTCTTCGGGATGAGGAAGGAGGATGTAAAAAACAAGAAATGAAAATGAAGAACTCCAATCGAATCATACAACCTTATAATCCGAAGTTAAAAAAGCGTGCGAGACGACTTCGTAAAAACATGACCGAAGCTGAGGTTAGACTTTGGAACCATTTACGAAGGAAACAAATAAAAGGATTGCAATTTTTCCGACAACGCCCCATTAGTAATTACATTGTCGATTTCTATGCTCCGGAAGAAAAACTGGTTATTGAGGTTGATGGCGGTCAGCATTATGAAGAAGAAGGATTGGAATACGACGAAAAACGTGATGCCTTTCTGGAAGGTCTGGGATTAAAGGTTATTCGTTTTTCGAATTTGGACGTGTTGAGAAATATAGAAGGTGTTGTTAAGAAAGTTATTGAGGTTGTTGAGTGAGACAACTTTTTGTAATAGCATGTAGGTTGGGTCATAGATCCGCCATTCCTGTAAAAAGAGGATATGAAATGAAAAAGATTCTATCCATGATTCTTGTTATTGTTTTGACATCCCTGGTCATGCAGAGTTGTCAAAAAGAATCAGAACCGGTTCAGCCGCAAAACACCGACAGTACAGACCTGCCGGATGAAAGCCTGCCGGATATTCAGGAGTTCAAAACCAATCCGTCTGAACAATTTCCTGTGGATATCCAGACCATTATTGCAGGGCATCCTTTTAAAGGAAGAAGAGCAAACACGCCGCACCAGGGAGCGCACACCCACTGGGACAATACGGACAATACATGGCCTCAGGGGGGAACGCAGCCGAGCAATTATCCGGCGATCTATGCGGTCGCGGACGGCGACATTGAACGCGTCGACTATTCCTTCCCGGTCGGAGGAAATGACAGGTATGGGATTGATCTTGCTTTTGCCGAAAGCGATTCGTCCGTCTTCCTGTTCTGCTGTAGTATCGAACCGATGGTGCCGGAGCCGTCCGTGGATTTTTACAGGCAGTTTATCCTGGTCACAGAGGGACAGCATGTGAAGAAGGGCGATACGATCGCTTATATGTACCTCCCACCATCTGCAAACTTCGGCTGCCACATCCATTTCCATATTCAAGAGCTGAATCGAAACAATTTTCTTGCTCCGGCAATTTTTACAAGCGATGTGGTGGACAGCTTTTATACAAAATGGGGTATTTTTGCAAAGGACGGCCAGACTCCGATGCCGTCATGTATGGGATACATGCTGGATGGTGATGAAAATCCTTTTGGCGACGGACCAGTGGATGTTTTAAAATAGAAGATTTGGCACGTTTTAATCCCGGGCGTTGGGTCAGGAGAGGATGGAAAGGGCGGGTCTTTGGACACACCCCACTTCCTCGTCCTGCAAATGGATCTCCCCTGAAAGGAGAGATCCCCAGCTATGCTGAGGTAGAGGGGTGTTTCCGATACAATCCACCTGCCACAAAAATCTCAACAAAAAAGCCCGCCGAAGCGGACCTTTAGTCAAACATAATACAATAATCAATTACACGAGCTGCATACGCAGCGCAAACGGATCCTCTCCACTCTTACCGCGCACTCTCGCGCTTAATGCAGAAAAGTATTTTTTCTGTTTTTGATAAACAGCGACATTTTCAGGAGTCGGTTTTCTCCTTCGGGTTTCATCGAGAACCACAAAAGGAGTAACTATATCCTTCAATGCCACTTTCTGGCCGGATTCCTTGAGCCACACCCAGGCTGCATGCAGCGCGGCTCCCAAAGCGGCGCCCTCCCCTTCTACAGGAACGGTTTCTGCTTCGAAAATATCGGCAATGGTCTGGCCCCACACATCGGATTTGGAGATACCTCCGGTCAGTCGGATTTCTTTGGGTTTGATCGGCATACGTTTAAAGCCATCATAAAGATTCAGAATGTGGCCTTCAATCACTGCCCGGCAGAGAATTTCCTTCGTAAAATCTCCGAGACCGAATCCGAAATACACTGGTGCCGCCTGTGGCACATCCGGGGTTCGCTCGCCCATGTACCAGGGAATCAGAAGACGCCCTTCGTTGCCGGGCTTCGAATCCTCGACAAACTGGTCGAAATCATCGAAAGACAGGTTGTGCAGTTTGATAATATCGTTGTACCCGTTGGCAAGATTCGAGACACAGAGCAGCGGCAGATAATGTCCCGTGCTGTCGCAGAAAGCGGCAATTTCACCGGTGGGATCCACATAGGGGGTTTCCATATAACTGTAGGCTGTACCGCTGGTGCCCAGACTAATCGTCACGATACCCGGCTCCACATTGCCCGTTCCGACAGCACCGTACATATTGTCACCCGTACCGGCATCAATTTTACAGTCGGAAGAAAATCCAAAACGCTGGATCAATTCCTGAGAAATTGTACCGATGCTTTCATCCGACGGTTTCAATTCGGGAATCTTGTCCTTTAAATCCGGAGCGATGGCCGCCATCACCTTTTCGGACCACTTTCTGGTTTTCGGATTCCACAAGGCCATACCCGATGTATCGCCGGGTTCCATCACGCGAACACCACCGGTCAGATAAAAATTGATGTAATTGTGCACGAGAAACAGTGTCGTGGTTTTGGCATAGTTTTCCGGTTCATGACGCACCATGTGAAAAATCTTGGCCGCTGTGTAACCGGTCCGCTGGCTGTTTCCCACTTCCGTCACCATGGCATCGAGGCCGCCCACTTTTTCTGTGAGGATATCGCATTCTTCAAGCGTTGAAAAATCATTCCACAATTTACTCGTGGGACGGGTTAGATTTCCATCGGCATCAATGGATACCAATCCGTGCTGCTGACCGGATACGGAGATACAGCGGATCTGATCCATTGCGATTCCAGCAGATTTGGTTTTCTGGAACACGCCATCCACAGCCTCGATCCACATATTGGGATCGGATTCGGAAACACCCTCGGGCTGATTCTGTCTGACCCCGTGTTTCGTGCCGTATTTGGGCAGATCCTTGTCGTAATTGATCGCACCCACAAACGCTACTTTATTTGATTTCAGATCAATAACTACCAGCTTGCAACTCTGAGTGGATACATCCAACCCAGCGTAAAGACCATCCATATTAAACCTCTCTATAAAATAATCATCAAGGCATAAAAGCATGAAGAAAAATCACAAAAATGGCCACTTCATGCTTTTAGACCTTCCTTTCAAAATTATCTAATATATTGATTCAGAATCGCTTCGTACAATTCCTGCTTGCCGCTGATCTGTTTGGGCTCGCCCTTTTCAGCTAACGCTGCCAGTTCTGCCAGACCCAGTTCGCCTTTCTCAAATTTGGCGCCGTTGCCCGAATCGAAACTGGCATACCGTGCCTTTTTCATTTTTGGAATATCGGACTTTTGCAAAATATTGTCGGCAATGACCAATCCTCTTGCCAGCGTATCCATGGACAAAATATGGGCGATAAAAATATCTTCAAGATCGGTCGAACTGCGCCGGTTCTTGGCATCGAAATTCATCCCGCCTTTGCCGATGCCACCATTCTGAAGAAGAACCATCATTAATTCCGTCGCATCGTACAGATTGCGGAGGAATTCATCGGTGTCCCAGCCGTTGTAGGGATCGCCCTGATTGATGTCGAGACTGCCGAACAGCCCGGCATCACAGGCGGTTTGGACTTCATGGGCAAATGTATGACCGGCCAGCGTGGCATGGTTATTTTCGATGTTGACTTTGAAATCATTTTGAAGACCATACTTATTCAGGAAACCAAGAACAGTCGCCACATCATAATCATACTGATGCTTGGTCGGTTCCATGGGCTTCGGTTCGATCAAAAAGGTACCGTTGAAACCGGCTTTCCGGCCGTAATCCCTGGCCTTCTGGAGAAACATCCCGAGATGTCCGAGTTCCCGTTTCATGTTGGTATTCAACAGGGTAAAATAACCCTCACGACCACCCCAGAAAACATAATTGGTTCCACCCAGTTCAATCGTTGCATCAATGGCACCTTTGACCTGCGTGGCCACATGCGGAAGGACATTAAAATCGGGATTGGTGGCAGCACCATTCATATACCGCGGATGGCTGAACACATTGGCCGTTCCCCACAACAATTGAACTCCGGATTCTTCCTGCTTCTTTTTTGCAAGGGCAACCAGTTCCTTCAAATTTTTCTGTAATTCAATAACAGAATCACCTGGAGCCATATCCCGATCATGAAAACAATAAAAAGGAACTCCAAGCTTGGTAATAAACTCAAACGCTGCATCGAGTTTGTCTTTGGCAGCCTGGATGGGATCAGAAGCCGCATCCCAGGGAAAATCCACAGTTCCGGGACCAAAAGGATCTTCACCCGTCCCACAAAACGTGTGCCAGTAAGCAATGGCAAAACGGAAATGATCTTTCATGGATTTGCCAGCAACCACACGATTTTCCTCATAATACTTGAAAGCCAGTGGATTTTTGGATTCCGGACCTTCAAATGGTATTTTCCCGATACCCGGGAAAAATTCTTTGTTTCCGATTGTGACTTTGATTGACATCTAACTTTCTCCTTTTATTTAATTGATGAATAGATTTTTTATCCTCTAAAGTACAGATAAATTAAAACAATAATCGCGACAAGCAGCACCGAAGTGATGACATCCATCTTACTCCAGCTTGAACGGGATTTTTTCTTGTCTTCCGAAGTCACGGTACCGTATGTCAAACCACTGATATGATCGTACTTCGGAGCCGTTGTCAGATGGCTGACGACAACCATGACAACCACGCAAACCACAAAAACAATAATACTAAAATATTGAAAATAGATATGATTCACAACCCAGAAAAAAGATCCTTTGGCATAACTGAAATCTTGCATGAGTTTCACAGGTGTATCAATCGCCAAACGGGAGAGACCGAGAATAAATCCTACGATCATAGCGGACAGACAGCCCTTGGCATTCAATCGCTTGTTAAACACACCCATAAAGAAAACCACAAAGATTGGAGGCGCTAGATAAGCTTGCACAGTCTGTAAATAATCGTATAACCCCTTACCTCCCTTAATTACAGGGATCCACGCAAGACCAATCAGTACCATCACCGCAGTAGCAACACGTCCGATCCAGACCAGTTGATGCTGTGTTGCCTTGGGTTTAAATTTAGAATAAAAATCCATGGTAAACAGTGTGGAGGAAGCGTTGAAAACACCGGCCAGTGAACTCATCAAAGCGGCCAACAAACCGGCCACCACAATACCGCGGATTCCGATGGGCAATATTGTCGAAACCAGTAAGGGAAACGCTTTCTGGGCTTCATCACGAATTAATACACCCTGACTGTTGAACAATGTAGTTTTAATGATTCCTACCTTCTCGACCACATCCGGAGATAAATTATTGCTCGCAGCCAGTGCAAAGCAAATCATGCCTGGGATGATAAAGATAAACACCGGCAGGAGTTTTAAAAATGCAGCCCAAATGGAGCCGCGCCTTGCCTGCTGCTCATTCCGGGCACCCAGAGCGCGCTGCACAATGTACTGATCCGTGCACCAGTACCACAATCCGACAATCGGAGCACAGAACAACATCCCGAGCCAGGGATAATTATCATTAAAATACCAGGCCTGTTTAACCACTTTCTCGATAGCCACTCCGTTGGCGCTTACCTCCTGAACTACCTGTTGAATCGGCGCCCAGGTCCCCTCGACACCTGCAGGAACAAGCGGTTTCCAGAGATTGAACATATCCGAACCTAACAC
>CAZIAH010000155.1:0-7390 GCA_964537715.1 uncultured bacterium | reverse complement strand
GGAATCGGTATTGCTAAAAAAGACATCCCCAAACTTTTTTCTAAATTCGAACAGATCGGCAGGACAAAAAAATCAGGATACAAAGGAACTGGCCTCGGGTTGCCCATCACAAAAGGGCTCATCGAAAAACATGGAGGCAAAATTACAGTCGAATCCGAAGTTGGAAAAGGGACTTCCTTTATTTTTACTCTGAAAAAAGTGCCTTTCCCCAAAATCCTGATCATCGATGACGAACAGATCATGATCGATCTGGTAAAAGAAATATTAACGAAATCCGATTTCCAGTGTCTCGCAGCAACCGACGGAGCAGCTGGTATCGAAAAGGCCCAGAGCGAGAATCCATCTCTTATTCTGCTCGACATGGTCATGCCGGAAATGAATGGTTATGAGATCATTGGCCGACTGAAACAGGACAAAAGAACGCATCAAATTCCGATACTCATTATGAGCGCCTATTCGGTAAATCAGGACCAACTGGAACAGTATAACAACCATCTGGAAATACCATGCATGCAAAAACCATTTAATCCGGAAACATTGCGAACCAAAGTATATAACATGCTGGCTGAATAAAACCATATTGAAAAAATGGACAAGAATAAAAACAGAACAAAGATATTAATGGTTGAAGATGAACCTGCATTTCTTCGCATGATGAAGAAACGGCTGGAGTATGAAGGCTATCGAGTAGTGACAGCGCAGAACGGATTGGATGGACTTTCTACGGCGAGAACTGAAAATCCCAGTCTGATCATACTGGACATCATGCTGCCGGGTATGGACGGTCTCAAAGTGTGCCGAATGATCAAATCTGACAATAACCTTCGCAATATCCCTGTTGCCATGCTGACTTCACGGGACCTGGAAGAAGATGCGGAAACAGCGAAAAGATGCGGAGCGAATGCTTTTATCGTCAAAACCACCCGGACAGAAGTTGTGATAGATATTATTAAAAAACTGCTTGATTAGAATCATGGTAAATCAAAAACACTTTAAAATAGTCGATAAAATAGAACATCGTATTGAAACTGGAGGATTTGAATGGATATAAAGAAAAAAATATTAATCGTCGAAGATGAAATAGATTTTGCCAAAATGGTCAAGCTGAGACTGCAAGCCGCAGGTTACGAAGTTCAAATCGCAGGCGATGCGTACACAGGAACACAGGAAATCATAAGGAATGATTATGATTTGATTATTCTCGATTTGATGATGCCGGCAGGCGGAGGATTCTCGCTTCTGGAACGAATCCGGAAAATCCCTTCAAAAACCCTGGTTCCTGTCGTAATTGTCACTGGAAAAACCATTAACAACGAGGACCGCCTCAAAGCAAAAGAATTGGATGTGGCAGCGATATTCTCAAAACCTTATGATAGCACGGAATTTGTAGAAACCCTGAAATCTCTTGTTCCGGTATAACAGATCATTAACTATTAAAAGACAGAGAAAAATATATGAAAAAATCAGCACATAACCGGATTGTTGTTGTTGAAGACAATTCCTCCTTTCGGAAAATGTTAAAATTACGTCTTGAGGCCAGTGGATATCAAGTCATTGCAATTGAAGACGGCCTCACTGGATTAAACACAATAAGGAAAGAAAAACCGGATATTGTTATCCTCGACATCATGTTACCCGCACTGGACGGACACAAAGTATGCCGGATGATTAAATTTGATAAAAATCTCCACACCATTCCTGTCATTATATTGACATCAAGAGATACCGACGAAACGGCCGATCTGGCAAAAAAATGCGGTGCGGACGCATTTCTACTGAAAACCACAAAAGCAGCCATTGTTCTGGATGTCATAGAAAAACTGATCGAGAGAAAATTTACTAATTAAGAAACAGTTGAATAAAATACCTTCTCAGGATATAAAATGAAAAACAGCGGAAATTCTCAAATTAACGGCTTGTTGATCGAAGATAATCCAAGAGATACCCGACTCATTCAGGAGATGCTTAGAAATCCGAATAGAAATGCCAATGAAACTATTGATATTCAACTTGACATTGTTGAAACCCTTTTAGAGGGGTTAAGAAAAATCAACGATAGACTTTACGATATCATCCTTTTGGACCTTACCTTGCCGGATAGTCAAGGCCTGGACACCTTCGAAAAAATTCAAGAAAAAGCAAATCAAATCCCTGTGATCGTACTTAGTGGTTTGGATGATAAAACCCTTGCCATTCAGGCCGTTCATGATGGCGCGCAGGACTACCTTGTAAAAGGACATGTGGATGAAGATCTGTTGATCCGGTCCATTGATTACGCCATCGAGAGAAAACGAGTCGAAGAAGAAAAAAATAAAATTCAAGTACAGCTTTTTCAAGCTCAGAAAATGGAAGCCATCGGGGTGCTTGCAGGCGGAGTGGCTCACGATTTCAATAATCTCATGACAACCATCCAGGGTTTTACCGATATCATCCTGATGAAAACCAATGATTCCGATCCCTCTTTTCGTGCACTGCAACAAATTCGCAATTCGGCAAGCAGTGCTGCGGATCTCACCCGTCAGATGCTGCTTTTCAGCCGAAGTCAGCCCATGGAATTCACCGAGATCAATCTCAATAAAATAATTGAAAATTTGCTAAAAATGCTTCACAGATTGATCGGCGAAGATATCACGATCGGGACTTTCCTTGCTCCGGATCTCTGGATGATTCAAGCTGATCTCGGCACGGTTGAACAAACGTTAATGAATCTCGTAATCAATGCAAAAGAAGCCATGCCGGAAGGTGGCCAAATTACCATAAAAACAAAAAATGTGGTTCTGGAAAAAAACAGCCTCCGATCCATACCTGAAGCCAGAACAGGCCGGTTTATCAAACTTACTATAAGTGATACGGGAATTGGCATGAATCAGGAAACGATCCAACATATTTTCGAACCTTTCTACACCACAAAAGGTCAGGCAAAAAGAACCGGTTTGGGACTTTCCGTCGTATATGGTATCGTTAAACAACATGAGGGATGGATCAACGTATTTAGCAGACCCGGCAAAGAGACCAGATTCGATATTTATTTCCCAGTACAATCTGTTGAAAAAAATGAACCAGATAAAATACCTCTTTCCCTTGCCGAGCTTCAGGGTAAAAGCAGAAGAATCCTTCTTGTCGAAGACTCCGAGGGAGTGCGGGAATTCGCAGCAATGGTATTAACTGAAAACGGCTATGTCGTGTATTCAGCGGCAACTGTTGAAGAAGCACTCAACGTGTTTAAAAAAGAAGATGGAAAATTCGATCTCGTCATCAGCGATGTGGTTCTGCCGGATAAGAGCGGACTTAAACTTGCGGAAGAGCTTAATACAAAAAATCCAAAACTTCCTATCCTGCTCAGCAGCGGCTACACCGATCAGAAACTTCAATGGCCCATCATCCGCGAGAAAGGGTTCCGGCTTCTCCAGAAACCGTATGCCTTTATCGATTTACTGAAAGCCGCAAAAGAAACCCTGTCGTAACGAATGAAAAACCACATCTTTTTTTGAAATAACAACTGGAAAACCCGTTCCATTTTTTGAACGGGCTTTTCCCCCATCTCCTCAAGAGGACAATGCGTCCATCCTGGCAAACAGTGATGAAAATCAAATAGAAACATTGCAGGCAGATATCAGATAAACACCACTACTATATAAGTTGAATTTGTCAATGGATGAAGTGCTATGTTTATGAGAAATATTTATTTCATATAGAAATTCTTTTTCCTTTTGACTTTATAGAACAAATATAGATTATGCACTACCATTTTGCTATAAAACATTTAATTAATGTTCAACAGACGTTCGTAAAAAATCCTTACTGTACAATATAATATTGTCTTTCATTAACCCTTCTCCGCATTGAACCCAAACAAAAGACCAAATCGAAAGCCTTTCTTATTCAGAGCTATGAAAAAATTCACAGGAATATTTAATTCCCCTTGTTTTGATGTTTCACCAAATCCCATAGCATAACCGATTCCGGTCATGGATATATTGGGGCCAATGCAAAATTCTCCGCCTTGAGGCGAGCGAACACCCACGAACATCATCAAATTGGGGAGAAAAACCCCTTGCTCTATTCCTTCAACCAATAGTATAAATTCGGTTATACCATTTATACCACCTTCCACTGTTAAAAATCGAGTCTCCCATTGCCAGCCAAATTGCGTAAAAACAGGAGCTACCTTGAAATTGTCTTCCAACTTGTGAGCTGCTTCGCCAGGGATAATTGATACCCCCAATCGAGGACCTACTAAATTTGTATATCCGTGTTTTACTGGTCGATCCGATATAGAGATTGAATCTGGCTGAGCAGCAATACAAAAAAATGGAAATAGAATTAAAATACTTATCATCCATCTCATGATTTAGCCCTCCTTGGGTTTTTCCTTAATGTGGCTTCCGCCCCATCTCTAATTGTAAAGCTCACATCATTTTTGCCCCAAATTTAGAAACCCGATGCGAACAAATATCATCTCTCCATATTCATCATTGATATGAATACGTGATCAGCTAATATATCTATCCCAACCATTTTACGACCAGGATGGATATCCTGGTCGATCTGATTTGGAAAATCTATAAAAATTTCATAAAATGCTAATCAGGGCCCAAATTCAATATTAAAATCTTTATAAATTGAAGGGAAAAGTAGATCTATTGCAGCACCTAAAAGAAGACCAATAATAGCACCTCCTATATTTCTTTTCTTTACTGTTTCATTAATTCGAACCACCTCATTTAAAGCTATATATTGTATTCCGTCTGCATTCTTGACACTAATACCACACTTAAGAGGAATAATGCAACAATCAATGAATTCGTTTAACTGTTCCCTATTAATGAATTCTCCAGATACAGTTGATATGCCACTGATCGTTCTCATATCCTGATCGAAGGTTCTTACATCATTCATTTTTCTGGCAAGTATAGAGTATCCAAATTTCTCTTTAATGCCAGTAATGCCAAAACCTTCTAATTCACTGGGTATCTCCTCACCAGATATTAAATGAATTGTAATACTATCTCCTAGTCCTGGTATTAATGGATTCTCTATTTGATGTGCTTTACATTCTTTATATTTTTTTTCATATTCTTCATGTGATATGAGTCCAAATCCTCTATATTCTCCTTTTATCATTTCATTGTCGAAAAGATATACTTCTACAACGGTTCCTATTTGAACATCCCATAATTTTGTTTGAACCATTCCTTTCTTCTCACCTATCAATCCACCAATAATACCACCTGCAATCGTGCAGCATTGTATCCACAGCATACAACAGGAAAGGATCAGGCATAATAGCGCTTTTAAAATGTTTTGTTTCTTCATGGTTCATACCTCCTTATTTATCAGATCTGCAGTATATAAGCTTTAATAATCATTCAAGTCTAAGGTGTAGTGCTTTATGGTAAACCATACCTGAGATCTTTTCGTGTAAATTATTTTGCTAAAATGCATTTTTTGTTTTTTTGAAATTCACCTGCTTTAATCTGATAAATATAAACTCCTGAATTCACACCATCTGCGTTCCACAACACCGTATAAGAACCCGCATTCTTATTTTCCTGTACCAACGTTTTAACCAGTTGTCCAAGTGTATTATAAACTGTGAGATCGACAAATGCTGGTTGTGGTAGTTGAAATGAGATTGTTGTTACTCCATTAAACGGATTGGGATAATTTTGAAATAACTTATAAGAGTTGGGAAATTGTGTTTCTGTACTTTGAATTTGAGATTGCTCATCTGAGGCAAGTCGAATTAGATAGATATCCATGCCTTTACTTCCTAAAACAATGTAACCACCATCATGTATTTGTTGAACAAAGCAACTAGTTACTCCATTATTTTCTCCAATTATCTTTGTCCAAATTGTATCACCGAAATTGTCTGTCTTAATAAGCCATATATTAGAAAGACCCTCTCCAAAAGAACAAGTATATCCTGTTATTATATAATTTCCATCTTTTGTTTCTTGGCCTGAATAACCCAAATCATTCTCAACTCCTCCATAAGTTTTTGACCAAAGTACACTTCCCAATTCATCAGTTTTAATAATCCATACATCATTTTTTCCAGCACCATAAGACTTTGTATAACCAATGATAATATATCCTCCATCAGAGGTCTGTTGTATACACTTACCTACATCACTACTATAAATACCCCCAAATGTCTTCATCCATAACATATTACCAGTTTCGTCTGTTTTGATGAGTAAAACATCATAAGATCTTGTCGTAGGTGATATTGTTGTCCCAGATACGATGTATCCTCCATCAAATGTTTGCTGTATAAAATAACCATAATCCTCATAATAAGCTCCACCAATCGTCTTGTTCCAAAGTGTTTCACCATATTCATTTGTCTTAATAAGCCAAACATCTGTTTGTTGATTATTATCAGTATCATCATGCCCAACAATAATATATCCATCGTCAAAAGTCTGTTGGACACAATAGCAATAATAATTTATTCTTCCGTTAAATTTCTTCATCCAAATTGTATTACCAACATCATCTGTTTTTATTAGACAAACTGTATCTAAATCAAATCTTCCTAGTAATATATAACCCCCATCAGAAGTTTGACGAACAAAAGTTCCAAAATCATATTTATCGGTTTCCCCAAAAATCCGTTCCCAAATCATGTTGCCTGATTCATCTGTTTTGATTAGGTAAATATCCGCACAACCTGGGACAAAGGAATAAGTAGTTCCTATAATAATATATCCATTATCGGATGTTTGATTAACAGAACCAGCATATTCAGTATCATTTCCTCCGAATGTCCTGGTCCAAAGGATTTCTGGTTGAGCATAATTTTCTTTCCAAACCATAACAATTATGATAAAACAAAACATGAACGTTTGTTTAAATTGCTTATACATCTTAACCTCCTCTTTCAATTTTCAGTTTATTCTGGTGCGAGCCTTATAAGCCAAACATATCCATCCCAAATTGTAGTATATGTAGTGCCTATTAGTATATAACCTCCGTCAGAAGTTTGCCGGACTGCGCTTCCAAAATCAGATCCACTTCCACCGCATGTTTTGACCCAACGAAACTGGCCAGATTCATCCACTTTAACAACTAGGATATCCTCACAATTTTCGTTCCATAATGAAACAGTCCCAATTATAATAAATCCTCCATCAACTGTCTGCTGAACACAAGAACCGGAAGACCATAAAACAATCCCGTACTGACGGTTAAGTTGACCAGTTCTAGTTGACCAGAGAACATTTCCAGATTCATCTGTTCTGATGATCCAAACTTCACCTAAAATTTCATCAAAGGATCCAGTCGATCCAGTTATAATATATCCTCCATCAGTTGTCTGTTGAATATAATACCCTCCGTCATTTCCACTGCCTCCATAAGTTTTGGTCCAACTACTATTGCC
>CAZIAH010000154.1:0-7445 GCA_964537715.1 uncultured bacterium | reverse complement strand
GGTTCAGGTCGTGCATTCCCGAAACCGTCGGCTCGGTCACCACGATCACGAACGAAGCGCCGGTGATGGAACTGATCACCGGACAGCCGATACCCGGTGATCCGTCGATCAAAATGGTGTCACAATTTCTGTTTTCTGCTGTTGCTTTCGCCTGTTTCCGGATCAAAGCCACGAGTTTTCCGGAATTTTCTTCCGCGATGCCGAGCCGGGCGTGAACCATCGGCCCGAAGCGTGTTTCCGAGAAAACCCATTCTCCGCAATGGCGATTTTTCAATTCGATGGCATGAACGGGACAAAAATGAAAACAAACGCCGCATCCTTCGCAATCCGAACGTGAAATCGTGAAGTCGGATGCGATGGCATCGTAAACGCAGACTTCCCGGCATTTCCCGCACTGCGTGCATTTGTCAAAATCGATGACCGGTTCTTTGCCGCTGAAAAAATCCTGTTTCTGTACAATGTCGGGATGGAGGATCAGATGCAGGTCCGCCGCGTCCACATCGCAATCCGCGATCACCTTGTTTTTCCAGAGAGAGGCCAGCGCCGCCGTGATGGTGGTTTTTCCGGTTCCGCCTTTGCCGCTGATGATCACGATCTCTTTCACGCCGCCACTCCGGATTTCGAATTCACGGATTGTTCAATCCTGTCTGCCAGTCGAACAAATTTTTCTTTATATTCATTTTTGACATCGATCATCATTGTACCTCTCGAATAGGCTTCGGCGATTTCACGGTCATCGGGAATTTCGAGAAGCACAGGAATTTTCTCCTGCTCGCAGTAGCGCCACACTTCCCGGTTCCCGATGGTGGAGCGGTTCACGATCACACCAAAAGGAAAACCGATCACCCGAACCATTTCCACGGCCAGCTTCAGATCGTGCAGGCCGAACGGTGTGGGTTCCGTGACCAGAATAATAAAATCCGCATCCCGAACTGCTTCTATCACCGGACATGACGTACCCGGTGGTGCGTCTATGATCACAAGATCCGAAGCAGCCTGTTTGAATGCCTTAGTTTTGACCGATTTGATCAAAGGGGGTGCCATGGCTTCGCCGATTTCCAAAGTACCCCAGAAGCAGTGCACATCCTCTGACAGGCCGTTTGAAATCGTTCCGATCTTTTTTTTACCGTCTCGGATTGCATTCTCCGGGCAGATGCGCTGACAGCCGAGACAGGCGTGGCAGAGTTCGGGAAAGACGAGCACTTTGTTTTTGATCGTCACGATCGCTCCGAACTGACAGAGGTCCGAACATTTGCCGCAGCCCGTACATTTTTCAAGATCCACATCGGGGATGAATAGAGAGACCGGCCTCATGTGTTCAGTGTCCGGATTCAAAAACAGATGGGCATTCGGCTCTTCCACGTCGCAGTCAATCAATGTCATGGATCGGTCCGCAACCGATCTGGCGAGATTGGTAGCAACCGTCGTCTTTCCGGTTCCCCCTTTTCCGCTGGCTATGGCAATTTTTATCATTATTTCAAGTAACCTTTTTCTGTTATTTTGAGCATATGCTCATAACTAAAATAGCAAAAAAAAGTTCCTCTGTCAAGGGAAATATGCAAAATGTTTTATCCAACAGCGAACGCGAGCATGTAAAAATCAATGGAGATTTGTTTGGATTGATAAGAAGATTGATAATGAGATATAAAACAATATCTACTCGACAGTGAGACGGTTCCGCCTCACCAGAAGTCTCCAGGTATCCGGAGAGGCGGGCCGTCCTAGTAAGTCACTATTTCATGAATAAGATTTTCTGAACCTGCGTTGTGTTCTCCGTCTGCATGCGAATCAGGTAGGCACCGGTTGGAGCTGTTGCTCCGTTTTCATTTGTGCCATTCCAGTAAACCTGATAACTCCCGGCAAGCTGATGGCCGTCGTAAAGTGATTTGACCTGCCGTCCCAGCAAATCAAACACGGAGATTGCCACTTGCGTGTCTTCGCTCAAATGATAACTGATAAACGTTTTCGGATTGAACGGATTGGGCCAGGCGTTTTCCATCTCTGTGATTTCAGGCAGGTTATCCATCGTAATAGATAAAGACCCATACACGGTGATCTTGCCTTTTGTGCTCACATCAGAGAGACGATAAGAGTATTCTTTGCCGGATTCTACATCCTGATCCATAAACGAATATTCCGTCCGGCTGGATGTATTGCCCTGACCTTTAAGTCCGTTGTTGGTTTTATAGGAAGCGATCTCAGTCCAGATGTCTTCTTCGCAACGTTCGAGGATGAATCCCAGATTGTTGGTCTCGCTTTCTGTGATCCATTCCAGAATGATGGCTTGTCCCTTGCAACGGGCGGAGAAGGAGGACAGACCAACAGGCAGGGAGGCGTCACCGGTGCCCTTGATGTTAAAGGTGTAATCATCAGCCTCGGAATTGTTGCTGATATTGAGCGTGGCCGTGATTTCGCCGGGTTCCGTCGGGGCGCATCGGATAACAAAAGTGGTGGAACCGCCAACTCCTATGGGATCCGTAGAGGGTTGTGTCTGCACGCTGAATTTGCCCGAAGGGTTGGGATCGAGAGTTACATAGGGAGAGCCATCCAGGTCGAGGCTGGCATCGCCGATATTTTCAATGGTGAAGGTCCTATCCACAGGGGAAGTGATATTGGAGCCAAAGTCTGTGTGGTCGCTGGTGGAGGGAACAGCATCGCCGTTGGTAATCAACTGCCCGTTTCCGTAGAGAGCGCAGCCGGGCACGTCGAGACTCAGGTCCAAATTATCAAACCAGTCCATGTAGAAATCGACGCTGGTGATCTCAATATCTGTTACTAGTTTAGCTCCGCCGTCAGGGGAGTAGGTGGCTGCGGTTCCGGGAGCGCCCGTGTTTTTCGTGAACGGTTCAGGGCCATTACCCTGGATAGTGAATCCGGAGCCTCCTGTGGATGGATTGATATCGATATAAATGCTGTGGAAGACGAAAGCCTTGCCGTCGCGTGATTCGATGGTGATTCTTTCGGTAGTCCCTACATTGAATGCACCGGACATCGGTTCGAGTTTATTTCCGTTTATTGCGAATCCTTCAGTGCCGTTCCATGGCCCGTCTCCATCCGAGGTGAATGTGTAGGTCATCCCCGTGGCCGCGTCGCCAGTGTTGACGACATTGGAATACACACCAGATCCAAGAGGATCCGGATCGAAATCATCGAGGTAATTGCCATCCCATGCCCATACAGACTGTACCAGCAAAAGGCTAAACAAAATGCCTGTCAGCATCAGCACACAGGTAAAGCAATATCGAAAACGGCTTGAGCTGACACCGCTTGCACGATTTTTGAAAATCGGAGCAAATTTCTCCTGCAAATTAAATTGATTCCGATTCATGTGTAGACTCCTTTCCCTCTTACATTTAAGTCTTTGATTCATTAGCATTTTTTTGGTGTCCCCCTTTCTTTTTAAAACAGTTCTGATTGAATGATAAACAATATCTGCTTCATCAACAACACTTAATAAACTTGTGTTGTATTCTCCATCTGCATGTGAATCATTGGAGTTACCACACGACCCCTTTTTTCAGAGCAGCCTCATGAATGATTGCTTTCAGGATTTTAGCCTTGTTTTTGAAATCGTTTTGTTCGATTTTCTCGGCTTTGATTTTCCAGGTTGCTTTGTCTATTAAATTTTTTAAACTTGTTGGATCAAGAAAGGCAGATGCCCTGCAGAAATAACTTCTCGATCTGCCGTCGTTAAAATTCTCTATCATTATTTGAAGCAATTGAATTCGTTCTTTCTGTTGTTCCGCGAATTTCTCAATTCCGTATTCTTTTATAAAATTCAGGTTCGGCATGACTTTTTTGTACGATGGATAAGAAGAAGATTCTTTCAATTGCTGATATTCCTCTTCGCTTTTGAATTTGGAACATGGAAAGTCTGGACACTCGCCGCAAACTTCCAGATTTTTTTTCTTTACACAGCAGGTGATGAAGGAACACGACGGACGTTTCTCGAAGAAATCCGGACCGACGCACCCGGGACATCTTGAGGTTCCAATCGTATAGTATCTTGGGCACAATCCACAATCAAGACCGCACACGCCGATTGTCGGATAGGTTTTTACAGGTTTATCCATTTGCGATGAAGCGTTTGTTATTCTGCGTGACCCCGCCAAAGCAGCGGACGACAGCCCTTGTGGGGTCATTTTGCGAAGCGGTGGCACATTTTTCATTTGGAATTTCGTTTAAACCAGACATAAAAACTTCGATAGACGGAATTAGCAAAATGCTGAGCAAATCTCTTGAACCTTGTGCCCAGCGCTTGTCGGATTAAAAAAAGGAAAATAAAAACCCCAATGCCAAGCGACAAATGGAAATCGGAGAAGTGCCAAAACGGATTTGACATTACGTTACTTTTGCACAAGGTTAACAATAGAAGAATTACTTGCTTTATGATGATTGAAAGGGAGACAACGATACCAATGTTAGTAGCTGCCAGCATTCCACGATAAAGACTATAAACTCCATTGAAAATCTCTGTATGTAAGGCTGCTCCCTCTTGAACAATCAAAGTGTAACACAGGTTGAAAAGTTCTTGTCTCCTTGCTTTGTGTGACTCGTCGTTCCCTCCAAATTCAGCAGTCTCACCAAACACGCTTTTCATTGCATCGCGTAATGCAGACTTAAAAATAGGTGTGTAGTAGGAGTTTTCATCCCTTAGAAACTGTTCTGAAAACCAACCACCCCATTTATTAACTGATTTGGTTTCGATGGAATTTCCATAGGCTTGAACTAGATGACCGACAAAGTATGCCAGTCCGAGAAATAGAATAGATTCTCCGACCGATTTGACCTCAATTGGAATGGTGAAGGCGAATAATCCTGCAAACAACCATAAGATAAAAACGCAGGCTAACGATCCTGGGATTACATAGCCTACAAAATCATAAAAATTGAACTTATTTTGCATCGGCGTTCTTCTCAACTATTATGGGGAGGTATTTTCCTTCATCTGTGACTTCAACTCGCATTGTTCCGTAGTATTTAGTCGATAAGACTTCCTTTTTTGCTAATCCACTATAGTAGTTGTAATCGTAATCTGCGCCTGTGGCAACGGAGACAAAAACATAATCAGGGGAAATTGTGCTGAACGCATCCTTGTGAATGTTCTTAGAACTACCATGATGTGGTGCCAAGAAGATGTCTGCCTTTAAGAATTCCTTTTTGTAATGTTTATAGATTTCATCCCAAGCTTCTTTGCTTGCATCTCCACCGAGGATTATTTTGACACCCGCGTATTCAATTCTGAGAACATAGCTCAGGTGATTATATTCTTCTGAATCGTTCGCAAGTTTTACAAGGGTTGATGAGGGTGAAAGTATAGTGATTCCATCCTCTGTCCAGCAACAATCAGCGGTGTCATCTCTGTATAGTTGAAGGGCTTTAGGATCTGTTTTACTTTTTCTGAGTACAAGATACTTATCCCAATCCTTTTCATTGTAGGGTGATTCTTCCCAGTCTTCTTGGGAGAAGGACTTGTTGTGATCGGTGTCCCAGAAATTTAAGATTGAAACCGTTTTTGCAAACTCATTCAGTCCTGAAAGATGATCCATATCTGGGTGTGTAAGTATAAATCGAAATAGAGTCTGATTCTTAAACTTTTTTGAATAGTAGTCAACTGGATCTGTTAACTCCTCGTCGTCATCATCTATTCTTGAGTTATCAATATCAACCATCGTAAGGCGACCAGATGGAAATTCAATAATAGTACAATTCCCCTTGCCTACGTTAAGGAAGTGTATTTTGACCATTCATTTGTCCTTTGTTATTTGTACCGCCATTTCGCATTACTCATGCAAAATAGTACTTCGTTTTTATTACAAGATTTGTATAATACGCGTATGAAAAGTGCGTCTATGTTCCTTTCCTTTGCACTATCTGTTCTATAGCACTTCAAATATTTCCAATAATCCGTTTATTCACATTCGCATAAATTTTCGTAGTTTAAGAGTTTTATGGTTAGATTTACGATTTTTTCAAATATACTTAAACTGAATAAGAATGTCAAAACAAATCTGTCAGGGAATTTGGTCGAGCAAGGATTCATAAATGGTGGATCAAAGATAAAATATCTTACAAAAGAAAATTCCGTAAATTGAAAAGGGGTTGCTTATTTATCAGATTTTTTATAATTTTACATCGTCAGATTGAATATTTGTTGATCCCTCTCGATGGGGAGGTGTTATGTCAGATATTCACAAGGAAGTCGAGCGGCTCAGGGAAGAAATCCGTCAGCACAATTACCGTTATTATGTGCTGAACGACCCGGCGATTTCCGACTACGAATACGATCAGTTGCTGAAAAAACTGATCCGGCTGGAAGCGGCCCATCCGGAACTGGTCACGCCGGATTCTCCGACGCAGCGGGTTGGGGGAGAGCCGACCAAGGAATTCCAAACGGTGGTCCATGATGTGCCGATGCTGAGTCTGGGCAATACGTACAGCCAGGAGGAGTTGTCCGATTTCGAGAAACGGCTGAACAATTTTCTGCCGGAGGCGTCCTTTGAATTTGTCACGGAATTAAAATTCGACGGTATTGCCGTCAGTCTCATATACAAAGATGGCCATCTACTGCAGGGGGCGACGCGGGGAGACGGTGAACGAGGAGACGATATTACCGTCAATCTGAAAACCATCCGTTCCATTCCCCTCAAGCTTTTTCAGAAGAAAGATCTGCCCATGAATATCGAAGTCCGCGGGGAAGTGTTCATGTCGAAATCCGGATTCAAAAAAATGAACCGGGAACAGGAAGCGAGAGAAGAGAAGACGTTTGCCAATCCGAGAAATGCTACGGCCGGTACGCTCAAACTTCAGGATCCGAAAGGTGTGGCGAAACGGCCTCTACTATTTTCGGCTTATCATCTCCGTGTGCTCGAAAAATCTACAAAGAAAGAAAAGCCGGTCGGAACCCATCTGGAAAGCCTCCATCTGCTGCGCGAATTGGGGTTTCCGGTGAGCCGTCATACGGCACTGTGCAGGTCGATGTGGGATGTGATCGATTTCTGCAACGAGTGGGAAGAAAAACGGGAGACGCTTCCCTTTGAAATAGACGGCGTGGTGATCAAAGTCAATTCCCTTTCCCATCAGGAGCAGCTGGGAACCACGGCCAAAAGTCCGCGGTGGGCCATTGCCTATAAGTTCAAAGCCAAGCAGGCCACGACGCTTTTGAGAGAGATTCATCTTCAGGTGGGCCGGACCGGAACCGTGACCCCGGTGGCGGTGCTCGATCCCGTTTTTTTGGCGGGCTCCACGATCAGCCGCGCGACGCTCCACAACGAAGACGAAATCCGGAGAAAGGACATCCGCGAAGGGGACACCGTGCTCATCGAAAAGGGAGGGGACGTGATCCCGAAAGTGGTGCAGGTGATACTGGAAAAGCGCCCGAAAACTTCCCGGCCCTATCAGATGCGGAAAGTCTGCCCTGTGTGCCGAAATTCCTTGATCCGTGT
>CAZIAH010000153.1:0-7471 GCA_964537715.1 uncultured bacterium | reverse complement strand
ATACGATCCGTCGAAGCAAAAGGATCCGGAAGTTCATACTCTTTGTCCTCATACCCCATTTGACTCAGGGACAATAATTTTCTGCGACGCCTCCTTCGAAGTTCCGTCTTTGCCAGATTGCCGGCAATGGTATAGATCCATGTCGAGAACTTGGCAATATTTCGGTAAAGATGCTTGTTTCTGAATACACGAAGGAAAGTCTCCTGTACGACATCTTCCGCATCTATCCGATCCCCTAAAAAATGATATACAAAGTTAATCAGGGGATTCTTATATCGATGAACGATTTGTTCAAAGGCATAAACATCTCCGTTTTGAAAACGGGTGATCAACTCTTCGTCGGTAGGAGTCGATCGATTCTCTGCCTGTTGAACTTCTGTTTTCGATTTATCTAACAAATCTGACCTCTAAAAGTTCCGCATTTTTTTCATTTGGATGAAAGTAAATCACCATACACTCCAGCAGAGGGATGACGAACAATTGCATAAATAAGTAATGTCATGGCCATGACCGGTTTCTGCAGTCCGGTTTTGATCGCACCATCGGTAAAAAGAAGCATCCTCTGGGCGAATTCCAGTTCGTTCATGGAAAACCGCTGCGCCTGTTTCAGATACAAATCGGCAAAATACGGACGAAGCGCCATGGTCTTGAGAATTTCCGACCGATTCATCCCCCGGTTTAACAGACTCAGAATCTTCATAAGCAGGGACACCCTCTGGCTCAGACTCACAATCAATCCGATGGGAGACTGCCCTTCCTCTAACATGTGCTTGAGTATATGCAAGGCAGAATCCAGTTCTCGTTTTCCAACTGCATCAGCCAACTCCCACGAATTGTATTGACGGGAAGAGCCGACCAGTCCCATCACTTCTTCGATGCCCAGTGTCTTCTTCCCCCAGTTGCAAACAAGCAGCTTTTCAATCTCATTGTGTAGATGCCACAGAGAGGTTCCCACCTGCTCTGTCAGATAAACGGCCCCTTCATGGGAAATCGTAATATTCTGTTTACGCAGGGTGTCGACGATCCAGTCCACTGCCTGATTTGCGTAAAGCGGCTTGCATTCCGCCCATTGACTGTTCTGAATCAAGGTACTGTAAAAACGGTTTCGGCGGTCGATGTCATTCGCGGTCAATACCAGACAGGTCGATTTCAATGGACTCTCCACATAGGTCAAAAGACGCTTTCGGTCGGACGAAGCGAGTTTTTGAATGGATTTGAGAATCACAACCCGTTTCTCTGCCATCATGGGAAAAGAAGACGCCAGGGTAACAACCGAATCTCCATCGATCTGTTCGCTCAAAAGGACATCGCAGTTGAAGGGTCGGGTAGCCGGGTCGGTGCAGACATTGATAATCTTTTTGACAAAACCATCGATAAAATAGGTCTCTTTGCCGAACAAAAAATAGATCGGCGCGATCTGTCCCGAATCAATTCCACGAATGAGCTGCTGAAAATCCAAAAACGCCACTCCTTGTATGAACGAATTTCCCAATAAACCGCGATAAAAATAATTCCATCGGCAAAAACTTGATCATCTTTTATAATTGGACAATGAAAACCTGCCCGTTATTTCTTTTCTTCAACGATTCGATATCGCAGAATCCGACTCTGTATCCACCGTACGGCAAAAAGATCGTGCAGCGCCCTGAAAACACGGTTCCGGACATTGTATTTCGACTGTCCGTGTATTCTCGGATAATGATGGATCGGCACTTCATAGATGGTATATCCTTCGAGTTTGAGCAACGTAGGAAAAAACCGGTGCATACCCTGGTACAGCTTTAAATTCTGAAGTGCTTTCCGTTTGATCACTTTGAGCGGACATCCCACATCACGGATGTTTTCACCGGTCAACCAGTTCCGCACGCCGTTGGCGATCCGGGAAGAAATTCGTTTCAGCCAGTTGTCGCTCCGCTTCTCCCGATAGCCGATCACTGCATCATAAGGACCCAATTGTTTCAACAGCAGTGGGATATCGTGTGCACTGACCTGCAGATCCGCATCCATGGTAATGACGGCATCTCCGATCGCTGCCTTGAAACCGGCATCAAACGCCGCACTCTGACCGTAATTGCCGTCAAAAAAAACAAACCGGAATTGCGGATTTCCCGCGCAGATATTACGGATGAAATCGCGGCTGTCGTCCGTACTTCCATCGTCCACTAAAATGACTTCGTAATCGTCGCTGATCGAACTCATGGCTTCGACGATATTGTCCCGAAGCGGAATCAAATTATCCCGCTCATTAAAGACCGGAACAACGATTGAATATTCCCGGTAGGCTTTCTCCTGATACATCATTTCTCCGGTGTCTCTCTTTGACCGGTTTCGGTCTTGGATGCGTTCTTTTTTTGTTTGTAAATGAGCATTAAATTTCTCGTATAGACAAAAACGCCGGCCGATTGTCCTAAAATAAATACTGGGTCTTTGATATGAATCGCGTATGTAAGAAGAAGGAGTCCGCCGGCCAGACTGATGTACCAGAAATAAATCGGAACCACGCTCTGCTTTCGTTTTTCCGAAGCGATCCACTGTACCAGGAATCGCGTTGTAAAAAGCGCCTGGGCAAAGAAACCCAGTACAAGCCACAGTTTCATATTTTTATCCGTCTCTTTGCGCCGTAAGAATCACGTAATGCTCGTTCGAAATTTCGCACTGTGAAACGATTCGGACTTCCTGACCGAACCGGTTTCGCTGTTTCCTGTATTCGTTCTGCTTCATGATGAGTACACGGTTCGATTCTGTGAAATAACTTTTTAGATCTTCGGTGGTCAATTCGGGAAGAATGCGATCCGCATAAAAATTGAGAATACCTCGTCGAACCCGAAACGTCGCCACATCTTTGCCCTGATCCGTGTATCGAGCAATGGTCGTTCCGATTTGTCGGGCCGAGACCAGATCATTGACCTGCGGCACCAGAATCAGCATGGCCACCGTAGAAAAGAGCCACATCCCCGCAAAAAGAAGAACCAGGATCCAGCGCATTTTCTTCATCAGACCAAGAACAATTCCGGCAGCACACAACGGAAGAAATATCGCAGCCAACAATCCAAAATCGGTTGCCTGCATCGAAGGAAAACCGTGGGCAAAAAACGGCACGATTCCGAACAGACCAAAAGTAAATAAAACGGCTGTGGTGGTTTCGATCTGAAACGACCGGTTCAGCAACGCTTTGTCCGAAAAAAGCCGGTCGAAAAAGCGGCCCAGAATCATTGTGACAGGGGGAATTAGCGGAAGCAGATAAATGAAAAGTTTTCCGCTCACTGCCGAGATGACGACAAAACCGGCAACGAACCACCAGGACAACAGCCAGATTCCTTCGGACGATTCTTTCCGGAGATCACGAATAGCACGAATCAGAAAACCCGTCCACGGCAGAAAAACGAACGGCAGCAGCATGAAATAAAAATAAACAGGTTCCCTGTGACTGAAAGCGTTTACGGCGCGGCCTGCAATTTGATCGAAAAACAAACTCCGGACAAAATCCGCATGCCCGGTAATCCAGGACAGAACCAACCACCCCCCCGAAATGAGAAAAAATAGAAGAAATCCCCAGTGAAAGACAAACTGCCGTAACAGCCGCCATGCCCGTTTTTGGACGAGAAAAATCACTGCGGGCAGGAATGTAAATGAAAATCCGAAAGGGCCCTTTGTCAAAACCGCCAATGCGGTAAAAAGATAAAACAAAGTAATATATGATTTTTTTTGATTTCGATACCCCAGATAAAAGAAATAGAGCGCAATCCCACAGAAAAATGTAAGCAGCATATCCATACGGATAATCTGGGCACATCCCAAAAAGAGAAAAGTCGGTAAGAGAATCAGTGCCCCGAGGAATCCGGACCGCCGGTTGAAAAGAATCATCCCGAAATAATAGGTGACAAAGACCGTTCCCAGCGTGCTGAGCAGTGTGACGAACATACACCCGGCAGGCGTGATCTTTCCGATGATCAAAGCGACGACAGCACAGAGCCAGAAATAGAGTGGAGGTTTGTCCGGATAAAAAGTTCCGTTCAAATGGGGCACGATCCACTGCCCGTCGTGAACCATTTCACGAAGTACTTCCGCATAGCGCGCTTCGTCCTCCACCCAGAAATCACGCGGTGAAAACACACCCGGTAAAACGTACAACAGCGTTACGATAACAAGAATTAGAATAGTTCTTTTTTGAATCAAATTGAATATCCATTTTAGAGCGGTCTATTGAACCTCGTTAAATTTCAAGAAAAATTTAAATGATTATTTAAAAATTTCAAAAGGATTTTTACTTTTTCGACTTCCGAAAACGAATCACCAGAAAACACAAAATCACGGTCCCTGCAAAAATCAAACTCCGCTGAAGCCACGTTTTAAACACGTCAACCGTAGCCCGATCCTGCATGAGTGCATTCCCGTCGTACCGAACAATCGGATTCATATATACTTCACTGTCCTGAACGCGTATTTCGGTGCGTACATAGGTGTACTCCGGTAAAAGCTGAATGTCCGCTCCGTTGCAGTCAGTGTCTGTTTTCAGAACTGTTCCATTCTGGCCAATAAAACGGATCTCCCCGGCCAGTCCATCCCATTGAACCACGAACCGTTCATCCTTGACTTCACAGCGGATCAGTTTGATCCGGTTAATCGCTCCCTTCCCCTGAACCGCGAACATCCGCCCCTGACTTAACGCTTCTAAAATGGATTCCTGATCTCCAGAGTCCGAATTGATCATGGTCCAGCAGACACCGGTTTGCGCCGGATCCTGAATCTTGTGTGAATCGTCATCCCCGTAAATCCATCCGATTCGTCCTGCGGAAAGTGCAGCGTCCCAGACCGGTATCGATTTCCGATAGTGGTTGATGACTTCGATGCCATCATAACCCGTCAAATAGGCCATATCCGCAGGTGTATAGCCGTGCATAAATACCGGATGGGCAATTACGACCAGACGGCTGCTCTTTTTCAGCATATTGATCATGTGCTGCTTGTGATTGAGGTTTTGTCCGAACGGATAATCGCGCCACTCCACACGTTTCGCACCGATCAACACCTGATGCCGTTTTTTGATATTGTAACCGTGTTCATAAACGGGTATGAAATCCACATTCAGCCCCTTGAACGGATTGATGTACTGATAATCAGAAATCGTAATCACATCGTAATCAAGGTCTTTGTAAACCCGGTAAATATCTTCGGTTTGATCTTTGCCGTCGGTGAGTCCCAGCCAGCAGAGGGACTGCACCTGAAAATTGGCCTTGTACCAGTAGTTACGGAGAGTGTGATAAGGATTGTACCAAGCTTCCCCAGAGAACGGTCGCGGCTCCGGAAAACGATAAATCGGACACAATGCATACTGCAATCCGATGAGAAAAAACAGCAGCAGAAAAAATCCGGCAATCCCCTGCCCGATTCTCTTGAGAATAACAATCATAAGAACCCCTTTTAAAAAGACTGATAATGTGTTTTTAAAATATCACTTGATTATTCTCTATAATCAGACATTTATCAAAGTAATTATAAAATTAAAAAAATCCAATACCTAATTGCCTGCAAGACAAAGATGGTAAGATAAGAAGAAGAGGATTGATGAACCCTATTGAGAGTGAATTTCTTTGAAAAACGAAAAGAGAACCCGAGCAATATCCGTATTATCAATAAATTTTCCCCGTACAGGGTCTTCACGATGGGCATATTGCTCAAACGCTTCACTCCCGGCTCCTTTGGCGAAAAACGGAACGAGACTGTTTGTATGTTTGGTGGAGTGCCACTCCATTTCCGGCAATTTTCCCTTGCCGTTGTTCTTTAATGGATTCCAAACAGGAACGGTTGTACTGTCCCCGAATGCTTGTTTCGGCCCGGAATCCGGGCCCGTCAAATAACCGCATTCGTGATCGGCAGTGATGATCAACAGAGTCTCATCCCAATTGCTCTGCGTTTCTACCCATTCGATGACTGCATTTACTGCATTATGAAAATCGATCTGCTCTTCGATCATTCTGCCGGACTCGTTACCATGGCTCGCCCAATCGATCGCCCCCCCTTCGATCATTACTAAAAATCCGTCGGGATCGTTATCCAAAACATTCAGCGCGGCCCGGGTCATTTCAGACAATGTCGGAACCGACGAGACAAATGGAACCGCATACGGAACGGCCAGAGTATCCCCGCTTCGCCCCTCCTGTAATGTGGCTTTCACTTTGGGAATTCCGATAATACGTTTCGGCGTTTCACCCAGCATGAGACTCTGAAATTCAGAACGGTCATCGATAAAATTCCATGGATCAGGCAGACCATCCTCATCCGCATCATTTTGCACCGCTCCGTGAATCAGGGCGGTCCATGTATCTTTCCCCCCCACATATTTATAGTCAAAAATTGAGGAATCGACAGAATTACCATTATCATCATAACAGGGATGCCCGCATCCCATAATCACTTCGAGCGGACTTTTCAGGATCATTTCTTTGGAAATCTCGATATAATTTTCTCGATAAACGTTGTGTGCAATCATTCCGGCGGGCGTTGCGTGGCAAAACGGCACAGAGGTCACAACACCGGTGGATTTCCCGAGCCTTTCGACACGCTCAATAATATGTTCCAGAGAGTGATATTTTGTATCGAGACCAATCACCTCATTGCGTGTTTTTACACCGGTCGAAATCGCCGTGATCGCAGCCGCCGAATCGGTAAATTTTTTCTTCACGTAATCAAACTTCTTCCATGCCTTATCAGGATCGTATCCATTCCCGTCCGCAGAATAGGTACTCATTGCATAACGCACGGGGAATTTCTCAAAAGCTTGAATACCAGTTTTGCCATACTGATATAAATCAGCAGCATCGATGTGATTGTATCCGCATCCATCACTTATCATGAGAATGACATTCTTGGGAATTTCTTTGCTTTCCGATGTGACCAGGGTATGAATGCCGAAGAGAATAAAAACAAAAGCAATTGCATTAAGAATAAAAATCGGGATGCGTTTCAAGGCCGAATTCCCTTTCAGGATTATTCAAAAATCGGTCTATAATATAAGTGATTGAAATGAATTTATCAAGATTCAATATCGGATAAAAAGGAGAAATTTGATTTTAAAAGCTGAACTTTTGCAAATTTCTTAAAACATGTCATTCTGATCCCGCCCTGGCGGGAGAAGAATCTTTCTTTTCCCAGCTCAGATGCTTCGACAGAGTTTATCCTGAGGGATCGAAGGACTCAGCATGACATCTCTTCAAATTAACAATACAATAATTTGCCAAAGTTCTGTTAAAAAGAGGAATCATGAGTGTTCGGTAAAACCATTTAATCATTTATGATTCGCAGGATAGCACGGCAAAAGACCCGCACAAAATCTATTTTCTCGCGGCATTCGAATCCCGCCTCAATTATCACAAAATACAATAGGAATGGCGGGATCGTCAGCCGTATGTTTTTTGCGCCACTTTTTTCTATGCGAATTCAACAAATAAATGCAACTGATATTTTAAATAAG
>CAZIAH010000152.1:0-7477 GCA_964537715.1 uncultured bacterium | reverse complement strand
CCCCACTCCAGGGTAGATTACCTACGCGTTACTCACCCTTTCGCCAGTTTACTAAGGATTCCGAAGATTCCTTTTCTCCTAGACTTGCATGTGTTAAGCACGCCACCAGCGTTTGTCCTGAGCCAGGATCAAACTCTCCGTAGTACGAATTATTATTTTCCATTAAATCATTACTACTATTAAGGGCCGTGCACGCGAAATTATCAAAGAACTTTTATAATCGACTTCAAAATGCAGATTAAAATATACACCATGAAATCGAAAAAGTCAAGTAATATTTTTCACTATCGCTTTTACATTACTTCATGTTATCATTACAATTACATTCATTTTAAAATTCGATATGTAAAAATAATCATATTGATCAATAATCTTATTGTCTAACCTTCAAATTTTGAAAATGATCCCGAATATGTAACGGATCCTTAAAATCAGGATAAATAAAATTCAGCTTTTCATAAATTTTATCTGCATCTAGTTTATCATTTGTTTTGATATAGGTATATAAAATCGTATATAACAGATCATAATCGTATGGAGATAGTTTTAATCCCTTTTGCAGATAATTCAAACCCTGTTCCACATTACGTTCTTGTAAAAACAATTTCCCAAGCCAGCAATATGCAACAGGGAGTTCCTTTGTTTGAAGTGTTTTTATTAATACTTTCTTCGCATTTTCCCATTCACTATTCCGAATAGAGTTCTTTGCTTCATTTATATTTCTCAGTAAATCGGAATTGTTATTCCTAAATAATTTTTCACGTTGTTTCATTTCACTTATTTGTACAGCACTTATTTTTTCTCTCGGGAATTTCCTGAACATTTCATTGATCTTATCGAATTGAAAATCTATGAGATAAGCCTGGTATAGATTATTTAGTATCTGCACATCGTCAGGCATTGCCTTTAAAGCGTTTTCAAGATAAAAAACCGCTTCATAACTTCGATGATTCACCAAATAAATTTGGCCGATCCATTTATTTACGAAACCGGACTCCCTAAATCTTTTTGATGTAAACAAAATATCCAAGGCACTATCGTAATCTTTTAATTTTACAAGAATCTCAGTCGCTTTTTTAATGAACAATTCCTCGTATGGGATGGTATATATCAACGCCTTGTACTCATTGAAAGCCTGCCGATACTTTCCTTTTGATTCATAATACTTTGCCAATTCCAGATGCCCCATTTCGATCCCCATTGACTCGCTCACCAATATTTTTATGGCCAATCTCTCGATATCATTTTTGGGCTGATAGTTATTAAATGTATTGTTGGGGCCCATATTTTTAACAAACGGCCATCCCCCCATCAAGTATAAAAGAGAGACAGATTCATAAGTACTGTCAAAATTTGTGATGCCCCAATTGTTAATATAATAGGATGTGGGCTCGATATTTTTTTCGTCCCAGTTATCCGAAAAGAATTTCTGAGTTCGCAACTTATCATAAAAAGCCTCTGCCATAATGAAATACCCACGAACATTGGGATGGAGATGTTCCAGGATCAAATCATATCCAATAATACTATTTTTCGAATGTTCTGCAAAATAGTCCTGCATTCTGACAACCGGGACATGATATTGATCCGAAATTTGGTGAATAATCTGATTAAATTCTTCAGGGGCACGGAATCGCAAAACATCCAAATCCTTGGCCCAGCGATAGAGCCGGTCCGCTTCTGAATATTTCCTCTGATGCTCCATTTGCTGAGCACGAAAAAATACTTCATCGGCAGGCGGCAAAGTATCACTGTGTACCGATTTAAAAGGTTTGCGCTTGACATTGCTGACCAATTCACTTAAAACCAGGGGCACATTGTATTTTCGTGCCTTCTTCACGATTTCTGTCAGATTCTTCTCAAACTGTATCTTCCCCAATTGATACGTTTTGCTTCCATACGGAATGGACGGATCTCCCACGATACGAGCCATCAATGTGGCCGTTGGGTCCATGGCTGTACTTTTATTTCCATTTTTTCCAAGAATTTGACTCGTCTTTGCGATGATATCTCTCATCAACACAAACAGCTTTAAATCTTTCAGTTTCAGATAGGATTTCACAAACCATCGCATTTTTCCCATGTACTCATTGGAAGCAACACCGAGCGCGCCATAAAATTCGTTATGTCCCGCATAGATTAGAATTGCATCCGGCTCTTTTTGGAAAATTTCATCAAGCAGATCGAGCAGGGTATAGCTGTTCACAGCGGCCATGGCGACATTTACCACCTCGATATGCCTGTATGGAAAGGTGTCCGATAACCGTTTATGAAGTATTCTTGAAAACATGATGTTGTTCCCATATGGAAATCCTGCTGTTGTGGATCCGCCCAATACAAAAATACGAATACCATTCTTTGGTTTCCTTTTCAGGAACAGATCTTTCGAAGGGTCGGGAACCGTACTCTGCATGAAAAAATAGCGGTTCCCGACATTTTTATTGATCATGTAATACTCCGAAACTTCATCCGGAGCTGAAATAAATAAACTGGTATCACCTCCATATTTAAATAAGCGCAATCCCAATTCGACAAAAATCAGTAACAAAATAGGAAGTGACAGAGCAAGCAATGAAAATATAAATTTCTTTGTTTTGGAAATTTCAGTGTATGAATTTATTCTCTTTTGTTTCATATCCTCAAGTCTTCTCTGTTTTTTCATTGTATCAAGAACGACTCAAAAGAGTTGCTATTGTTCCTCTTTTTTTATGATGATTCCCATATCGTTTTTTGTGGTATAGGATGGAAAACTCGGGACCAATACAGGATAAGGGAAATTTTGACGCATTGCAAACATGGGCACATCGGTCAATCGTATCTCTTTATATACCCCTTCATTGAATACAATCTCATCTGAATATTTTGTATAAAGTGTATCGATATAGAGACTCAAATAATTATCGCGCCCTTTCATTAAATTTGGGTCAAAATCCTTTCTCTGGGACAGATTCTTTAAAAATTGGCCGACGTGGTACCGCGCCAG
Organism: uncultured bacterium; assembly: GCA_964537715.1. Taxonomy (GTDB): domain Bacteria; phylum Zhuqueibacterota; class QNDG01; order QNDG01; family DSAB01; genus CAZTZL01. The sequence goes on along the minus strand of CAZIAH010000152.1, from coordinate 4,494 downwards.
GGTCGCATCTTTCCACATCTCCACTTTCCGTTTTACAATCGGTAATTTGTCCAATTTTTGTTTATAAGCAACTTTATTGAGGTAGTAATCCCGGATTAAATCAGCCACAGCATATCGAAACTGCTGCATATAGCCTTTTCTGGTTCGGAAATTTCGATTCCGGTAAACCAGCGGATGCGTGGCAAGCAATCTTCTAAAATCTTCCACCGTCCAGACTTTACCATCGATGGTAAAAAACGGTTTTTTGAGCAGTTCTGTTTCGGCATCGAGCAATTGCTGTGAAGAACTGTCTCCTTCCTGAACTGCCGCATTGGGATCAATCCCCTGCTTCTTGTTATATTCAGAAATGAAAATATCGACGATACGATTAAATGTCTCCCTATTAAAATCGATTCGCTTGCCTTTCATCACACGGCCGACATATTCGGCCCATGCTTCATTCGCTTTCAAATCTTTCAATTTCTTTGAAACATTCGACCAGCGTTTATCGAAATCCTGCCCCCTTCCGATGATCAGCTCCTCTTTCCAGCCAAGTACCTTGATAATAATGCTGTAGTTATCTTCGATTCTTATGGGCCCGATAACCTGCCCCCTTTTTAACGGTTCTGAATACAACGTCTTATGGATAATATCCAACTCGGAATCCATATAAGACACTTTCTTTCGAGGCACCTTTCCTATATCCCCCAAACCATCAAAAACTTCTTCCGGAGTTTGATTTGAATCGGCCAACATTTTCCGAATCCTGTTGGCGATGACACTGTCGCGCATCGAATAGAACGCCAGATCGTACTCCCGGCCAGCTAAAGGAAACGTTTTCATAATTTCGCTGGAATCGATATGAACCTTATTGTAGGCTTCCTTTAAGAACAGTTGTTCGCGCATATCCTGTTCTTGAATGCCCTGAATATACAATTGATAATTCTCATTCTTTAAAAGTTCGCTGCGGTTTCCGAATTCCAGGACCAACAATTTCTCTGCAACAAGATTATTGAGCACCTGCTGTTTGTCCATGACATTTTGAGGGCGCACGGTCAATTCGGCCCTTTGAAGAAATTCGTCCTTGGAGATGGAATGGTTCCCAACGCTTACCAGAATTTCTTCTTTCTCTTTCTTTTCTGCACAGCCCAGTACAATAACAAGGGAACACACGATCAAGGCTGAAATTCGTTTTAGGTCACTTTTTTTCATCGGTCACTTTCTTCTTTAACTTTGTATGGATTCCTGATTCATTATTTCAAAAAAACGTCCCCTATTAAAAAAACGTCTGTGACAACAAAAAGTTGCCACAGACGTTTAATAAGCTTGAATCTGTCTTCAACAACAAGTGTTATTTCAGCAGCATCATCTTGTTGGTCAAGACTTCATTACCTGCAACAACACGGTAAATATAGACACCGCTGGGCATGTTGTAGGCGCCGGCATCAAACTTGAACTGGGTTTCGCCAGCTTTGTTGACCATGGTCGCAACTTTTTCGCCAACGAGGTTGTAAACGCTCAGTGTGGCCTCGGCTGGCTTGCTCAGCTGATATTCGATCGTGGTCTGCGGGTTGAACGGGTTCGGGAAGTTATTGGCGAAATTGTATCTGTCCGGAGCACGATTAGGATCTTTAACCGCGCTTCTGTCTACCAAAATAGCCGTACCCCAGATGGCCGGATTGAACCAGGAATCGTTGGTGCCATTCCACCATTTACCCATGGATTCACGGGTTCCGTTGTCCCTGTCGTTGACCTGGGCTTCAAAGCCAATCTCCTGGCCTTCTTCCATCGGGAACAGGAGCGAATCAGCAGGAATGAACAGCTCGAAATCGTAACCGTCATCGGTTTCTACCCATGCCGGGACACCGTCATCCACCCAGCCGGCATTGTAATCGGTCATGTTATACACGTACCGCCATTGAACATCGTTACCCGCGATCAGGGCGCCATCGTTCTTCAAGTTCGTGGCATCAAAATAGAGTTCCCAGCTGTCGCACTCGTAACTGTTGGAGCCGGTATTGTCGATCTCATCGTCGATCACGTGGCCGAAGAAATAGAAACCGGCTGCATCCCACATGGCACGGTAGGTAAACTGCAGATCGTTCCATCCGGACATCAGGGCGAGATCCTGATCGACATAGGTGTTCATGGAGATTTCGGGTTGATCCACCCAGACATCATCCATTTCACCATCGATTTCAGGAGCACTGGATGCCTTGTCAATATCCAAAACAGAGCTGGTTTCTCGACCGGTTAACATGGCCGTACCCCAGATGGCAGGATTGAACCACGAATCATTGGTGCCATTCCACCATTTTAACATGGTCTGACGGGTTCCGCCGTCCCGTTCATTGATCTGAACTTCCCAGCCAATCTCCTGGTCTGCTTCCATCGGAAACAAGAGCGAATCGGCAGGAATGAACAGCTCCATATTGTAACCGTAATCGGTTTCTGACCATGCAACGACGCCGTCATCCACCCAGCCGGCATTGTAATCGGTCATGCCGTACACATACCGCCACTGAACATCGTTACCTGCGATCAGGGCGCCATCGTTCTTCAGGTTCGTGGCATCAAAATAGAGTTCATAGCTGTCGCACTCATAACTGTTGGCGCCGGTATTGTCGATTTCATCATCCAAGACAGTACCGAAGACATAGAAGCCGTCTGCATCGTACATGGCACGATACCAGCCAGAAAGATCCAGCCAGCCGTTTTCCGGCTCTACATCATCGACCCAAATAAGCATCGGTGTATTAGTGACGGTGTACCAGCTTCCATCCAGTTCGCCATCGATTTCGGGAGCCTCGGTCGTCATTGGAATCTGGCAAACATCATCAATCACCGTGGCACCGACTGATAAAACACCGGCCAATGACAGGCAGAGAGTCCAGACCAATACTTTCGAAAATACTCTCATCATTAACTCCTCCTAAATTAGTTTCACATGCTCGGTACTCTGAGACACATCATACACTCTTTCATGTCTTTTTCGACGAAAGACATGTTTAAAAAAACGATATTTCAGCTTCTGGCCCGCAACCACCTCCTTTCCTGTCTTTTTTATCTGGTATACCGAACTACACGTTCTTTACTACAATCCTCTTCCGTAATAGGGAGCTCCATTTCTATTCATACCCAACTGGAATATTCTGTTAACAGCACTGTTATAAATATACATATATTTCCCATTACCCCAAACCATTATATCGGCATCCGGCTCACCGCCATCGGGCGCCAAAAGACCGCCTTTGTAGAACGATTCGAAACTCCCGTCCGGATGAATAATCAATATCGGATCGGTGCTATCATCATCGTCACTGGCCCCATTATTGGTGGCAACAAAACAATCTCCCCCTTCTTCTGCGGCTGAAAACGTTATATCCATGATCTCAGAATCGGAAAAATCACCCGATTGTGCCCAGTCAAGAACGAGTTCCCTAGCTCCTACATCTATGGAAATATCTCCTGTAGAGGCAACAATTTCACTCTTCCAAATCGCCATGTGCGGAACACTGTCAAGATCACCGCGATATTCCGCGATGACATATACGTACCCGTTAAAAATACGAAGCCCGAAAATTTCAAAATCTTCGTAATCTCCTACCGTTTTAAATATACCATCTAAATTTCTAATAATCAAGTTCGATTCTCTTCCTCCGGCAAAAATATTCCCATTTTCATCAAAATCAAAATAACTGATTTTTTGGGGAAAATCATCCAGTTTTTCCGTTATACCGTCGGGAGACACCACATAAATACCCGTATTTCTTGATCGGGATATATACAGGGTTCCTCCGGGGCCAGGCCTCATACTCACAACAGCCGCAACACCCGCATCTGAGAAAAGAGTCCGTTCTTTGTCCGTGGTAATTTTATAAATGGTTCTATCGCTCATATATATATAGAGATTTTCCTGATTATCCATAGTCATTGCATTGATCGATTCCACTGCGCTCAATCTTACATACAGACTGCTGACGGTCGTAACCCGGTAAGGAGATCCAAATGTTTCGACCTGGTAAGCATATCGAGTTGAAACCTTAATCACGCACGAATCACCCAAAATATTGGGACGATAAAGCTTGAGGGTATTGGCGCTTGCACTTTTCACCTCTGCCTGTACGACCTCAAGAATTTTTCCTTTTGAACTGTCCACAGCCTGATAGAAATTATCGACATTGGCGAACGTCACAATATTTTCCGATGGTTCTGCAGAGAAATTTTCTCCATGTAGCATGATATAATCCACTCCTGCCACAGCGCTGTCCGCAGGTTCAATGCTGTTGATTACAGGTTTCTGGGCACCCTGCTGATTTTCTATCCATATAGCATCAGGACCTTTATATTCACATGCGATAAAAAACAAAAAATAACAACTGATGATGAGAAGAATAATTTTCTCAAATTGAATCTGTTTCATCGCTCTCTCCTAAAAATGAATTGAATATTCTCTATCGTTTACATTGCAAATCGGACTGTCATCCGCTGCACGTTGTCAAATACGCCAAATGG
>CAZIAH010000151.1:0-7629 GCA_964537715.1 uncultured bacterium | reverse complement strand
TTGAAAAAAAGTTCATTTTTTACAAAGTTACTTTATTTGTGAGTCAATCCGTCCTTTCGATCCAAAAATTAAAAGAGACAAGTTGGTATTGATTAAGTAATCGATAATTATTATATTTAGTTCAATGAAAATATGGAATAAACTATTCATCGTTATTCAGGCCGGATGTCGGGTTTTCATAGAGCCGTTGATTTTTCCATTCCGAAAAAATCGAACGGATTTTAATCACCAGCTGAAAAATGCCAGCCGCATACTCATTGCCTGCCCTCTCAATGCGGAAAATTTTTCCTGTGAAGAAGAAATCGTACAAATCGCCCGGCTTTTCCCATCCGAAGGAGTGGTCATTCTGCATCCGAATCCGAAACGAATTGTCAACAAAACATTGACTCCATGGACAATGGAATATTCGGACAATAAATATTTACACTTCTGGCAGTTGATGACATCCACAACGCATCAAAAAATCAAAGAGAAGCAATTCGAAGTATTTATCGATTTGAATCCCAAACCGTGTCTGTACACCTATTATCTCAGCTGCCTTCAGTCCTCGGCTCTCCGGGTTTCTTTCTCAAAAACCGGCAGCAACAAATTCAACAATTTCATCTTTCGATCCAAACCGGAATTCCCCTATTCCAGAAAACTTGCCAATTTATTTCACTTGTTAAAATCTCTTCGCCAAGAAATCTACACATAAAAAAACCACCAAGAAAGAACTCAGTGGTTTTCAACAGTACAATCAATGTGGATTAATTTTTAATTGAAGATAAAATTCTCTGGATTTTGCTGTTTGTTATTATATATCACCTCATAGTGCAAATGGGGACCGGTCGCTTTTCCGGTTTCGCCTACTTCCCCAACCGGCTGCCACCGTTTTACTTTTTGACCTTTTCGAACAAGAATTTTAGAGAGATGGGCATACCGCGTTTGATATCCATATCCGTGATCGATAATGATTTCCTGACCGTAACTTTTATTTAACGTATATATTGTATTTGCAACTTTCACAACGCCATCCGCCGCTGCCAAAACACTGGTACCTTCCGGCATTGGTATATCCACGCCTTTATGAGCAGCAATCTTTCCGGTAAATGGATCAATACGAAACCCAAACCGCTCTGTAATTCGGCCTCCGAGAATAGGACAAATCGAAGGGAAATGGGATACGCGGTCTTCCCGCGCAAAAAGTTCAGATGCAATATCATCCATACTGCTTTTTTCGAGTTTGATGGCCCGCTCGAATTTATCCAGATCAAATTTGATTTCCAATGCGGTTTTGCTGATCTCATCAGGATAGTATCCAAAATCCAGGGAACCGTAAGAAAGAGGACCGCCGACACCCACCTGTCTCATATCATTATCAATGGGAGGCAAACTTGCCACATTGCGCAATTCATCTCCCATTTTTTCAATCGCATTCAATTCATCGGCCAAAAAAGCAACACGTTCCTTAATGGTTAAGAGTTCTTTTTGTAAATGTTCTCTGTCATTCTCGAGAGTTTTAATACGATAGCTGTGAAATAGTTTGGTGAATAAACCAATTGTGAGCAGACTAATAATTATAACGGCAAGAAAACAAGATAAACCATATAAAAAGAACTGTTTCCATGTCAAGCCGATATGCTTGATATCCGTTCCAGTTCTTGAAAGATACATGATACGAAATTTTTCGACAAGCATCCTCTCTCCCTGTCCTTTATCTATACATTACTGAATCCTGCCCCTTTTCTTTCCAAAATTCTATTCAAAGTAACAAATTGATAAAAAATAGTCAAGTAAAAAATTTTATTTCTTTTCCTGAAGGATTTTTATATGCCCAAATTCTATCCAGATAAATAATCCGGTCAGGGATATTCATTTATCCCAGATAACTCCGAAGCATCCGGCTGCGAGAAGTATGACGCAATCTTCTGATGGCCTTTTCCTTGATCTGCCTGACGCGTTCTCTCGTCAAACTGAATTTTTCTCCGATTTCTTCAAGGGTCAAAGGATGTTCCCGATCCAGCCCAAAATATAATTTGATCACTTCTGCTTCTCTATCCGAAAGAGTGGTCAGAGCCCGTTTGACTTCAATGCGAAGTGATTCGTTCAGCAGCAAATCATCCGGAGGCGGCTGATGCTCATCCTGAATCACATCGAGCAGCCGATTATCGTCTCCCTGATTGAACGGGGCATCCAAGGAAAGATGCTTTCCTGAGATTTTAAGTGTATCGGAAACTTCATAAGCAGTCATTTCCAATTCTTCGGCAATTTCGTTTGCGCTGGGTTCTCGTTCGTACTCCTGCTCCAGGTTACTGAACGCCTTGCCAATTTTATTCAGAGCGCCCACGCGATTCAGGGGCAGTCGAACGACTCTCGATTGTTCGGCCAGAGCCTGAAGAATGGATTGGCGAATCCACCAGACCGCATAGGAAATAAATTTGAATCCTCGGGTTTCATCGAATCGTTTGGCGGCTTTGATCAACCCCAGATTTCCCTCATTGATGAGATCACCCAAAGTTAGCCCCTGATTCTGATACTGTTTTGCCACACTGACAACAAATCGAAGATTCGCCTTGGTCAATTTTTCAAGTGCAAGCTGATCATCTTTCTTGATTTGTCTTGCCAGGTCGATTTCTTCATCGGGGGTCAAAAGCGGCACTTCTCCTATTTCCTGCAAATATCGATCTAAAGACTGGTTGGCTCGCGTTTTGATTCTTCTCGTCATACTGAATTCACCTGCTTCTAATTAATTATTATTCTGAACGGCGTTTTATATATAACAGATTTCTTTTTATTTAAGTTTCAAAAATATCTTGACTTTTAAAAAAATTGTATTAAATTCATTCTTGTTATGAACTTCCATAAAACAAATCGTTTTTATATATTCTTATTTCTTCTTGTTCCTTATCTCCTGCAGGGCGGTGCACATATCGTTGGATTTCATGCCACCCAACAAACTGATGTGGTTATCCTCGAATGGACAACCGACCAGGAATCCAATCTTTCACATTTCGTAATTGAACGAAGTACGGATAATATAAACTGGGTACAGATCGGAAAACAACAAGCATGTGGAGAATCTTCCACGAAACAATACTATTCATTTACGGATAACAATTTATTCAAGGGCGACGCTTCAAATTTTTACTACAGGTTATTGATTGTTGAGAAAAATGGTCAGATTACAATTCACAGTGTCATTGCCTCGGTATCGGGCATATCAGGTATTAAGCATACCTGGGGCAGTATTAAAGCCATGTTTAGATAACCAGCTTCTCAAATAACATACTGAATTTTGATGACCGACGCATGTCGGTTTTTTTATATAACAACATCGTTATCAATGTATGAGACAAAGAAAATTCTTTTCCTGGAAATATTTTTCAATAATAATACGCTTATACAATAAACAGGGTTTCAATACAAATCTTAAAAAAAAGGATCGATTCTTCTGAAATGCTTTGAATCGATCTTATTACAACAATCGTATTTATCAGTGTGTCATTCTAAATCTTTATAGAATAAGTATGTTAACCTGTTTTAATAAAATGTTGATGAAGAATATAATAAAATTAATTTAAATAATCAATCATTTTTAACATTTTTTATTTTTCAGAATGGTTCGATATGATTTTGGCAGAATTCATTCTTTAATAAAAACAATCCGAAATCGAATATACGAGGACGAATCTTTTGAAAAAACGTAAAACAAAAAAATCAAACCAAAAGCAGACAACTGATCAAAATTTGGATACTGGAAAAATAAATCGTCTTTTCCCTTTTATGGAGCGAATGATCGATCCTCACCGTTTTGCACTGATATTTTCATTTTTATTCTTTCTGACTATGCTGTTCATCGGTTTCTCGTATCACAAAATCGGCGATTTCGGAGTCGAAACGGATTTTTACTGGTCGTATGTTCCAGAAGCAAAAGCGTTCATGAACGGCCACATCTTGATTTCCTCATTTCGCGGCCCTGTTTATCCAATTGTACTCGCTCTATTTCATTTGATTATCGGGGAATTTTTCAAATCTGGATTATTCATCTCGGTCCTTTCGGCAAGTGTTGTGGTCTTCCTGACATACCGCATCCTTCAATTTTTATTCGATCGGGAAATTGCTTTTATCACCGCCGTTCTTCTGGTACTGAATCCAATTTTCGTTCAATACAGTTATACCGCCGGAACCGACATGTTCTTCAACGCAATCATCGCCTGCATTTTATATTTCCTTCTTACGACCTCCTCGTTCAGTTGGACGCGGTCGATCGTTATCGGCATCATGAGCGGATTGGCCTATCTGACACGGTATAATGGCGTCTTTATTCTGTTAACTATTCCTGTTGTGATCTGTGTTTTCAATCCGATTCGTTCGAATCTGAAAAAACGGCTTCTTTTTTCCATACTATTTGTATCGATATTTTTCATCTCGATTCTGCCGTGGGGAGTGTATTGTCTCCACGAAAAGGGAGAATTTTTCTACAATCACAACTACCAAAATATTGCGTACGAACTTTACGGAAAAGGGAAAATGAGCTGGGATGCATTCTGGTTCGGGAACAAACTCAACATCACCTCTTTTGCGGATATCGTTTTAAAAACACCGGGATTGTTTTTAATTAAAATGATCAAAAATATCCCCGACCATTTTTTCAACGATCTGGACAAGCTCACCGGCTGGCACATCGGCGTTTTTGTAATCGTCGGACTGGTTTCTCTATTCATCAACAGATTGAATCGTTCGCAGTGGACCTATTATATTTTCAATCTCTGTTTTTTCGGAGTGCTCCTCACGGTTTTTTACGGACAGCGTTTTTCTCTTTTTCTGCTTCCCTTCTACCTTATTACAGCACTGCAAACGTTTATTTTAATTCAAAAACATTTGATCCGAAAAACGACATACCGACACCTGACGCAAGTGGTACTGATTTTTCTGATTGCATTCACATTGTTTCGTTCATACCGGTTCAATTCCAAAAATATCAGTTCCGGTCCCAAAGAAATTCTCTCGGTCGCGCAATGGTTCGAAAAGTACGTTCCCAAAGATAGGAAAGAACAGACTGTTTCCGCAAGAAAACCGCACATTGCTTACTATCTCGGACTCAAATTTGAGCCCCTTCCCTTTGTCAATTCCTGGGAGGAATTAATCGCCGAATTGGAAAAGAAGAGAATTGATTATCTCTACATCGGTGTAATGGAAGCATCCATAAGAAGGGAACTACAATTTTTATTGGATCCCAGTCATGCGCCTCCGGAGCTTTCTCCCATCGTCTACACAAAAGTCCCTCCTTCCGTACTTTATCGAATCCGATAAAAAAGAATCCGGCTCCAGACGATAGCGAATCTATTTTGTTAGATTAAAGCGAATACGCTTTCTTCAAGAGAGATTCGGCTTCCGAGAAATACCCCAGTGTTTCCAGAAGTTGGTGATCGTTTAAAATTTGGACTTTGTACCGTGCTTCATCGCCCCAGATCTTTTCAGCAATCGTTTGTTTAAGAAAAAACTGAATCTCCCGGCTGTTTTGAATAAATTCCTGATTGCTGATTTTGAATCCGCTTTCACGAATGTGATTCAAAAAATGCTGCATGACCTTGCCGTTCGGTTCATAATTTTTCAAAAAATCGTTCAGTTCCATTTTCATTTCGCTGGGATTTTTCAAATAATCCTCTACGAAGGTATAGAACAGCCGTTGAGGATAGAAAAGCATTCTTCGTATCAACTGACTCGAAGTGTCTTTTTCAGAAGACAGAAATACATCTGGCGTAATTCCTCCACCACCGTAGACTTTTCTTTTGAGAATTTTACTCTGGAACACAGGTCTTGATCGGTCGTTATCCATATTCTTGCGCAAACTATCGATCATGATTTCTGTATAGTATTCCTCAAATGATTTGTCGTCAAACGAACGTTGTATCAACCGGCCGGTTGGCGTGTAATATTTCGCTGTCGTCATCAAAAGCGCTGATCCGTCGTGAAATCGGTACTGGCTCTGCACCAGTCCTTTTCCAAAGCTTGTTTCCCCTGTAATCAGAGCACGGTCCCAATCCTGAAGCGCACCCGCGACAATTTCCGAAGCCGAGGCCGATGCCCGGTCAATAATCACAATGATGGGAATCAGCGGATGGGTCACTCTGTCCGTGGTAAAATACTCTCTGAAAGAAGCCTGCATGCGTCCCTTGGTATAGACGATGCGTTTCCCGCCGGGCAGAAACTTGTCGCTCACTTCTACTGCCGATTCGAGATACCCGCCACCATTTTGCCTAAGGTCCAGAATCAGCTGCTTCATGCTCTGCGATCTCAATTGAAGGAGTTTCTTTTCAACCTCTTCTCCCGTGGTCGACGAAAAACGAATAATCTTCATATACCCTACGCCCGGTTTTATCATCAGGGCATAGGGGACACTTTCCACATGGATTTCGTCTCGGACAATAGTGAAATTCCTCGGTTCGTCCCATCCTTTTCTTTCGACAGCCACTTCCACTTTTGTCCCTTTAGGGCCCATTAATTTTAACGGGACATCATCCCGTTTTATGCCGATAGCAGATTGATTGTCGATGGCAACGATGCGATCTCCAGGCATCAATCCCACTTTATCGGACGGACCGTCGGCAGTCACCGACATGATCGTTATTTTTTCACGGATGACATCGAATGAAATTCCAATCCCAGAGTAACCCTCAAAATTCTGGTTCCATTTATTGAATTGATCCGAGGACATATAGGTCGTATGGGGATCTAAATGCGAGACCATTCCCTGAATGGCATTCTCTAAAAGTTCCTGGGATGGCCTTTCATCGATATAATCATTCTGTATCGTTCTCAGGATTTGGCTGAAAAGCTCGATCTTGTCGTAGAGTGTTCTTCCCGAATCGTATAAAAATTTGGGTGTTCCGTAAAGAAAAAACAGCGAGAGCAGAACGACTGAGATTAACAAATATTTATTTCTCGGATGCATTTTCATGATTGTCCGTCCGTTTTGAGAAATCAATAAGTAACGTAAATAGAATTAGATAAATATAACTATTCGTTAAAACAATGTCAACAGCGAGATCAAACAGGAGCGAAAAAGCGTTTGCTTTGATTTGAATTTTTCTTAAATTAAAAAATCAATTTAAATACGATACGATGAAAAATCATACAACCAAATTAGTCGTGATCTTCTTTCTTCTGTCTGTACCATTGGCCAAGAGCCAATACTATTTCGGCAGAAATAAAATTCAGTACAACCAGTTTCAGTGGCACATATTGAAGACTGATCATTTCGATATCTATTTTTATCCCGAAATGGAAGCGCTGGCCGAAATTGGAGCCTATTATGCGGAGGAGAGCTATCGCTATCTGCAAGATAAATTTAATCACAATCTGTTAAAACGAATCCCCCTCGTTTTTTACAGCTCCCATTTTCACTTCGAAGAAACCAACACACTGCCCTACATGGTCTCACCGGGTCTGGGTGGTTTTTTCGAATTTATCAAAGGCCGGGTCGTGGTTCCGTGCGACGGTTCTGTGGACCGTTTCAAGCAGACGATCCGTCATGAATTGGTACATGTCTTTCAGAGAAGTTATCTCCAGAGAATATTCAAAGACCACCGCCTCGCTCAGGGGAAATCCCTTCCCCTCTGGTTTATCGAAGGACTGGCAGAATACTGG
>CAZIAH010000150.1:0-7641 GCA_964537715.1 uncultured bacterium | reverse complement strand
GTATAATCCAATTTCAGGCGGAGTCGGTCTCCTGGGCCCGATTCCGTGGATTTTTGACCCGAGGTCAGATGGTGGCCCATATCCAGCAGTTCGTTGCTCGCGGTTTCGTCTCCGTCCCGACGGCTGAGATTGGCCTGTGCTAAAATCTCGTGCCCCTTTCTGGGGAACCGGTGTTGATAATCCAGATTGGCCGAATAAAAATTGCCAGTTCGCTCTGAGAGGTCCTGACTGATATAGTAGAAATGGGTCATGTCCGGCTGCGCCCATTCATCGTAATTTTGTTTCGAATCCCGTTTCATATCCATTTTACCGGAACGGAATCCCGCGCTGATCAGATCGTGCTGCGTTAAATTCCATTCGAGCGATCCCCTGAAGCCGTAGCGGGTTCTGCCCCAGAGCGAGGTCCCATTGGAATAGATATAGGAAGTCAAATCTTCGTGTGTGGTTTGGCTTTCGGTCAAAGCGGTTCCAGGATTGTATCTCCGATTGTAATCCGCTCCGAGGGAAATATTGACGGGTCCGGTTCTGTAACTCCATAAAAAGTCTGCTCCGCTCTTGTCGTCCAGTCCCGCATTGAGATTGACGATGCCGCTGATGCTGCCTTTTGTGTTCTTCTTTAACAGGATGTTGATGATCCCTGCCGTGCCGTCGGGATCGTATTTGGCCGAGGGGTTGGTGATGAGTTCGATATCTTCGATGGTGCTGGCAGGAATCTGCTGAAGGGCATCGTTCGGGTCCAGAACCGTCGGTCGGTTATCGATGAGCACAGTGAAATTTTCGCTCCCGCGCAAACTGACGTTTCCTTCGACGTCCACTGTTACCGAGGGTACATTTTCCAGCACATCCACGGCCGTACCGGTAATGGCCGTCTGCATTTTACTGACATTGATCACTTTTTTGTCGATCTGATATTGAAAAGGCACTTTCTCGGCGGTAACCTCCACGCCCTGGGAGGGTAGAACGGTTTGCTCGATGCCGATTTTACCGAGAACGACATCAGGTGCGTCGGGTCGGACCCGAATGTCCCGGATACGTTTTTCCTCATAACCCATAAAATCGATTTTTAAAAAATAGAGGCCGGGATGAAGGTTTTCCAAAAGAAACGAACCATTTTTATCGGTAATGGTTCCTGTGATCTGTGAACTGTCCATTTGGGCGTAAAGGACTACATTGGCATATTCGATTGGCTGGCCGTTGATTGTGTCGAATACATTGCCCGAAACGGTTCCGAGAAATGTTCCAGGCCGTCGCTGGGCAAATGCGGAGATCGTCAAGCTCAGGCACAGAACGAATAGCAGATATTTTTGTTTTTTCAAGTAGAATTCTCCATGTATTTTTCCAAATATGATTGAACTCATTATACTAATACTAAACTTTTTCGAAACTTGATATTGATTTTTTTGATAATCATTGTTTTAGTAACACGGTTTTCGTCTGATTTTATTGTTGTAAAAACGCCTAAATATCCTTTTGGTTCCGATAATTTGACAGAGAAAATCGGGGAAATAGTCCCCAGTTTCTTTGTCCTTTACGGATTTCGGTTTGTCGGAACGCAACAATCTCGTATGAATGAAAGAAATGACGGTTCCTTTTGACTGGGATGTGCGCGTTTTTCGTGCAAAAACTATCGAGAAACTTTTAGACAATCTGCTGCATCGGGCTCTTCAAGAAAAAGTTTATCTGCAGCAATTGTCAGAGCAGCCGCAGGAGGGAACCGTTCCCTTGAGTTTACTGTTGATGATCGCAGCGGCGCAGCCGACCCCGCTGTTCACCGAAATCGCTCCAAAGGAACAGTTTACGGCACAGGCCCCGCATTCCATGCATGCATCCAGATCCACGATTTCCGCTTTGTTGTTTTGGAGTACCAGAACTTCACGGGGACAGACTTCGATACATCTGCCGCAGCCGGTGCAGGCTTCTCTGTCCAGTTTCAGTGAGGATACATTTCGAAGATAACGCAATTTCATCATACACTCCTAAATAAGATAGAAAACAATTCCACCTGTCATTGAAATCAGATAGAGCGGAACGGCAAACGCAAGTTCTTTTCTAACCCCGGATTGGGACGTGAATGCCGTAGAGCCGGTAAAATTCAGAGCGAGATAACTGATGAGGGGCGGAAGCAGAAGAAAATAGGCGGCCTGCCTCTGCCAGGGAATGTTCCACAACAAAACGAGAAACAGTGTCAGGCCGGTTCCCAACAACCATCCTTTCAGGGAAAATGATCGGGAGGGAAGCCAGGGCAGCAGGATCTGGAACAGAACAGTCCCCGCGATCAGAGCTCCAAAAAAGGGTAAAAATTCCCAGAGCATTTCAACAGTCATTCCTTTTCCTCTGAGCAAATGGACTGCCGCTGTGAATATGAAAAACAGGGGCAGAAATTTCAATGCCGGGACAAACTCCATGGGAATCAGTACCAGCCGGTGCTTCAGGTCGAAGGGAAAAAGGCGCATGTTTTTGTCCGCCTTGTATCGATTTTGCAGAAACCGCCGAATGTCCCGGGCCTCGACAGGGCCGTAGACGACTTTGAATCCGGTTGCTTTTTGAACCGTGTGAGCCGCCACGCCCACGGCACCCAGCTGGGGGAGGATTAACCGTTTGTGATTCACAATTTTAGCGAGGCTGGTTTGATCGATCCGGAGAATCAGTTCTTGGGTACCGAATGTGCCCTTTCCTGCGGCGCACCAGACATTGATGCCTTTGGTGTCGAGAACGAGAATCCAGCCGTCCAAATCGCACAGTTCTTTTCTCAACCGATCGAAGGACATTTTGTAATTGGCGGTGACAAAGACCTCCGAATCCGGTGTCGGACGACCGACACCATACAATCCCGGCCGGATTTGATAATGCATGCGGTTGATTCCCCACCGGGCTTTCCAGGAACCGATCCGATCTTTCCGTGTAAGCCGGGTGGAAACCAGCGGAATGGAGCCGACCGGTGTGTTTTCGGAACCGATCATCCAAGGTTCGGTATTTTCATTCGTTTCGCCGCAGGAGGTAGATTTTGATGAACAGCAACAGCTTGTTTTTTGTGTTTCCATTTCAGGCTTCCTTTTCTTGCGTGCATGAACAGGCTGATTCACTCTGTGATTTACTTTTACGAATTTCGATCATTGCCTGGGCGAGCAGAGAGATTGATTCGATGACCTGATCGTGTTTCTCTTTCGGGATGTGATCGAATATGTTCTGGTAATCCTGATTGCAGAAGTCATTAATGTTGTTGAATACCTTTTCGCCGGCTTCTGTCAGTGAAAGTTTCATGAATCTTCGGTCGTTTGGATCGGGAGTTCTTTCGATAAAATTTAGGTTGACAAGTCCATCAATAGTCCGGCTGAGTGTGCTCTTATCCAGACTCAGATTTTCCGAGAGCTGAGAAATGTTCGTCAGTTTCCGAAGGCCGATCTCCAGAATGACATGACACTGGGCCAGACTGATCCCGCAGCAACTGATGCCGTCTTTGAACTGGGAGAAGATGTCCCGTTCAATGGCGCGGAGGGATTTTCGGAACGATTCGATTTTTTGAGAATTCATATCATAAAACTTTTTATGATTTTTTTAAAGTCTTTTTACGGCCATTAAAGTCAAATCATCTGTTTTGGCTGTACCTGATTGAAATGAGTTCAGATCTTCTAAAACTTTTGATATCAGTTGCCCTGATGAAAGGGATTGATGCTCTTGAAGAATTTTCGATAGCCGGTCCAATCCATATTCTTTGCCTGACTGATTACGGGCTTCAGAAAGACCATCCGTATACATGAAGAGGTTATCACCGGGTTTTAAATGAATATGATGTACGAAGAATTGTTCATCACAAAACATACCCAATGGAATTCCAGTTGCTTCAATGAGGTTTAAATTTTCACCTTGTATGATGATCGGTGGGAGATGACCAGCATTGCAAATTTCGATTTCTCCTGTTTGTCCGGCTTTACAGGATACAAGTGTCGCAAAATGTGTAGGGCCTGTGCTTTTACAGAATATTCTGCTCATTCGCTCCAGAATTTCATTCAATGGAAGATCGAGAGAAATCAATGTCTTGAATGTTGCGTGAAGGTGAGACATGAGTAAAGATGCTGAAATTCCTTTTCCGCTTACATCTCCGAGTGTAAAAAAGAGATTTCCTCCCGAACTGACAATATCACAGTAATCACCGCTTACTGGTCCCAGCCCTTCATAAATATACTCAGCTTCCCATCCTTTCTCCTGCCATTTTTTTTGAGGCAGCAGTTCTTTTTGTATTTTTGAAGTTAGATGGAGATCCTCCTCAAGTGCGTGTCGTTGGGCAGTGGTCATATGTTCGAGACAATATTCCAATAAAGGATCAGCAATGAGACAATCGGGTTCGATTTCTTCATGGCATACTTTGCATAAACCGTAACTCCCTTTGCTTAATCGGTCAACGGCTTCATCCACCTTATCCAATAGCCGTTGTAGCTGTAGATCGCTGGATGCTGTTTTTAGGGCGCTTTTTAATTTTGCACGTTTCTCATCGAGAATGGAGCGAATCGGTAAATCTGATGTGTTTTCCATATAAAATATCCCTGCTTATAATTTAGTTGCATTATGCAACTAATGTAATAAACAACTGTTGTAAAGTCAAGTTGTTTTTTTGATTGGTCCTCAAATCATCTCAAGTGTCGAAATGATCGTTTACTTGTGTCGATAAATTTGAGAATGTCATTTGAATAAAGAACAGGGGGATCCATTATTTTTGCCGAAACGGGAGGAATTCATGCGGAGAAACAAGGATCAAAACAAGGAGCAAGATGCCGCCGATGCATAACCAGACATCGGCAACATTGAAGAGAAACGGCCAGTCGATCCAATTTTTGAAATGAATATGAATAAAGTCAACCACATGACCGATTTTGATTCGGTCGATTAAATTGCCGAATGCGCCGGAAAGGATGATAAAAAAAGGAAGATGATAGAGAAAAGGCAGATTTCGGATATACCAGACAATATAAATGATAAACAGAACTGAAATCAAAGTGAGTCCCGTCAATATGTAATGCTTCGCCAGGGATGCTTTCTCATTCAGCATACCGAAAACCATACCCGTGTTTTCTGTGTATGAGATTTCCACGAAGCCGTTCACGAGCGTTATCGTTCGACTCTCTCTGATCGTATGGATCGCCCATTGTTTGGTGAGATAATCTGCCGCAAAACCTGTCAACAAGATTATGAACAATAATGTGAATTTGATCCATTGTTTTTTCATCTGTCTGCTTTCTGAAAAATGAATGAAATTGTTTTTTGTGTTGCCGTATTCATCTTCATTCAAGAGCGGCTCCTCTTTCCGCTAACAGCTCACGCAGTATGGATCTGTGACAGCGTGTCTCGTTCTCGCAGTAACAGCCCACCGAGAAGTTGGCATTGTGAGACAATACGGCCAGCAGATCAAGAATTCGGCTCTTTTCAGGAACGGCCATTTCAGCGCGATATTTCCTGACAAATGTATTCCAATCTTTCTTGGATTCTGCGGCCCGTCCCAGTTTCATCAGTTCAGTGGTTGGCGCTACGTTTGGAAGCCATACGTCATACCAATTCTGTCTTGCGTATTCACTCTTGGGCACTCCACGTGGTGGACGCCTCACTGTTCCGATGCGTGGTCCTTCTCCCTTGAACCTCTCAGTACCCAAACGCACAATTCGAATAGCGATAATGTCACCCCTTTCTTTTAATTAATGTATAAGGCCTAACATTTTGCGTAACCTGCCGCAGGTTTGTTATGCACCGAACTTCGAGAAAATAAAAAAGCTTATGCGAAACTTATTTAAATTGAAGTTGAAAAGCTGACCAGCTTTATTTTATCTTAAAACCTGATCTTTATATTTCCGAAAAATTCTTCTGTCGGTCCGGGTTGATAAGCATTGCCATCTGGATCTGGCTCGGTAAATGCCATATAGTTTACTCCAGTGAAATTACGGGCAAAAATACTGAATTCCCCTTTTATTCCCATAATATGCCATTTGTATGAAATACTGGCATGGTACAGATTAAATCCGTCCTGCCAGTTGTTATAAATTGCAGGATCTAATTCGCCGTTGTACGCTTTTGCATCCGTGTATATGGCCCATTTTGATTGAAATTCAGTTCCAAAACTTATACTCAGGTCCTTATTGAATGAATAAATAATTTCTGAATAAAGTTGATGCCTTGGAGAATTGGGCAGCCACTGTCCTGCTGCCGGAGGGGCAGTGAGAACATAGGCTGTATCCGTATAAACAGGATCAATGGTCGCTGAAATATATTTATAATCAGCAAAGGTATAGGCGGTTTGCCAACTCAGACTTTTATTTATCCTGAAAGAAATAAAGCTCTCGATTCCGTAACGTCTGCTGTTTCCTGCATTCCCGTAAAACACTTCCTGATTTCCTCTGCCGCTTTGTTTAAAACGAAAGAAATCATTTTTGGTATGCATATAAAAACAGGATAGTTCATAAGCTATTTTCTCTCCGACAAAACCACGGGCGCCGATTTCATAACAGTCTGAAGTAGCCGGAATCAAATGGGTGTTAAATCCGGAATATCCGACCGGGTTGTTGGCCAATTCCTCGGTCGAGGGCGGCATAAAACCCTGGTTCCAGTTGGCAAACAGGATGAACTCGTCTGCAAAACCGTAGCTTGCGCCGATTCTGCCGGACGTTTTTGAAAAAGCTTCAGCTGTTTTGGCAGTGTCAAACGGTAGCATCTTGTCTGTCAGCTCATTTTTCATATACTCGTAACGGATATTTCCCATTAAATTAAATTTACCGACATTCAATTTATACAGAAAGAACAAGCCGGTGCTTTGCTGAGTAATAATCTGGTTGGCAAGCAGACTGTCCGTTTCAATATTGGTTTCGTCAATGCTCTCGGTTCTTTGAGGATTACTGGTACTTTGTAATTTGTACATGTCAATATTTTGCCATTTCAGATCCGTACCCAGGCTGAGGTCGTGTTTTATATTTGACGAGGTAAAGTGCAGGTTGTACTGGACACTTGTTCCAGGATTATTAATGTTTCTGTACTCTGCACATTTATTGCTGGTTTCCTTGTAGTTCCATTTGCGAATAAACGAAGTGATTTCCATATCGTGCAGTTTGTTGAATGTAACAGTTCCATGAATACCAACAGTGGTACGATTGGTTTTTTGATATTCATTGAATGGACGTGCATCGGGATTGGCCTGCCTGAGGTTGTCAAATTGTCCAAGGTTCAAGCCTTCGGGATTTTGTTGAAAATAATCGGTGTGAGATATGATTTGGGTCATTGAAAGTTTGGGAGAAGGACGGAAATTTAATTTTTCATAGAGGTTATTGCTCCAAAAAGCCTGATGGTCCCGATACCCATCGCCGCCCGTTCGCGAATAACTGATGCGGTAGTTGGCGGCATCTTTTGACCCGTCCAGTTGCAGCAATGACTTGAAAAATCTGTTTGAACCGATGGATTGGCTAAAATCAATCCCAACCGGTCTTGTACCGCCGTCATTTGTAGATATATTGATGACTCCCGCAGCGCCGCCGCTGCCATACAAACCGGCTGCAGGTCCCCTTATCACTTCGATGTTATTTACAGTAGCCCAATCGACATCATATAAATCCGGAGCGAAGCCCGAGGGGTCATTCACAGGGATACCGTCGATCATGACGCCTATCC
>CAZIAH010000149.1:0-7783 GCA_964537715.1 uncultured bacterium | reverse complement strand
GGATGAGTACGATTCCCAAAATGAGAACCAGCCAGAAAAAAATCATCCCGACGACTTCCAAAAACAATACTCCTTTTTTGTTCTTCCAGTTCCTGGATCAAATTCGTGAACGATTCCAGCTATTAAATAAAACAAAAATCCTATTGTTCAAAATAGGATTTTCTACGATAACAATAAGAAACTAACCTTTTGTAAACTTCTGTTAGTACAATAAAATGTCAAATGTCAAAATCCAAATAACAATTAAATGTCAAATTATAAAATTCAAAATAATAGCTTTATTGTGATTGTTCAGTACAGACATATTTTCTTTATTTATCAAGACATCTCTTAATGACCATAAAAATCTGTCTTTTTGACATTTGATATTTGTGCTTTATTTTCCGCCAAAGGTGGATCCGCCTATGGCGGAGAACTTTGAGCTTTGTCATTTGGAATTTAAAAAATGTTCATTTCAATTTTTTACAAAAGTTAAGTAAAAAAATGAATGCCTGTTGACAGCATACCACTCAAATCTGAATATATCCCTTTTTGAATAACAACTCGGCCATGAGCACACCGCCTCCCGCAGCGCCTCGAAGCGTGTTGTGCGATAGCGCGACAAACTTCCAGTCCATCACGTTGTCTTCGCGGAATCTGCCCGTAGTGACCGTCATGCCGTTGCCCCTGTCCCGATCCAGAGCGGTCTGCGGCCGGTCCTCTTCTTCGAAATAATGAAGGAACTTCTCAGGAGAAGAAGGGAGTTCCAGTTCCGCAATCGGGTTTTTGAAATTTTCGATTGCATCCACGATTTCATTTTTCGAAGGCTTTCTTTCGAACCGCACATGCACCGAAGCCATGTGCCCGTCGGTCACAGGAACGCGGATGCACGTCGAAGAAATGTGGGGCTTCACAGCCAGTTCCAGTTTTCCGTTGCGGATCGTTCCCCAGATTTTCAAAGGTTCCTCTTCGGACTTTTTTTCTTCTCCCCCGATATAGGGAATCACGTTGTCCTTGATTTCTGGGAAAGTGTCGAACGTTTTGCCCCCGCCCGAAATGGCCTGAAGGGTCGTCACGACCATCTCCTCGGGGCCGAAAGATTTCAGGGCTTCCAGAACGGGCACGTAGGACTGTATCGAACAGTTGGGTTTAACGGCAATCAATCCCTTATTCCAGTTGCGATTCTTTCGCTGAATATCGATGAGCGCCACAAGATCCGGATTCACTTCCGGGATGAGCATGGGGACATCTTCAGTCCAGCGGTGGGCCGAATTGTTCGAGATGATCGGGATTCCCGTACTCGCATAGTCGATCTCGACTTCGCGGACCTTCGTCTTGTCCATGGCGACTGCCGAAAATGCCATTCCGATCTGGCTGGCGATCTTCTCTCGATCTTTCTCGACTTCGACAATCCGTAAACAGCGAACATTTTCAGGGATGGGTTGACTTAAAGTCCAGCGGTTCTGCACGGCTTCTTCGTACGTCTTCCCCGCGGATCGGCTCGAAGCAGCCACACAAACGATCTCGAACCATGGATGATTTTCGAGCAGCGAAACAAACCGCTGCCCCACCATTCCTGTAGCCCCAAGAATCCCCACTGGAATTTTTTCATTCAGTTTCAAGTTTAATTATTCCCCATATTGTCCATGACTTTCGATTCGTTGATACGCCATATCTTTGCATTGATTAATACTATTAGTTTCGAGTTTCTAGTTCCTAGTTTCTTGTTGAAAAGTTAAATAAACTATCTTTTATACTTCACTCCTTTAATATTTGATCCTTTTAAATAATTTATCAGTCCGCTGATCATTCGGCCAATTTCCTTGACTGAATCGTTTAACTGATCAAATTCGTTTTGAGAAATATATTTTTGATCCATCGCAATATAAAGTTGACTTCTTACTTCACCAACAGATCCCTTGGCTATTGCTAGAAATTGAATGAACTCCTTTGTGCCATCCCTTTCAAAACCTTCGGCAATATTGGACATAATCGAAACACTTGCTTTACGAATCTGATTTCGAAGTCCAAAATCCTTCCCAAATTGTCCTTGACTGGAAATTGTGTAAATTTCATATGTCAGTATTCTTGCTTTTTGCCAAACTTCAATATCCTCGAATGTCTGAAAAGTACCCATTCTTCCACCCGAAACTTGCAACTTGTAACTTTAAACTTGAAACTCGTAACTTGAAACTCACGTCAAGAAACTCGCTATCCGAATAATATCGGCAAAAACTCCTGCCGCGGTCACATCGGCTCCGGCGCCCGGACCTTTGATTACGAGAGGCCGCTCCTTGTACCGTTCCGTCGTAAAAACGACCATGTTGTCGCTTCCGGAAAGCGAGCAAAACGGATGGCGATCCCCCACCTCCTTCAGGACAATCGAAGCCTTCCCTTTTTCAAGCGTGGCAATGTATCTCAAGATGTGGTTTTTGGCTTCCGCTTTCTTCCTCTTCTGTTCGAATAAAGAATCGACCTTTCCCAGTTCCTTAAAAAACTGTTCGATGGTAGTAGCCTTCTGGCAGGCAGGAGGAAGAATATTTTCGATATGCACATCTTCGGGCTCCAGCGCCGCTCCGGCATCTCTGGCCAATATAAGCAGTTTTCTGGCCACATCCAGTCCGTTGAGATCCTCACGCGGATCGGGTTCGGAATATCCTTTTTCTCTGGCCTCGCGAACGATTTCGCTGAATTTCCGATTCCCGGAAAATGAATTGAAAATATAGCTCAGCGTTCCGGACAATACCGCCTCGATCTTCAGGATGCGGTCCCCGCTCGATATCAAATCGTTGAGCGTGCTGATCACGGGAAGACCGGCGCCAACATTCGTTTCATAGAGGAACTTCACGCCATGTTTGAATGCACTCTCTTTCAGCTGCTGATATCGGTCGTATGGACCGGAGTTCGCACGTTTGTTGGGAGTTACGATGGAAATACTGTTGTTCAATACGCTTTCGTACCGGGTAACAATCGCATCGCTGTCCGAGCAATCGACAAAAACGCTGTTGGGAAGATTCATCCGGTGCATCGTATCGAAGAACCGGTTCAGATCCGTTTTGGCGCCTCCCTCAGAGAGACGTTTCTCCCATTGACCAAAGGAAATGCCCGTTTCGTCAAATAGCATAAGATCGATATTCCCGACACCGATCAACCGGATGTCCAGAGAAAACCGGGATTTCAGATAAGCAGCCTGGTCTTTGATCTGTTTGAAAAGCGTACTGCCGATCAGTCCTGTTCCCAGAACAAAAAGATTCAACGATTTCGTCCCGGAAAGAAAGAATGCTTCATGCAGGGCATTGAGAGCCTTGGCTTCATTTTCCCGATTGATCACCACGGAAATGTTGAGCTCCGAACTGCCCTGGCTGATCGCAACGATGTTGATGCCGTTTTTCCCCAGCGCCTGGAAACAGCGTCCCGCAATGCCGGGTGTCCTCCGCATGTTTTCGCCGACAATGGCGATGATCGAAAGCGATTCCTCAACAATCACCTTGTCCATACGACTGGCTGCGATTTCCAGATCGAATTCTTCCTCAATGACCTTTTTAGCCTCGGCAATCGATTTCGGATCAACCGCAAAACAGATTGAATGTTCGGACGAGGCCTGTGTAATGAGAATCACATTGATGCTTTTTCTGGCCAACGCGCCGAACAGCCGGTTGGAAGTGCCTGCCACACCAATCATGCCGCTGCCCTGAACCCGGAGAAGGGCAATATCATCAATGGAAGAAATTCCTTTAACCAGATAGCTCGATTCGGATTTCTGGCTGATCCGCGTTCCGGGCAGATCGGGGCGAAACGTATTTTTGATCAGAATTGGAATCTGACTTTTCGATGCCGGCTGCACAGTAGGCGGATAAATCACTTTCGCGCCGAAATGGGACAGCTCCATCGTCTCTTCGAAAGTCATGCTGTCGATAGGAAAAGCCTTCGGCACCTTTTTCGGATCGGCCGTCATGACTCCGTCCACATCGGTCCAGATCTGTATTTCCGTGGCGGAAAGCGCCGCCCCTAAAATGGAAGCAGTATAATCCGAACCGCCCCGGCCCAACGTCGTGGTTTCATTATTTTTAGTGGACCCAATAAAACCAGTGACAATCTGGAGCTTGGAATGCTGTTTAAAATAGGTCTGAAGATTCTTATTCGTTGTTCTTTTGTCAACTCGTGCAAATCCGAACGTTTCATCGGTTTTGAACAGAGGCCGGGTGTCCAAAAATTCCGCCTGGATTTTTTGTGATTGAAAACTTTCGGCGATGATATACGCCGAAAGCCGTTCTCCGAAACTCATGATGAAATCGAGGCTTTTCGGGGAGAGCTCCTTAACGAGAAAAACACCGTGCAGTGTATCGGCCAGTTCATTGATTTTTCTTTTGACTTTTTGAAGAACACGAGACTGATCCTGCTTGTTGACCAGTTTCTTCACTGCCTGAAAATGACGCTGCGACAACGATTTCAATGAGACAAGATACGCTTCATCGCTCGCTGCGGCTCCCCGGCTCATTTCGATGAGTTGGTCCGTAACACCGCCGAAAGCGGAGACCACGATTGCCCGCGGCCGGTGCTCCTTTTTCAGGGCCCTAATAATCTGAATAATGTCTCGAATGCACTCCGGTGTGGCCACCGAAGTCCCGCCGAATTTGAATACCTTCATATCCCAAATCGAATGTTTATTATTCCGGACAAAATAATGACAACTGAATTTTGATAAATATACGAAATAAATACAGGTATGTAAAGAGAAAACAGCAATAAACATTCCGTTGTCAAGAAGTCTGTATCGATAAAATGAAATTTCCAATTCTTCTTGACTTTTACGTGAAATGTTCTCATATTATCACCGCTTTTAAAAACGAAAATTTGGAGGAATGTATATGTCGGATCAATCACCGCAATTGTTCTCAATGGTTCCGTTGATGCGCGCTGCGGAAAAATCCTCTCTCGCAGGAAAACATGCGGCCATTGGTGCATTCAATGTCAATTTTTATGCGCAAGCGGCCGGAATACTGGAAGGCCTTCGCCGGGCCGACGGTCCGGGAATCATTCAGGCCAGCCGGGGTGCGAATAAATTTCAGGGCGGACCGGACAGGATACAATCCATGGTACTGCAGGCCATGAAAGACAGCAACCATACGTTGCCCGTTTCCCTGCATCTGGATCACGGCAACGAAGAACAGGCGCCCATCTGCGTGGACGAAGGATTCAGTTCGGTCATGATCGATGCCTCGACTTTGGATCTGCCCGAAAATATCGCTTTGACCACAAAGATCGTGGAATATTCCCATCCGAAAGGCGTTAGCGTCGAAGGGGAATACGGGAAATTGGCCGGTGTCGAAGAGGATGTCGTTCACGAATCCACGACGTATGCAGATCCCTTTCTTGTTCCCTATTTTTTCAACGAAACACAGGCGGATGCACTGGCAGTCGCGTACGGAACTTCCCACGGACCGAACAAAGGCGCCAAAGGCGGCCTGGAAAAACTGGCCGTCTGGGTGGTGGAAAAAAGCTATCAGGGAATGACCGCTTACAAGCAAAATATGGATCATTTTCTCGTCAGCCACGGCTCGTCCACCGTACCGCAGGAAATCGTTGCAGAGATCAACGCGCAGGGCGGCAATGTGCAGGGTGCTGCCGGCATCCCGATGCATAAACTCCAGGAAGCCGTTAAGGCGGGCATTCGAAAGATCAATATCGACACGGATCTGCGGCTGGGCATCACGGCAACCTTTAGAAAATATTTCAACGACCACCCGGGCGTCGAAAAGACTTCACCCGACATTCTGACACCGATCAAAAAAGCCCTGGATGAAAAACCGGAAGCTATCGACCCCCGCGATTATCTAAAAGTCATTGACATTATCCATCTGCGCAATAATCCGGAAGGCACGGTTCTGGAAGAGGTCATGACCCTGGTCAAAGAACGTGTTGCATCCCACGTCGAAATGCTGGTGAACAAGTTCGGGTCGGCCGGTTTGGCCGGGCAGGTCGAAAAAATCTCCCTTTCGGAGATGGCGAAAAAATACGAATAACTCTTTTTCGAATCGTATGAACGATAATTTTTATCTCTTTCTTTTTGACATCGACGGCACATTGATCCGTTCCGCAGGTGCGGGGAAAAATGCCATGGAACGGGCTCTCGAAGCGGTCTATAGTGTGAAAAACAGCTTGCGGAACATCCATATGATGGGGCGAACCGATCCGAGCATCGTGGATGAAGTCATTCTCCAGTACCATCTTGTGGACAATGATGCAAAACGGGAACGGTTCCGTCATCTCTATTATGAATTACTCGAGGAAGAAATTAAAATCGAAAGGCCGGAGAAAAGAGTCTGTGCCGGCATCGAATCATTATTGCGAATACTCCATCAAAGAGAAGACACCATGCTGGGATTGCTTACGGGCAACTGGCGAAAGAGTGGATTGATTAAACTCAAACATTTTGGTATCGATGGATTCTTCGAAATGGGCGCGTTTGCGGACGATTCTCCTCTCCGCAAGGAGTTGGTTCCGATCGCTGTGGCACGCGCTGAGGAAATCAGCGGTCAATCCATTTCAAAAGAATATGTTTTCGTGATCGGGGACACACCGCTCGATATTCAGGGCGCCAAACCGAGCGGCGTGAAGACAGTTGCCGTGGCCACGGGTGTGCATACGGCGAATCAGCTCGCTTCCGAAAACCCGGATTTTCTTTTTGAAGATTTTGGAGATAATGACAAATTTATGAACATGATATTTGATCATTGTAAATGAACTTTTATGGTAAACTGAAAAAGCCGTTGAAGGACTAACGGCTTTTTTTGTCTGTGTCCCTATCCTTTATTCCTCGAACTTGATTACTTCGACAGGACAGCCCTCCGCCGCTTCGCGGATACAATCTTCATTCGCTTCCAGATCGGCCCCTTGAATGACCTGAGCCGATTCGTCTCCGATCTCAAACACCTCGGGACAGGTCGCCTCACAAACTCCACAAAGCGTGCAGCCTTCTTCGATCCAAACTTTTTTCATGATCAAACTCCTTTTTATTCGAATGATTCAGTAAACACCTATGTTCTATCAATCATTTTTATATCGCCGAAGGATGTCCCAATAAGCACCTCGGTATCCCTCCCGAATAGCCGTCATCAAAAGTTCGTTCGCATTGTAATTGTAATTCTTAAGGGGATCCTCTGGATTAAAAAAGAGAAATCGCTGGTCATTACCGATCAAACGGTCGATATAGTCGGAAACAAAAGGTGCCACTTTGGGTTCGAGGAAAAAAACCGGCTCGATCGGATTAAAGCTTCCTGTTAGACCGGAAACTACACTTTCCTGCTTCAATTTTTTCTCAAGTTCCGTTCCGGGATAGACACGCACACCCAAAGCAATTCCGACTCGGTCCACATCGGCTTGCATCATCACTTCGATGGTTCTTGTGATGCTCTCTTTGCTTTCGCCCGGAGCGCCAATGAGCAGATCGAACATGGTGATAATACCGACCTCTTTGCAGTACGAGGCCGCCCAAATAATATCATCCGGGCCGTAGCTTCGCCGCAGAGTTTTCAGCATAACCGGATCGCCGTGATCCACGCCAAAATTGATGCCGACACATCCTGCCTTTTTCATGAGTTCGGCAAGCTCCCGCGAGAAAGGCACCGGAGCACAATAGGCGTACCAACGGATACGGTCTCTGAGATGGCTGTCGATAATTGCTTTGCAGACTTCGACCGCATGCCATTCCGGAATATTGAATTCGCTGTCACAGGTATGAAAATAGTTGATCCCCTGTCTGAACAGATGATGCATTTCATCCACAATTTCTTTCGGAGAACGC
>CAZIAH010000148.1:0-7864 GCA_964537715.1 uncultured bacterium | reverse complement strand
GGTTATGGGTATGCTACAGCTATAGCAGTCACCCCGGGCAACATAGCATTTCTTGCCAATGGCAGTGATGGCCTTCGCGCCTACAGTTACAACGGATCATCCTTTACAACTACTGCACATATCTGTTACAGCAATTATTATGGATTTGCCAAAGATGTTGCAGTAGATTCAGACGGGATTGTTTTTCTCGCCGATGAAAATGAAGGAATGTTCGTCTATCGCTATTCCGGATTTATCGGAAATAATTCCTCTATTCCCGATCAATATAAACTTTTCCAAAACTATCCAAATCCTTTCAATACATCGACGACAATTTCATATTCCATGAACAAATCTTCTCTGGTCAGTTTAAAATTATATAATGTTCTGGGAAAAGAAATCCGAACCTTGTTGAATGCATATCAAAAAAAGGACATTTATTCCATTAATGTAAATGCTGCTGATTTTGCCAGCGGTATATATTATTATCAATTACGAATTGGAAATGAATTTACGGATACAAAAAAGATGATTTTAATCAAATAGAATCAAACCTGCATTTTCTCCTCCATCTTCGCCACCCGATTGGCAAGGTATCAGGAAAGCTAATGTTACATAAATATTGCTTGACATTTTCGGCCGGATTGTGTATTTATAAACAATTCTGAGTTGAATTCAATCTACGTTCCAAGTATAATTTGGAATTCAGGTAAAATTATGGAAAATTGTGCGTGTTCAAAATCATATCAAAATAGTGAAGACATAAATTGTTTTTTATCAATCAGAGAAAATTGTCCTGTTCTACGAGATATAATAATCCCCAGTGAGATTTTCGAAGATTATAAAAATGCTATTAGTAAACCGAGAGGATCAATTTTAAAAACTCCTATTTTCTATTCATTATTTGAACATCAAATTCTTTTTCACTTTACAAATCCAATTCATAAATATATTATCGAAAGAATAGAACAAGTAAACAAATCATACAAAAAAAGTTTACAAGAAAAATGGTTCATTGAAGCTACTGACGAAAAAAGGAATGAATGTTATAGAAAATATATGGGCAGAATATCGGAAATACTCCTTATTAACTATTTAGCTGATAAAGGCTATAATATTGAAAGTTATGAGGCAATTGGAGCAAAGCATGATATTCTTTACAGAATAAATAATGTTCAATTTTGTTCAGAAATTAAATATCTGGGCATAGAAGACAAAGATTTTTTGAGTCTTGTCGAATATGAAAAAAGGGGTGGCTCAGCACTAAATTCATCACCATATCCACCATATAATTATTTAATATTTAGAATTTTTGAGGCGGCAAAGCAGTTATCCATTTCGAATGAGAAGAAATCCGTTTTTATTATTTTTTGTAATTTTACATGGAGTCGTCATTACCATTTTATAATCAAAAACAATTTTATTGATTGGGATAGAAATAGACCAGAATTTTTAAACCCTGATGAACCAGTATGGTCTGAGTTCATTAATAAGAAAAAGCAAAAAATGAAATTTGCTGAAATTGAAGATGAACTTCATCCTTTTATCGAATCACTTGACCAAATTACATTAATGTATATGTCGAATTCTTATGAGTTGAATGAAGCGTTTTCAATAAATATGAAAGAACATTATTAGGATTGCCTCGGATTTCATAATCCGAAGTAATGGACACCTCTCTTCCTCGTCCCAAAACTTCGGGACGAGGGTCTCTCCTCAAGGAGAGAATACTTTTTGATCTCTGTGTTCTGAAAATGAATCCGTCTAAAAGTAATGCATTGAGACAATCGAAAAGGAGAAGAAGATGCAAAAATGGTACACTTCTTTACAAAACAGGATAACATTCCAACTCATCCAGATTTTCATCATTTACTTTTCACTCCTATCCAATCATCCCGCTGTTTGTTATGGAAGCGATTTGCAGCTGAACGATCTCGAGTATTTTGAAGCAACCGGACTGAACGTTCTGGTTTTCAGCAACCAATATAACGGCTACTTTTTTGATGAAAAGACCGCGGGTATCGAGCTGATCCATCACGGTGTACGCACAGCCACGGGCGGCGCAGTGCGGCTGAACCCGACGCCGGAACAATGGGATCAGATCCCCAAAGCGCTCGACCGAAAAGTGGATCAGAAAAACAACCGAATCGAAGTGGTGCTGCGTTACGAAGATTTTGATTTTAACTCCAGGGTTTTAGTTAAAGCAAATGGAAAAGAGGTATCGATCAGCGTGGTTCTGGACCATCCCCTACCCGAACGGCTCGAAGGAAACGCAGGCTTTAATCTTGAATTCCTGCCCGCGTCTTATTTTGAGAAAACCTTTTTGATGGATCATAAAGCGGGTATTTTCCCGCTGTATCCCTCCGATGCAATGGCAGTCAAACCGGATTCAATCAAGATCCCCCAGTTTGCCGGTCATTCCACATTCGATGACCGGGGCCGGTCCGAATATGTTGAACCGAAACCCATGGCCGAAGGAAAAATCCTTATACTCGCCCCGGAGGACCCGGAACGTCGAGTCCAAATTCAATCTCTGACCGGTGAACTGATGCTGCTGGATGGACGCAATCTGGCGCAAAACGGCTGGTACGTGGTTCGAGAGCTACTCCCGGCAAACCAGTCCGGTAAGGTTCTGGAATGGATTGTAAAAGCCAATACGATAAAAAATTGGAAACGATCTCCCGTGATTGCACATTCACAGGTGGGCTACCATCCGGATCAGGAAAAAATCGCCGTAATCGAACTGGATAAAAACGATACGCCGCTGAAGACCTCTACCCTGTTTCGGATCACGGATCAGGGAGAGTGGATTAAAAAATTAGTTGCGAAACCTAAAGAATGGGGCCGCTATCTTCGTTACAATTATTTGACATTTGATTTTAACTCGGTCAAAGAACCCGGTTTGTATGTCATTCAATACGGAAACGTCAAAACGAAACCCTTCCCTATTGGAACCAATGTTTATGAAAACGTCTGGCATCCGACACTCGATGTCTGGTTCCCGGTGCAGATGGATCACATGTTCGTGAATGAAGCTTATCGGGTCTGGCACGGAGCTGCCCATCTCGACGACGCGCTTCAAGCGCCGGTGAACCATCGGCATTTTGACGGATACCGGATGGGCCCATCCACGGAAACTGATTATCGGCCCGGCGAACACATTCCCGGATTGAACATCGGTGGCTGGTTCGATGCCGGCGACTACGATATTCGTATCGGATCGCACTGCAACACGGTTTTATTACTGTCTGAGACATGGGAGCATTTTGGTCTGGATCGGGATGAAACATTGGTTGATCAAAATCAAAGATTCGTGGATATCCACCATCCCGACGGCAGACCGGATCTCCTGCAGCAAATCGAACAGGGAACCCTTGCTCTGATTGCTCAACACCGGGCATTCGGTCGCGCCATTTCCGGAATCATCGTTCCCAAACTCCACCAGTATCACCATCTCGGCGACGGCTCCACCACGACAGACAATTTAATATACAATCCGGCATTGAAAGAATATGAATCCAACGGTTTCGAGAGTGGTACATTCGACGACCGGTGGGCATTTACGAATAAATTGTCGTGGAATAATTACGCCTCCATTGGTGCGCTTGCAGCAGCCAGCCGGGCATTAAAAGGGTACAACAATGCGCTGGCGGATGAATGTCTGACTGCAGCAAAAAAAGCATGGGATGATGAGCGCAAGGAACCACCACGCGAAGAACAAGACCGATTCCGATGGTTTCGGAAAGGTGCGGAATTAAACGCCGCACTTCAGCTCTTCATTTCGACCAAGGAAACACAATACATGACAAGATTGAACGAATTGTTGTGGCCTGCTCTCGATCAATTTTTGGAATGGAATATGATCACGGCCGCGCGCATCCTGCCTTACGCGGATGATGCTTTCAGGGAAAAATTGATCCCGTACGTTCAAAAATATAAAGAAAAGAACGACGACCTGTACAAACAAAATCCTTTCGGTGTCCTGATCGGCACAAGAGGCTGGGCCGGCAGTCCCGAACTGATGATGTGGGCCACCACGAATTATCTTCTGTATGAATCATTTCCGGAAATCATCGGTCCGGAATATGCAATACGGGGGCTCGATTACATTTTCGGTTGTCATCCCTGCTCTGATATTTCATTCGTATCGGGCGTCGGCACGCAGTCAAAAAAAATCGCTTACGGCAACAATCGTGCTGATTTTTCATTCATTGCCGGCGGAGTCGTCCCCGGTGTTTTGATTCTGAAACCCGATTTCCCGGAGAACAAGGAAGACTGGCCGTTTTTGTGGGGGGAAAATGAATATGTGATCGATGCGTGCGCATCCTACATCTTTCTCTCGAATGCGGTGAACGATTTACTGAATCCGGCGAAGTAAATAGTTTTAAAATTAGATCAGCACATTTTGATATCCCCGATAGAATGACAGAACATGATGTATTGGAATACCAAGAAGAATTTCACCAGAAAAATTGAAGGCCACTTACGATGAAAGCAATGGTTGTATACGATTCGATTTTCGGTAACACGGAGCAAATCGCCAAGGCGATTGGCAAAGCACTTAGTTTTGAAATGGATGTCGAAGTGCTCAAAGTCAACCAGGTTAAACCAGAACAGTTGAAGGGATTGCACCTGCTTATTGTTGGCTCCCCGACCCGAGCATTCCAGCCCACACCGGCGATTAAAAAGTTTTTGGGACGCCTTCCAAAAAATAGCTTGAATCAGGTCAAAATTTCTGCTTTTGATACCAGAATCTCCCCAGAAGATGCGAATTCTGCCGTGTTGAATGTATTCGTCAAACTGTTCGGTTACGCCGCCAAACCCATTGCGGACAGGCTCGAGAAAAAAGGCGGTTATCTGATTAACGATCCCGAAGGATTTATTGTGAAAGGTTCGGAGGGACCGCTGAAAGAAGGCGAACTCGAACGGGCTGCAAACTGGGCCAGACAAACTCTTGAGAAATTGTAAACCGTTCTAAGGAATACGCAACAATCGACACACAAAGATTCGGGATAATTCTTTTTTTACTCGAAGCAAATCGTATCCTTTTAGAAGAAATCCCCGTAAAAACCGCTTGACATTTTCACTGCGATTGTTTATTTATAAAGCATTCTTGCTTGAAATGAATTGCCCCACCGCAGGCAGCGGGGTATTAAAAGCAAAAACATTGAACGCCTCAAGGGGCGGGGAATGAATCCTTGCCCGCCTCTGGCGGGATTCAATGCATATTCAACTATAATATTAAAAGGACAATATGATGAATGAAACCGCTCAAACAAAACCGATTAAACCGCCAAGAAAAATTTTCGAAGTAGTGGCTGAACTGGGCCTGGATACGGAAACCATTTTACCCCACGGCCACTATATCGCCAAAATTCCCATCGACCACCTGACCAAACGGCAGGATCGACCGGATGGACATTTAGTACTCGTCTCCGCAATGAGCCCCACTCCCCAGGGTGAAGGCAAAACCACCACCACCATCGGGCTGGGTGACGCACTTCGCCAGCTGGGGCACAAGACTGCGATCTGCCTGCGCGAACCGTCGCTGGGACCCTACTTCGGAATCAAAGGCGGCGGCACGGGCGCCGGAGCAAGCCAGGTGGTGCCGGCCGAAGACATCAACCTCCACTTTGTCGGTGACATGTACTCGGTCAGTAAAGCGAACAATCTCCTATCGGCCATGATTGACAACCATCTCCACCACGGTAATCAGCTCGGCATCGATCCAAGGCGCATCATCTGGCGCAGGGTGATCGATTTGAATGACCGGGCCCTGAGAAAAATATTCGTCGGACTGGGCGGTGTCAAGCACGGCATTCCGAGAGAAGATGGATTTAACATCACGCCCGCCTCCGAAGTGATGGCGATGTTGTGTCTGGCCAAAAATTTTCAAGATTTGGGAGAACGGCTCGCTCGGACGGTTATTGGATTCACATTCAAAGGCGAGCCCGTTTACGCACGGGACATCAAAGCGGTCGGTGCGATGCAGGTGCTCCTGCGGGATGCCATTCATCCCAATCTCGTGCAGACCGTGGAAGGCACGCCCGCATTCGTTCATGCCGGCCCGTTCGCCAACATTGCGCAGGGGACCAACAGCGCCATGGCCACCCGCATGGCATTGAAACTCGCGGACATTGTGGTCACCGAAGCCGGATTCGGCACCGATCTTGGAGCGGAAAAATTCCTCAACATCAAATGCCGTGTGGCCGAACTTAAACCCGCCGCAGTGGTCATCGTCGCCACGATCAAAGCCATCCGGTATCACGGCGGAATGACTCCCGAAACCGGTCTGGGCAATTTGATGAAGCACATCGAAAACATACAATCATTCGGAATTCGCCCCATTGTAGCCATCAACCGGTTCGATGACGATCAAAAAGAAGACCTGGACAAAGTGATCGCTTTCTGCAAAAAAGCAGGAGTCGAAGCCCTCGTTGCCGAGCATTACCGACTGGGCGGCAAAGGCGCCATCGATCTGGCAAAGTCGGTGATAGAAACCGCTCAAAAAGGAAAAGCACGTGTTCCGGATTTTACCTACCCGCTGGACCTGTCCATAGAAAAGAAAATCGAACAGATCGCCAAAGTGATTTACGGCGCAGATGGTGTCGATTACAACCGGAATGCACAGACCGATATGGAGCTATTCAGCCAGCATGGATATGACGGACTACCGGTCTGCATCGCAAAGACTCCTCTGTCCCTGTCCGACAACTCAAAGCTGAAAGGACGTCCCAAAGGATTCAAAATTACGGTGAATGAACTTCGGATTTCCGCGGGCGCGGGTTTCGTCGTGGCGATTTGCGGTAATATCATGACCATGCCCGGCCTGCCCAAAGAACCGGCTGCGGCGAGAATAAAGATCATGCCTGACGGAAGAGTAACCGGTCTGACATAAAGTTTATGGTGAATCAAAATATAAGTGCGGGCGAAAATGAATAAAAAAGAAAAAATAAAGAAAGTTGCCTTTGGCAAGGGTGTAGATTTGTTCGGGATTGCTTCGGTGGATCGATTCGAAAACGCACCCCAGGGGTTTCATCCCAAAGACATCTACTCAAAAACTCAATCAGTGATCGTCTTCGCCATCAGGCTTCCTGTGGAAACATTGTTTGCCGAAAATCCGATTCCGTTCACGCATGTCAACACACTGGCCATGCAAAAGTTAGATGCGATGACGTTTGATATTTCTCGGGAATTGGAGAACATAGGTATCCAAAATGTCCTGATTCCGTGTGATGATCCGTATGAATTCTGGGACAAGGACAAGCAGGAAGGCAGAGGCATCCTATCGATGAGACATGCCGGAGTTCTGGCCGGACTTGGGAAATTGGGGCGGAACAATCTGTTGATCAACAAAACATACGGAAATATGATCGAAATCGGCGCCCTGTTGACAGATGAAAAACTCGAATCCGATCCTCTCGCCGATTACGAAGTCTGCCCGCCCAGATGCAGAATTTGTCTCGACAACTGCCCTCAGAACGCCCTGACCGGAGAATCTGTCATCCAGAAAAAATGCAGGCCGTTGTCCAATTACAGAAACGAAAGAGGTTTTGTTATCAAAAAATGTTTCGAGTGCAGAAAGCAATGCCCGAGTGCACTGGGAATCAAAAAATAATTGACGGAGGATTCAATGCATCATAAATCATTTTACAGTATTTTGTTTTTTCTGATGGTCCTGTCTGCAGCGCGTGTTTACGGTGACAACAATATTTTGACCAATCCCGGTTTCGAAAGAGGAAGGGATGGCTGGTTTGAACGGACCTGCGCTATCGAAGCGGTGACGTCGCCGGTTCACAACGGTACTGGAAGCCTGAAAGTTCTCAGAAGAACGCAGACATGGCAGGGGGCCAAGCAGTCTTTATTTGGTAAAATTGTACAAGGG
>CAZIAH010000147.1:0-8084 GCA_964537715.1 uncultured bacterium | reverse complement strand
ATCAGCACAAGCAAAGGAATCACCCACCAGGCACGAAAAGCGCCGCGGTCTTTCCGATACATGTAAACGAGACTGAGGATAACCCAGATTGTACCGAAATATTTTAAAAAGTTCCACGCTTTGGCCTGATGTTCGTTGATGGCCGTATAGGACATTTTGGAAGGATCGAATTGAAAAAAGAGAACGTAAAGCGTAAACGGTACAATCGCCTGGAGAAAAATCAACAACAGTAAATTCTTAACCGTTTTATTTTCATGAAAGAATGCCACCAGAAGCACAAATGGAAAAGCCAAAATGTTTAGTAAATGAACACCCGTTGCCAGACCAAACAGATAAAAAATGAGAAAGATGAGAGTCATACTCCCGGCTTTCTCCGATCGCTCTCCCCAGTAGAGAGCCAGCCAGACCACGACGGCCGTAAAAAACATGGAGAAAGCATACACCTCGGCTTCCACGGCATTAAACCAGAAGCTGTCCGTAAACGCAAACGCCAATGCACCAAACGCGCTGCTGAAATACATGATGAGCCGGTCTTCCCAGTTTTTCGGCTCGCCCCGCCAACGCCGTATCAATTGAATTATGATCAGAAAGGTAAAGAAAACCGTACCGGCACTTACAAAAACGGAAAACATGTTAACGCGCAGACCGATGTCTTTGAAAAAAGGAAGTAGAGTGAGAATTCTTCCGATTAACAGATAGAGCGGTGCACCGGGTGGGTGCATGACACCTAAAATATGCGAACAGGCGATAAATTCACCACAGTCCCAGAAAGAGGTGGTCGGTGCCACAGTCCGAGTATAGGTAATAAATGAAATCAAAAAAATCACTGCCCCGACAATAGCCTGAATTTTCCGATTGATCGATTTGGATGCAGAATCCATTCAATTCCTCCGCTAACTGATTGTGACTAATTGAACAAATTACATTAAATTTTTCATGAAATCAAGAAATATATCCTTTAATATTTTTTAATAAATACTATGATATCTTAAATACTTTTTTCATTCTTTTCGAACACACCAAAAATAAAATCACTCTGGTTTCCTCTGAGATAAATATCTTCCTTCTCAAATATCATTTCGAGAATCCGCTTCGATTCATCATTGTCCGGATCGATAAAATGGTGTGCGATATCCTTGAACAACGGATGAAGTAGATTTCCGCCTAACTTTTTGATTTCGATCGGTTTGAAATATCTGTTCAAAACGGGAAGAATATTTTCGGATTCTACGGCCTCCGAGGGATCGGATAAAATCATCCGGATTAGGCCGGGCCGGTATTGTTTTCTCTTGATCCGATTGCTTTGCCACAATTTTCTGTAATCAGGCGGAATTCGATCCAGCAATTCCTGTACGGTTTCGATTTGACCGCACGGCCATTTAAAACGGTTCGGTCCCACGTATTCATGAATCACAAGCATTCCGTCCGGTCTCAGCGATTCCCTGACTCTGATTAATATTTTTTCGATATCCCGGATGTGATGTAAAAATCCGTTGAACAGAATCAAATCATACTTGGCCACGCCAAAATCGAATTGATAGATATCTTGTATGTAAAAATTGAGATTCTTGACTTTTTCTTTCTCCGCTGTCTGAATCGCATTACCAATTCTGGGTCTGGACAGATCGAACGCTTCCATTGACGAAAAACAGGGGTATTGAGCCAATTGGATCTCAATGGATCCGGTGCCGCAGCCGGGTGAGAGCGCTTTCAGATTTTTTTTACCTTTCAAATATCTTCTGTAAACATATTCGGGGAATTCAATATTCTTCTTTTCCGAAATAAAAAAATTCCTCCGTTCCCGAACCGCCGGAATATCCTGCCAGTGAATCGGAACCGACTCGGTATGTCTCCACGTTGCTCGTGTTCTTTCGATCCCGGCAAAATGAAATTTTTGTACTAAAAATGACCAGCCGTTTATTTTGATTTTCTGACAAACATCCAGAACATCCCCGAATGAAATCAGCGTTTTATTTCTCAAATTGATCCATCTTTCGGCTTTATAAATATGACGTTTGAGAACAATTTCGGTAACATCAAATTTTTATTTCTTTTTAGAAGTGGTTTTTGTTTTTTTCTTTTTTTCTTTGGGTCGATCCTCTGTTTTTTTATCTCCTTCCGGTGGTTTTTCTTCTTTCTTTTCTTCAGTTTTCTTCTCGGTTTCTTTCTGGGCCTTCTCTTTCTTTTCTTTTTCGACTTCATCGACAAAGTTCAACTGCAGTTCGCTGATCGATCTGTCTAAAAAATGTTTTTCCTGTTCGGACAGATTCCCCTCCGTCTTTTTCCGAATGACCTCCAGCATATCGATAGAAAACCGCGCCTGATCGAGATTTCTCTCGACTTTATCCGTCATTGGATTTTTTACCTTTCCCATCTGCTGCCAGGCCGCCATCTGAAACGTCAAAATTAATTGCATGAAAAAGGCTTCTTCTTTCTGTTTATCGTCCATACCTTATCCTCCTTAGATATTTCAAAAATTGTCTTCTTGATCATCCTACTTCGATCAATCCAAATTTTTTCTTGTAGTGTTTGACATAATTTTGTTTGATCATTCTATTTTCATCGTTTGCCAATTCTGGATCGGATCGGACAATTCCAAACGCTTCCTTTCTGGCCTGTTCCAAAATGGGACCGTCCGTCACCAGATTGGCGATCTTCAGATTGATCATGCCGTGCTGCCTGGTCCCGAAAAGCTCGCCGGGACCGCGGATTTCCAGGTCGGCCTCCGCGATTTTGAAACCGTCATTCGTATGGGTCATGGTCCGAAGCCGTTTCTTCGCGTCTTCTGAGAGCGGATACTGCGCTAAAAGGATGCAGGTCGATTTCCCGGGCCCCCGCCCAATGCGCCCCCTGAGTTGATGCAGCTGGGTCAGCCCGAACCGTTCTGCGTGTTCGATCAGCATCACGGTCGCATTGGGCACATCCACACCCACTTCTATAACGGTCGTGGAAACTAAAATGTTGATTCGGCCAGCCTTGAAATTCCTCATCACCTCTTCTTTTTCTTCGGATTTCATCCTCCCGTGAAGCAGGGCGACTGTCAATTCCGGGAATGTCTTTTGGGATAACGTCTCATATCCTTCCGTGGCCGCAGCCAGATCGACTTTCTGGGATTCTTCGACCAGGGGATAAACGATGTACGCCTGCCGGTTTTTGGAAATTTCATCCCGGATAAACGCATAGATCGCGTCCCGTTTCACTTCGCTGCGCTGGGCCGTGACGATTGGCAGCCTGCCTTTGGGCATTTCGTTCAGAACCGACACATCGAGATCCCCGTACAGCGTCAGAGCGAGCGTCCTGGGAATCGGCGTCGCAGTCATGACCAACACATCGGGATGCATTCCTTTCCGGCGGAGAACGGCTCGCTGCATCACGCCAAAGCGGTGCTGCTCGTCGATGACGACGAAACCAAGTTTGTCAAATTCAACGCCTTCCTGGACCAGAGCATGCGTACCGACGATGATATCGATTTCACCTTTCGAAAGACGGTTGAGGATTTCCTGCTTTTCGGATCCTTTCTGTCCTCCCTTCAAAAGCGCCACTCTCGCTCCTATGTCTTCCAAAAATTGATGAAAAGTCAAAAAATGCTGTTCGGCCAGGATTTCCGTGGGTGCCATAAAAGCGGCCTGATACCCGTTTCCCGTGACAATCAGCATGGCAATGAGCGCCACGATGGTTTTACCCGAACCCACATCTCCCTGAAGCAGCCGGTTCATCGGCTTCTCGGATTTCATATCGGCCAGGATTTCTCGGAGCACCTTTCTCTGTGCTTCGGTCAGCTCGAAGGGCAGTTTCTTGACAAGCTTCTCGGCCTGTTCGCCGATTCGAGCGAACACGATTCCCTTTTTTTCGACTTCGCGGTGCTTCCGCTGAAGCGCCAGAAAAAGCTGGATGTAAAAGAGCTCCTCGAATTTCAACCGGTACTGTGCCCGGTGCAGTGCGTCCCAGTCTTTGGGAAAATGAACATTTTCGACGGCTTCAGGGAGCGCCATCAGCCGTTGATTCTGGATCATATCGGCACAGAGTGTTTCTCGAACATTTTCGGAGATTTCATTCAAAAGTCCTCTCAGAATACGACGGAATCCCCGGCTGTCCAGACCGCTCTTGAAAAGTGTTTCGCCCGATGGATAAAGCGGAATGATGCCGCCGGTGTGAAGCGGATTGCTCTCTCCCTCGCCTGAAATTTTATCATATTCCGGATGCACAAGCTGAGGTCCGCGAAACACCGTCACCTTGCCGCTGAAAGCAACCGTCTCTCCGGCTTCGAAGGTGTTGGCAATATAGGATAACCCACGGAACCAGACACACTGAAGAATACCGGAATCATCTCCCACCAGAAGAACAAAACGATTGGTGCGCCCTTTTCGCTTTTCTCCGGAAAGCACCTTTGCCACCACCGTCACATTCTGACCGGCCCTGAGATCACGAATTCGGGTGAGATTTCTCCGGTCGAGATACTTTCTCGGAAAATAGTTCAGCAGGTCCTCGGCGGTTTCCACACCCGCCTTTTTGAGTACAGTAGCCCGCTTCGGTCCGATCCCCTTCACATACTGAACCGGCGTATCCAGTGTGAGTGATTTTTTTGTTGTTGTATTCATTATACGTATAGGAAGCCGATAACTGTTTTACTCTAAACTTTTCTCAATAAAAAAAAGTACCGGTCAGATAAAATTTATAATATATCATTCCCTCCCCTTAAGGGAGGGACAAAGAGAGGGTGTATCTATATTCAAAATTAAAATAATTTATTATCACCACTTGAACAAAACACGATAAGTAACTGTCACCTCTCCATCCGCGGGAACCTTGACCTTGAATTCAGCCGTATTCGCATCTTTTTTTACATACGGGTGCGAAGATTCCTGAA
This sequence comes from uncultured bacterium, assembly GCA_964537715.1. Lineage (GTDB taxonomy): Bacteria > Zhuqueibacterota > QNDG01 > QNDG01 > DSAB01 > CAZTZL01. The sequence continues at coordinate 3,217 of CAZIAH010000147.1, read as the reverse complement.
TGGTCCAATCGCCCCACAAATGTTCCACGACCACAATATCAACAGCTTCCTTTTTATGATTGCGAAGCGAAATCTCGATCTCCTGCTCCCAGCTCCGCTTGCTGATTTTGTTCTGGGATTTCTCAGTCCGCTCGCCGACAATATCGAACGCATTTCCAAGATAAACCCGGACCTTTTCATCCACAGGCGTATGTTCGATCCGGTCTTCGCCAATAAATTCCAGAGCGCCATCCACATCTCCTTTGTAAACGCGAATCTTTCCCTCGGGAAGCGGAAGCCCCAATCCGTCCGATTTCTTATTCTGGAACTCGAGATTGACGCGAACCTTTTTACCGTATCGTGATCCGTCATAGAGAAAAACCTTTTGCGCTTTGGCTCTGGCCGGAGGAAAGAGCGAGACCTGTTTGGTCTGATTGTTTTTCAGTGTCGTTTTCCGCTGAAGCGTATAAAGATGGTATTCGAAAAAAGCCTTTTCTTCAAACTGGGGAGCTGCGGCTGTTTTTACTTGGGAAACCACATCACGCATAACTCTCTTTTCCGGTTCAGCCCGATGCACATCGCCTGCCACCAATTTCAGTTTGGCATTTTCATACGTTGTCCCGGACTGATTGTTGACAGAGACCCAGCCGCTGAGATCGATATTCTTGTCCTGCGCATCCGTGACGGCCACATATTCGGCATGCCAGTCCACGCCATCGGTGAGATAGCTCACTTCGGTTTTTTGCTGTTTCGGCCCCTGATTGTCCACCATCCAGACCAACGTGGGGCGGGTCACAAGCCCTTCGGGCAGATTCGGGAAATCGAAGTGCTGCACCTGGTCGCCGCGAACGATCTGAATCCCTCCGTCCTTGTTTTTGAGAATAATATCGGATTGCGAAGCACTGAGCAATTGGCCGCTAAAGATTTCTCCCTCTTTCGTGACCAGTCGGATTTCCTGATCCACATACTTTTCCATAATCTTATAAGAACTGACCAGATCGTATTCGAAATTCTGTTCGAGGATATTGAGTTTGTCCGGCGCGGTGATCGATTTGAAATGAACGGATGTGGGATCGATCCGAGCTGCCACGTTAGTAAACGAAATGGTCGATGTGCCGGATTCGAGAGTGAACGATCGCATTTCCCGCACCAGGGCCCGATTCTGATTATAAACCGTGATAGCGACTTCCTGAGCCGTCAGGTGAGCAAAGAGAGGGAATAAAAATAAGATAAAAAGTTTAAATTGCTTCATTGTCAATTCCTCCATATAAAAATACCATACTATGCTTTTTTAAAATTATCTTTTGTATAGCAAAAATACCAAAATCAAAATGACAAATCAATATTTCTGATATTTGGAATTGTACTTTATTTTCCGCCAAAAGCGGATCCGCCTATGGCGGAAAATTTTGGGTTTTGCCATTTGGAATTTTAAAATATAATGGACAATATGAATTGACTTTTCAGATTTCGGATTCTTTAAATGGATTTCTCCAGAGCTTTGAGATTCTCTTTCAGCTTATTGACCTTTTCCCTGAAATCACGCTGTTTCATCTTTTCTTTTTCGATGATCTGAGCAGGCGCTTTTTTAACGAATTCGTGATTATTCAACTTCTGATTCAAACCGGCAAGCATATTCTCCAGCCGTTCGATCTCTTTTTGAATGCGTTCTTTTTCTTTGTCTATATCGATTAAACCTTCCAAAGGCAAAAATATTTCCACATTTTCGACGATGCCCGTAGCCGCTTCCTGGACAGCGGTGTCTGATTTCATGATTTCCATGGATTCCACTTTACCCAACAGTTTCAGATATTCGAGAGCGCTTTCGAGAAGTTCGATCTTCGGAGCCGGTCCTCGGACAAGAATCTTCGCTTTTTTATCTTGAGGCACGTTCATTTCGCTTCGAATATTCCGTATCACACCAATCGTTTTCTGAAGCAGATCCATTTTCTGTTCGGCTTTTTCATCCAGCCACTGGTCTTCGACTTTCGGATAGGACTGGCGCATGATGGTCAAAACACCATCTTGAGAATTTCTGGTCAACGGCAGTGCCTGCCAGATTTCTTCCGTAATAAAAGGCATGAACGGATGGAGCAGCCGCATGATGTGATCGAGCAGATTCAGAGAGATCAATTGAGCAGCCTGTTTTACCTTAGGATCATCCTGATTGTAAAAACGGGATTTGACCATTTCGAGATACCAGTCGCAAAATTCTCCCCAAACAAAACCGTAGAGTGTTTTGGTCGCATCGTTGAATCGGTAGGTTTCAATGGCTTGACGCACCTCATTGATGATCCGCTGAAGCCGGCTGAGAATCCATCGGTCGGACAAATCCAGTAAAGCCGGATCGATTGTCTCGAGTTTCAAAATCTCGGGATTTTCTTCAAGGTTCATCAAAATGAACCGTGAAGCATTCCAGAGCTTGTTGCAGAATTTCTGCCCCATTTCAACCAGAGTATGATCAAAATGGATATCTCCGCCCAGAGGCGTCAGATAAACCATGGTCAGCCGGATCGCATCGGCACCGTAAGCTGGAACGCCGTTTTTGTAGGAGGGATTCTTTTCGGCGAACGACTTTGTCGTCTCTTTGTTCGCGCCTTCGATCAGCCAAAGCGGGTCCGGTGAATTGCCCAGGGATTTGGACATGGTCCGACCAGTGAGATCACGGATCATGCCGTTGAAATAAACTTCGCTGAAAGGAACTTCGCCCATGAATTCGAGCGAAGACATGATCATCCGGGCGACCCAGAAAAAGATAATATCCGGACCGGTGATGAGTGTATTGGTCGGGAAAAAAACGTCGAGATCATCGGTCTGTTCCGGCCAACCCAGGGTGCTGAACGGCCAGAGCCAGGAAGAAAACCACGTATCGAGCACATCGGGATCCTGGACAAGCTGATCATTCCCGCATTCGGGACAGCTTGTCGGGTCTTCGAGACTGGCGAAAACATGACCGTTCCCACACGTCCAGACCGGAATACGGTGCCCCCACCAGATCTGTCGACTAATGCACCAATCCCGAATATTTTCCATCCAGTGAAAATAGGTCTCTTCCCAGTGTTTCGGATAAAAACGGATCTTTCCTTCTCTGACCACCTGAATCGCCGGTTCGGCCAAAGGCTGCATTTTGACAAACCATTGATCGGATAAAAACGGTTCGACGATGGTCCTGCAGCGGTAGCAGCGTGGAATCGGTGTGGAATGGGGCCGTTCTCCCCGAAGCAGGTCGAGTTCCTTC
>CAZIAH010000146.1:0-8469 GCA_964537715.1 uncultured bacterium | reverse complement strand
GGTAGTAAGTTATCTGTGCTCCATGAGAAACCGCTTCGAATAATCCAGCCCGGCGGATCGTAAATGACGGAGCGATACCGATCAAGCCGACTTCCTCCATTTCTCCTTCTCCCGGGACCTGTTCTTTTTGGGGCGTCACATTGGCAGAGAACAGAGAATCGTTTCGAAGCCATTCGATCCGGACCGTTTTCCCCGGAATCTTGTGAATGATTCCGGCCATGGCCTCCCAGGTATCCACGCTCTGCCCATCGATACGGACAATCCGATCTCCCGGCTGAATGCCGGCCAGCTGAGCCGGCTTGCCTTCCATCACATCTCCAACGACAGAATCCGGAGAAACTTCATCGATGCCGTGATGCAGTGTCGCGGCAGTGAAAATGAAAAAAGCAAGCACAATATTCATGATCGAACCGGCAGCGACCACAATCACTTTCTGAATCCAGGGTTTGGAGCGAAATTCCCAGGGTTCGGGTTTCTCCGCAAACTGTTTTTTATCCAGGCTTTCATCCACCATACCGGCAATTTTGACATATCCGCCGAAAGGAATCCAGGAAAGACAATAGTCTGTTTCGCCAATCTTCTTACCGATCATTCGGGGAGGATATCCCAGTGAAAACCGGTCCACACGGATACGAAACAACTTGGCCGAAAGAAAATGTCCGGTCTCGTGAACAAATACCAAAACCCCAAGTACAAAAATGGTTGCGAGTATCGTAATCATAATTTTCCTTTATGAATAAGATTGATTTGATCGATCCAAAACGAACGAACGGGCCCATTGGTCCGCAGTAAAAATTTCTTTTAGTGTCGGATCTTCAACCACTTGATGTTCGGACAAAGCGGATTCGATCAGCTGTTGGATCTGTAAATATCGGATCTTCCCGGAGAGAAAAAGTGCCACAGCCACCTCATCCGCCGCATTAAGAACAGCCGGTGCCGTGCCTCCCATCTCGATTGATTTGTATGCCAGCTGTAGACAGGGGAACTGATCTAGATCGGGAGAATAAAACTCGAGAACGGTTTTTTCGGCAAAATCAAAGCTTCCGTAGTCTCCGGACCACCGTTCGGGATAGGTTAATGCATAGGCAATCGGACAGCGCATATCTGGTCGTCCCATCTGTGCCTTGATCGAGCCGTCCTCGAATTCCACCATAGAATGAACGACCGACTGAGGATGAACGACCACTTCGATCTTTTCTTTCGGAACTCCAAAGAGCCAGCGGGCTTCAATAATTTCCAGCCCTTTGTTCACCAAGGTAGCCGAATCTATCGTGATTTTCTTGCCCATGGACCAGTTGGGATGGGCGAGCGCTTCCTCGACGGTGACATCCTTTAATGAAAATTTTTCACGGTGGAGAAACGGACCACCGGAAGCCGTTAAAATGATGCGTCGGATATGTCGGGCCTCTTCTCCCTGCAGACATTGAAAGATGGCGCTGTGTTCGCTGTCCACGGGAATGAGCTGCACGCTATATTTTTTAACCGCTTCCATAACCATCTTTCCGGCCATGACCAGCACTTCTTTGTTCGCCAACGCGATGGATGTCCCCGCTTGAATCGCTGACAAAGTCGCTTCCAGTCCCACGCCGCCGACCAGACCGTTGACCACCATCTCTTCCTCTCCGCGGGAGGCCAGTTCTATCAGGGTTTCCTTTCCCCAAAACACCCTAACCCCGAGATTCTGAAACTCACTGTTGTACCGATTCTTATCAATCTCCCCTGTAATGATGACATTTTCAGGACGGTACTTTTTTATCTGGGAAAGAACACATTGAACATTTTGATGGGTCGTCAACGTGACCAGTTCAAACTGGTCCCGATGTCTGTCGATTACTTCCAGCGTCTGCTGTCCGATAGAGCCGGTCGCACCCCAGATGGAAATCCGTTTTTTGTTCAACGATGCCTCATGTTAAAATAAGCATTCATAATGGATCAACACGATAAAATGGAAAATCGTTCTTTCAAACGTTCGGAAGATTTTCTTTCCTGAATGGTCAACTCTCCATCGACAAACCGAATTGACAGCGCTTCTTCCATTCCTTTTTTAATGCTTTCGGCGACATCCTTAAAAGAAATTTCTCTCCCCAAACATTGACACAAAGAGACGGTCCTGTTCTTGAGCTCGATTTTCATCCGTTTCCGAATTTGATCATCACCTTTCTTGATTAATTCAGGGAGTGTTAGATGGGCCGAACCCAACAAAATGGAACCGTGCTGCAAGATCTTGCCGGGAAGACGGCGCTGGGCACTGCCGATCAATTTTTTCCCGTCTACCACGACCTCATGTCTTGCCGAAGCGGAAAAACAACTCACGGACGCCACCTTTTTATAATGATCGTGGAGATCGATGGGACGCTTTTCAAAATTTGCCGGAACACCTAATTTTTTTATTCCGGTCAATAAACCGAGACTAATCAAATTGTAAACCGCCGTTATACTTTGTTGAAAAATGGATGTAGATTGAGGAACGATAACAGCATAAGTCACTTCTTCGGCGTGAAGGACTGCCCTTCCCCCGGTCGGCCTTCGAACCACATCGATATGCTTTTTCCGGCACAGATCAAAATCAATATCGTCTTCAGATTGATGGTACCCCAGGGAAATACAATAGGGAAACCATCCATATACCCGCATCGTAGGTCGATGGACTGTTTCGGTGTTTTCCAGAAGAGCCTGATCTATGGCCATGTTGGTTGCACCATCGGCCGCTTCGCTCTCTATCCACCGCCACATCTCCATAAATGAATTTCTATTTTATAATTCCTCGTTCGCTCTTTGCAATAAAATTTAAAACCGATTCCACCTCGGGAATCAAATCCACCTCTTCTCGAATTTTTTCAACCGCCTGTGTAGTGTTCAATTTGGAGCGGTACAAAATTCTATAACATTTTTGAAGGGAATCTATTACTTCTTTTGAAAAGCCTCTTCGTTTCAAGCCGATGATATTCAATCCTTTAAAATTGACCGGAACACCGGCTGCGAGGATATAAGGTGGAATATCCTGCGTGACCCGGAAACCGCCTCCGACAAATGCATGTCTGCCGATTGTACAAAACTGATGCACGGCAACGAGACCGCCGATGGCGACCCATTCTTCAATGGTGACATGCCCAGCCAGTTGAACGCCATTGGCCAAAATAACGTTTTCTCCGATCAGACAATCATGTGCCACATGGGTATAAGCCATCAAAAATGAGTGGCTGCCGATCACACTTTTTCCCCGATGTTTGGTTCCCCGGTTCAAATCGCAGAACTCTCGGATCACTACATGATCGCCGATTTCCAGCAAAGTGTCTTCACCCGAAAATTTAAGATCCTGCGGGACAGTCGATATGGCCGCACCGTGATGGATGGTACAGTTTTTCCTAATGCGAGCTCCATCGGCCACATAAACATGAGAATGAATTTCAGATCCTTCTCCGATTTCGACATTTCCATCGATCACTGAATAAGGACCTACTATGACATTATCTGCCAGATGGGCCTTTTTATTAATAATCGCAGTTGGATGTATTTGACTCAAATTAATTCTTGTTCTTTCTGTCTATCCACAAGAGCCGCCATAAACTCGGCTTCGCAGACCAAATCCTCATCAACGAAGGCCCGCCCGACCATTTTGCATGAACTGGGACGGAAGCGAACCATTTCAATTTCCATCTGGAGCTGATCCCCGGGAGTTACCGGCTTTCGAAAACGTGCTTTCTCGATTGCCATAAAGTAGGCCAGTTTCTCATTGGGATTTTCGACTGCCTCAAGAAGAAGAATCGCCCCTGTCTGTGCCATCGCCTCAATGATCAACACACCGGGCATGATGGGATGTCCGGGGAAATGGCCGATAAAATAGGGTTCATTGAAAGTTACATTTTTAATCCCTATTACTTTTTCTTTGGGAACAAGATCGATGATTTTATCAACGAGCAGAAAAGGATACCGGTGGGGCAATATCTTTTCGATGGCCTGAATGTTGAGAAAAATCCCCTTTTTGGGCGGAGCTGCCTGATACTTGCCCGATATCTTTTTCTTTTTATAAATCTGTCGTATTTTCTTCACCAGTTCCACGTGCGTCGCATGACCGGAACGAGCAGCCATTACATGGGCTTTGAGCGGAACACCCAAAAGCGCCAGATCACCGATGAGATCCAAAACCTTGTGTCGCACCGACTCATTGTAAAAACGAAGTTCTTTTCCTCCCAAAATTCCGTTGGTCCCGAGAGCGACCTCTTTTTTTACTCCGAATTTTTTGGCCAAGTTGCTCAGCTCTTCCTTGCTCAACTGCCGATCCACAATCACAATAGCGTTGTCGAGACTCCCCCCCTGAATGAGTCCTTTATCATAAAGCTCTTCTACCTCGGTGAGAAAACAAAAGGTTCGGGCAGGTGCGAATTCGTTTACAAATTCATCTGTCAACGAATACATGGATGTATACTGCGTCCCCAGGGCCGGATTCTGGTAATCCACCATGAAAGTGATTCGAAGCTCGTCCGAAGGAAAAACCACCATATCGATGCCTTTGGATTTATTGGAAAAGGTGATGGTTTCGTCGATTTCGAGATAGTCCCTCGGTGCATCCTGTTCCTGAAAACCGGCTTTGTTAAGTATCTTCACGAATGGCAGAGCGCTTCCATCTCCCACCGGAGGTTCGTTGGAATCCAGTTCGACAAGAATATTATCGATCTCCAGCCCATATATGGCCGCAAGAACATGTTCGACCTGTCGTATATGAATATTGTCGATGCCGATCGTCGTGTCCCGATAATTGTCGATCACATGATCAATGTCGGCGGGTATGATCGGATTCCCTTCGATGTCGGTCCGTTTAAAACAAATACCGGTACCGACCTCCGCAGGCTTGAAGAGGATGGTCGTCTTGTTTCCCGTATGCAGACCGGTTCCCGAAAAAGAAACCTGTTTCTGGATTGTTCTTTGTTTCAACATCATTTGGATAAATCCTCTTCTAATTTTTTTATTCTCTCCCTCAATTCCTTCATCTCTTTAATCAGTTTCGGCAATCGGCGCAAGGCTCCGTCGATACGCATCGCCTCCATATGCGGTCTGGCCGGATACCCAAAAACCATCTGTCCCGGCGGGACTGATTTGGACACGCCGGACTGCGCCCCGACGGCGGCCCCGTCACCAACCGTTAAATGTCCAGCAAAACCAGCCTGACCTCCGACCCGAACTCCCTTCCCGATATGGGTGCTGCCTGATAAACCGGTTTGTGCGGCAATCACCGTATTCTCTCCCACAGTACAGTTATGGCCGATCTGAATGAGATTGTCCAGCTTGGCACCTGCATAAATACGCGTTTCACCCAGTGTCGCCCGGTCGATGGTCGTATTGGCTCCGATTTCGACATCATTTTCAATGACCACGGTTCCGACCTGCGGAATTTTGTGATACCTTCCATCTTTCGGAGCAAAACCAAAACCATCACTCCCCACGACAACTCCGTTATGCAAAATAACCCGGTCACCGATTCGTACTTTTTCTCTCAAACACACATTTGCATGAATCACACAATCTTCACCAACAACCACGTCGTCATACATGACCACACCGGGCATTAGGACCGAACGTTTTCCGATACGACAATCTTTGCCGATATAGACGAACGGACCGATTGAAAGATCCTCACTGAGTTCAGCCGAGGAATCGATAATGGCAGACGTGTGAATTCCTTTTTCGATAAAAGATTTCGGTGGATGAAAAATATTCAGTACCTGAAGAAACGCATAATACGGATCTTCAACGCATAGGAGGGATTTGTTTTTTACTTCGGAAATATCTTTGGGTACGATAATCGCGGAAGCCCCAGTTTGTGATAAATATTTTGCATATTTTAGATTGGCCAAAAAGGCAATCTGTCCCTCCCTGGCTTCCTCGATCCGAGCAACACTTTCGATTTCAACGGCATCATCCCCAATCACTTCCCCGCCGGTAATTTCAACGATCTCTTTAAGCTTGAACGCCATTAAAGATCAACCGCCGCCTTTTGAAGAAGCCGATGAAGAGATTTTCTCCAGCTCATCAAGAATGCGATCCGTCAAATCATACTTCTCTTTTGCGTGAAGGATGTTCCCGGCGACTGTGTCGAAAATATAATCGTAATCTTCATCCTCTCCAACTTTCTTGATCGCTTCGTTGATTTGATCAAATACCGGTTTCAGCAATTCTTCCCGACGACTAAAAAATTCCCCCTGCTCTCCCCATTTTTCGTTTTGGTACTGTTGAATTTTCATTGCAAGATTTTGAAGTTCCTGTGACCTCTCCCTTTTTTTCTCTTCGCTAAGAAGCAGACTCTGCTGATCGAGCTGTTCCTGCAGCTTTTTGAATTCCTGGTTCATCTTCTGCAGTTCTTGTCCCCATTTGGCACTCTCTCCTTCCAATTCCTTTTGGGCGTCCACAGCAGGAGGATAGGTAGAAAGGATTCTCTGCGAATCGACATAACCAATCTTAATTTCTGCAGAATGAACACCTGCTCCAAAAATAAACAATGCAACAATTAAAATACCGCCCATCACTACTTTTTTTCTTGTCACTTTTTCCTCCTATTATTTTGTTTTAGAAGCTTCTTCCAAATACAAAATGTGTCTTCCAGCTCCCATATCTTTCCCCATATGAATCGATATGATCAAATCCGTAGGCATAATCCACGCCAATGATACCGACCATCGGCATAAAGATACGACCGCCAATGCCAACGGAACGTCTGAGATCAAAAGGATCGGTATTGGCAAGATCACTCCAGGTGTTCCCTGCTTCCGCAAAAAGAAGTCCGAACATCATAGGATTGGTAATGATGGGAAACCGGAGTTCTGCAGTAAACTGAAACATGGTCTTCCCGCCCTCATAATAGTATTGACCGCCGGCGAGCGGATCATCATACCCTCTCAACGGAATGGCACGTGAAAGACCGCTTCCGCCCATAAAAAAATATTCGAGATAGGGAATTCGGCTCGATTTGGACAGTGCTTCCATGATTCCCATCTGCGCACGCGTCAAAAGGATCAAACGTGGTATGAAAGTCGGCACAAACAACTCCGCACTAAAGATATGCTTAGTAAAACCAACATTCCCTCCCAAGGGACCTCCCGCAAATTCTGTGGACAAACTGACTCTGGATCCTTGTGTCGGGAACTCGGGTTGATCCAGACTGTTCCGGGAGATGATCTGGGTGATGCTACTTGTTGTCAACGGCCAGTCTTCATAAACGATATTATTGGGATTCAATTCGACATAGTAATCCGAGAAGTCACCTAACTCTGTCCGGTCAATGGTGTAAACCCATTCTCCCCTGAAATAATTGTCCGGCCAGGAGAACTTTCTTCCGAAACGAAAACTCATCCCCTGGCTGCGCTGGCTATACCCGATGTAGTAAGCATCCCGTTTTGTATCATAAACATTCACTCCTATCAATGTCGGCGTACTGAGAAACCAGGGCTCGGTAAAACCCAGACTGAATGACCGATAGTAGGCACCAAAATTCCAGTCGAGGGACAACTGCTGTCCGTTTCCGAATGCCGGAGGTGCGGAAGGTGCTGTATACCCAATCCGCTGAACCCGGACAGTCCGGGAGTGGAAGTATTCAGAGATGAACTACGTTCAATCGCGGATTATCTGAACACCACATATGAAGCCCTTGAAAATGAGTCGGTCAGGGGGAAAGTAGTGCCGCATCCGTTCGATATAACGAAAATTTCTTTCACATGGTGGCTTCCTCTACCCTGCCCTTTTCACGATAATACACCTGATAGTTGCCGTATTTATCCTGAAAGGCCGGTTGTCTGTAAAATCCATCCCGTTATATTTACGGGCGACCCTGAAAGTGTGGCTATAAAGGTAAATTGCGATTATGGCAAGGAGATACTGAAAGAAGCCTATAAATGGGTAAGGGAGAGAGAGCCCGACCTTGAAATTCTCCTGTGAACTGTTTTTTCACTGACAGAATATCACTTGTTTTTTCAGATTATGCAGACATTATGCCCTGATTGGTCTAATGAATTTTAACCGTTTTACACTCCTTATTAATTGACAGCGTCGAGTATAAGCCTATACACTCGATTTAATTCGTCTAAGCTGGCGGGACTGTACTGTAACAAAACATGCTTTTTTTTCGTAATGATAGTAAGGACGATACCCAGTCAATGAATGAACAGGAGACCGGGTATGGCTCTGATACCAAAGAAGTTGTTATCAGGGCGGTAAATGGTGACACCGTTGCGTTCGGCGAGTTGTATATTATGTATGTTGAGCGAATATACGGCTACGTCTTTTCGCATTACAGGAATAAAAACTTTGCCGAGGATGTAACCGAGGAGATATTTCTAAAAGCATGGAAAGCAATAAAAACATGCAAGGGGAGAGAGGATACCTTCGTATCCTGGTTATACAGGATTGCCCGTAATCACCTTATAGATGAAATACGCAAGCTGAAGAGAAGACCGAATATAGATACTGATGTTATTGAGG
>CAZIAH010000145.1:0-8542 GCA_964537715.1 uncultured bacterium | reverse complement strand
GTGCCGCGCTTTTGGTGCGGGGTTTGTGCCCGTTGAGCAGGGTGACACCGCAGAACTCGCAGTCGAACGGACACCCTCGTGAGTATTGAATGCTCATGGAAGCATATTTTTTCATGTCGAGCAGTTCCCACATCGGAACCACGGTTTCAGACACATCTGGGAATTCATCCGATGTATAGAGAGGTTTGGGATTACCGTTCATCACATCTTTTACAAAAAGCGGAAGGGTGATTTCAGCCTCGTTTAGAACAAAATGATCCACACCTAAGAATTGCTGGTGATCGATGGTGCTCATCGGGCCTCCCGCCACGACTTTGACATCCAGTTCGTTGCAGCGTTTGATCACTTTTTGAAACGATTCCAGGTGCACGTTCATCCCGCTTAAAAACACATAGTCTGCCCAGAGCAGGTCTGCATCTTTCAGATGGGATACATTCATATCGATCAATTTCTTTTTCCATTCTTTTGGTAAAAGGGCAGCCACTGTGATCAACCCGAGCGGCGGTTCACTCGATTTTTTCGAGATGAATTTCAAGGCGTGCTTGAAGCTCCAAAAAGTGGAGGGTGTTTCGGGATAAACCAGCAAAATTTTCATGATCGTTCTCCTGTATTTCAAGCTTTTTTCTCTTTATCCATTATATGTAATTTTTCAATGAAGTATTGTAAAAGTAGTGTAAAAGATGAAAATCGCTTTATTATTTCAAAAAAACCCTTAACTTATTGGTGGCTGATTTAAGCGAAGAAAAAAGTCTTTTGAATATTGGGTTGCCAGAGAAGTATAATTAACAAGTTTGTTCGGTGATCTTGAAATTGACTTGCCACTTTTTTTAGAAAAAAGTGGCGCCCCGCCTTCGCGGGATCAAGTTATTGAAATTTTAAGATATTGAAGACAAAAAACATGCGGCTGACGATCCCGCCTTTTCAATAATATTTTATAATTATTGAGGTGGGATGCGAATGCCGCGAAAAAAAGTTTTTCTTGGCCTTTTTGCCGTGCCCGCCGGCAGGCAGGCGGCCAAAGGAACCTGATATTTTCAAGATTACTGCTCAGGGGAGGGCAACATTCCGCAGAATATGGAATGGCGAATGGGAGAGGTTGGGTGGACATACTTTTGAGCCTTTGTCTTACATGCTTGTAGAAACTCAGGCATTGCAAAAAGGCGTGTTTCTTTTGTCTTCAATCAGCAAGAATATGATCGATTGATCCCGCAAAGCGGGGGTACTTTTCTTTGCACCAAAGAAAAGTACGGAACCTTCATCGACACGGTTTGAAAGGATTGTTTGTCACCTATTCAGTGAATGATTTTAACCCGACACTCATATCCTTAAATTAAAAAAGACGAATAAGTTTTCACTTTAAGGAACTGTCTCAATCGTATGAAGAAAAAACGATCCTTGTTTTATCCCATTTTTGTTTTTGTTCTGGCACAGCTTGCCTGGTTCCTCGTGGTGGGACTCTGGATTTATCGATATGTGACCAGTTACATGATTTTCAAACAGGTGGGTGAAAATCTTTCTCCCCGTTTGATTTCAAAACAATCCAATATTCTCTCACTCGTGGGCGGTCTGATTTTACTGGTATCTGTATCCGTGGCCATTTCGCTCATCTTTCGATATTTGACTGTTCAACTGAGAATTACGCAGATGTACGACAATTTTATTGCGAATGTCACTCATGAACTGAAATCCCCGCTTTCTTCAATTCAGCTCTACCTTGAAACCCTGAAAATTCGAAGTGTTCCTCAGGTAAAACAGCAGGAATTTTTCAATATAATGACGAAAGATGCAATGCGTCTTCAGAACCTCATCAATACGATTCTGGATATTTCTGGTCTGGAACAGAAGAAGTTCGTTTATAATTTTCAGATCGTGACAGCCGGGCTGACTTTTCGACAATTGCTGCAAGAGAGCGCCGAACAATTCAAATTGACAGATCTATCCCTGTCTGTTTCAGGAAACGCCGATTGTTCCTGCGTGATCGATCTTAACGCCATGCGCATCGTGTTCGACAATCTCATGGACAACGCGATTAAATACACAGACAAATCTCCGGAGATTATCCTGAGTCTTTCCTGTACGAGCAAGCATGTTCTGATCGAATTCAGGGATCGCGGCATCGGTATTGCGCTCAGGGACCAAAAAAAGATTTTCCATAAGTTTATCCGGCTGTACGATCGTCATATTCCCAATGTAAAAGGAACGGGTCTGGGGCTCAGCTGGGTGAAAGAAATTATCAGGGCCCACGGAGGCAAAATTCATGTGCAGAGCGAAGGGATCGGAAAGGGGACCGCTTTTTTTATCGAGCTGCCGATTTACCAGACGACAAAGAAACGGTACATCGATCAGCTTTTGAGAATCACCCAAAAACGTAAAGAAGTACAGGGAATCGAAGATGGTCAGGAATGAGTTCTCAGGCCAACGCATCCTGCTCGTGGAGGATGAAGAGTCTCTGGCAATCGGTCTCGAGTACAATTTGACGGAAGAAGGATATGCAGTCACACTGGCTGCGGACGGGAAACAGGCCATTGAATGTTTCGCTTCTGAATCCTTCGATCTGGTCGTTCTTGATATTATGCTGCCCTATTTGGACGGTTTCCAGGTGGCAGAAAAAATGCGAGAGAAAAGTCCTCAAATACCCATACTGATGCTGACGGCAAGGAGCGGTCTAAGGGACCGTTTGAAGGGGCTGGAGATCGGCGCGGACGATTATATGACTAAGCCGTTTCATCTTGATGAATTGCTGCTTCGTGTGAAAGGTATGCTCCGGCGCAAACAGTGGTATCAGACCAAGACGAATGAAAATCCTGTGGTTCGCATTGGAAGCCACACCATTCACTTTGATACGCTTATATGCCAATCCGGTAAAACCGAGTTTCAATTGACGTCGCATGAAGCGATGGTACTTAAATATCTGATCGAAAATCCGGACAGAATCGTATCGAGACAGGAACTGCTTGAGAACGTCTGGCAGATTCATTCGGAAGTGGAAACGCGTACCGTCGATATTTTTATCGCCCGTCTGCGTAAATACTTTGAACCGGACCCCAAAAAGCCAAGATTTTTTAAGAGCATTCGCAGTGCCGGTTATATGTTTTGCCATGCCGGAGGTGATTAGCAAAACTATTTTTAAGGGCCAGTAAGCAGGATGGGCACATTGGTGTTCGCCATTTTATGGAAAAGACAGTTGTAGACCAACTTGGAGTCGGACTATAACAAACTAGTTCAATGATTTATTCTCCATACAAATAAGAAGGGGATAATCATGCTGCGATTACAAAGTGCTTTCAGTACTTTTCTTTTCCTGTCACTATTTCTTTTATTGTTCCTTATTTCAATTTCAAACGCTCAGGATTTTGAAAACTGTACGCTAATCGGACGATGGGCCGATGGACCCAATTTCTGTTCGGCATCACGGGGTGATACGGTTTTTTTGGGAAATGGGGGATATTTAGAAGTTGTCGATTTTTTCGATCCGGCAAATCCTACCCAACTTGCTCAATTGTTATTACCCACCGTTATTGAAGGTATGACTCTGGATAGCGATTATCTGTATGTTTCATGTTCAAGTAAGGGACTTCGAATCATTGATGTTTCTGATCCAACCAATCCATTCGAAACCGGATTTTATGATCCAGGGGGCTATATTAAAAATGCTGTTATTCAAGATCAAACAGCCTACCTGGCAGCGGATTACGATGGGATACGTGTCATCGATGTATCGGATCCTTCAGAACCTGTTGAGATCAGTACTTTTAATCAAATTGACAATGCATACGATTTATTCTTGGATAACCATACACTTTATGTTGTTGACCTGTACGATGGATTACACATAGTGGATGTATCCCAATCCGACTCTCTTTTTGAAACAAGCTATTTTGAGATGGATGGCTATGTGAATGATGTGGTGGCGCATGGTCATTATGCATACGTTGCCAATTCCTTTAACGGATTATGCATTGTTGATGTACTTGATCCAGCTAATCCATCTGAAGTGACAACATTTACAACGGGGGGTTATATAGTAAGTGTGGCTGTTGATTCACCTTTGGTCTATCTGGCAGCAGAAGATTTGGGATTGAAAATATTGAACATTTCGAATCTGTTCAGCCCTGTTGAGATCGGATTTTTCGAAATCGAAGGGGAAGCACATCATGTTAATCTTCAGAACAGCCGTGTCTATGTTTCCGATTGTATGAATGGATTATGGGTGGTTGATATTTCTGATCCTGCCGATCCGTCTGAACTGGGTTTCTTTGATACAGGCGATTGGACATATGGAATCGATATCCAAGAAGATGCGGCTTTTATTGCCAATCGATATAGTGGATTGCGGTTACTGGATATTTCCGATCCTGCCAATCCTTTTGAATTTGCTTTCTACGAGGATCATTTTTATGCACTCGATGTGGCAGTGAACAGCCACCATGCCTATGTGGTAGACGAGGACAATGGATTGTATATTCTCAATATTTCAGATCTTGATCATATTTATGAAACCGGATTTTTTAGATCAGGCCCGCAAACTCAAAAAGTTGTTTTGAATGAGAATTATGCATTTTTAACCAGTTCAATGACAGGATTTTTTATCATTGATATTGCCGACCCCGCACAACCGGATACAACTGCATCGCTTCCTACTCTTAGATCACGGGATGTCTGTGTTGATGGTACGTATGCTTATGTAGCTGCTATAGACACTCAGCTGGTTATTTTGGATATTGCTTCTCCGGATGATCCCGAGCAGGTTGGTTTTTGTAAAATGCCCAATATACCTTTTAGTGTGGTTAAACTGGGCGATTATGCCTATATGAATATTAAATTTGGAGGCTTTTACGTTCTTGATGTTTCGGATCCTGAGAATCCCTTTATTACAGGGAATGTTTTTATCGGTGCTTATTGTCAGGATCTTGATACGGATGGAGAATTTGTCTATGCTGTGAATAACTCGACAGGTCTTAAAATCATCGATGTATCCGATCCGTACAATCCCTTTGTGGCAGGTTTTTACAATACAGGTAGTGTTCCGCTCAGTTTGGCCGTATCCGGGGGATATGTATATGTGCTTGATAATGGAGATGGATTGTATGTCATTCGTAATGATGTGAAAACGTTTGTTCAGGGAAGCCAGAAATCAATTATTCCTGAATGTTGTAACTTGGAGCAAAACTATCCCAATCCGTTCAATCCAAAGACAGTTATCAGTTACCAGTTGGTAGTTAACAGTCTGGTGGAAATCAAAATTTACAATCAATTAGGTAGAGAAATCATGATATTAGAAAATGAGAGAAAGGAACCGGGTGAATATGCAGTTGAATGGAATGGCAAAGATTCTCATGGTCTTCTGCTGCCCAGTGGATTGTATATTTGTACCATTCAGGTGGGGAAGTTTAAACAATCCATTAAATTGATGTTGTTGCGATGATCAAGCCAGGTAGGGTGTGCACATTGGTGTCCGCCATTTTAAGGAAAAGACAGTTGTAGACCGACTTGGAGTTGGATTACAACTGAAAGTACATAAAACTGAACAGACAAAAATTACTTTGACTTTTGTTCTTCATTGTTTATTTTGAAATCATACTTTTAAAAATTAAGGAGGAGATTGGTTATGAAACGTTCAAATCGGTTGGCATCATTTATGGTGGTCATGCTTTTAATCAGTGCAGCGGTGGTTCAGGCAGGCGAATGGAAAAAACTTGGAGCAAGAAATGTTAAACACCGCACAGAACGGGATGTGATTCTGGTCGGGGCAAAAGAGGGAACATTTAAGGCCATCAAATTGAAAGTTAAAAAATCGGGTATTCATCTTTTGGACATGAAAGTGCATTTCATGAATGGTGATGTGACCGATGTAAAGATTCGTAATTTTATTCCAGCAGGGGGAGAAACACGGGTGATCGATTTGCCAGGTGTGAATCGAAGAATCGAAAAAGTAGTTTTCTGGTACAAATCGCTGAAAAAGAAGGATAAAGAAGCCAGAATCCGATTGTGGGGGAAACAATAAATACAGCAATAAAATCAGTTGTAATCCAATTTTGAGTTGAGTTACAACTGAGATCATGACAACAAAAATGGAAGATGTCTATTCAGAAATTCAGACCATGATCGATCTGGAAACGAAGGCATGGAATGAGAAGGATGCCGAAACGCTGGTTTCTCTGTTTCATCCTGATATGGTCTGGCCCTGGCCTCCGGACAGCAAAAGCCATGATCCGGCTGACTGGATTTTTCCGATGGGACGGTTTGACCGCAAACGCTGGAAGGAGAATTGGCAGGCACTTTTCGACACACACGAATTGGTACAGAACCACCGGAAAACCATTAAGATTGTGGTATCTGAGCAGTCCGACGGTGCGTTTGCTGTGGTCGATGTAGACACACTTTGGGCAGATCGTAACGGCAACAAACAACACTGGAAGGGCAGAGCCTGCAAGGGATATACTAAAATCGAGAATGCCTGGAAGATCGTTATGCATACCGGATTGTTGGAATATACATAAGATGTTCATTCTCCTTAATGTCATTGTTTTTTTGGGTGCATTTCTTCTTTTTACAGTTGAACTGATTGCCGCCAATGCCTTGTTGCCCGGTTTCGGCGGCAGCTATCTGGTATGGTCTTCCTGCATGATGTTCTTTCAAGGCGTTCTGTTTTTAGGTTATTTGTATGCTTATCTATACCAGTGGAAATTGAGCCTGCGCCGGACTTTTTTTATCCATCTCTTGTTGATTTTCCTGCCGTTGCTGTTTTTTCCAATCCGTCTTGATTTGTTTCAAAATCCTTCCTATACAAAACCGATGGTCATTGAAATCATTGGATTGTTGTTTCGGACAATTGGTTTGGCGTTCTGGATTTTAACCACAACCAGTGTCATGCTTCAGCAGTACCTTGCTTCCTCCACATTGACCAGGAATAAGAATCCTTATGTTTTATATGCCACGTCGAATCTTGGCTCTGTCGTTGCTTTGACTGCTTATCCTTTTCTGATCGCACCATTGCTACGTTTATCCATGCAAATAAACTGGTGGCAGAAAGGGTACATGCTCTTTTTTGTTCTTCATATTGTTTTGTTTGTATTTGTGAAACGACTCATACCAAAGAAAGAAAAAGCGCACCGCGAATCTAAACAATCCTTAGCAAAGATGCAGATATTTCGCTGGATACTGCTCAGCGCTTCTGCTTCAGCCATGATGCTGGCTGTCACGAATACCATTACTTTTGACCTGGCAGCGATTCCTCTGTTCTGGATTCTTCCTTTGAGTATTTATCTGCTCAGCTTTATTCTCACATTTAAAAGAAAAATATGGTATCCTCTCTGGCTGAAAGACCGTTTTCCCTTTGCTGTGATTATTGGATTTTTTCTTTTTCTTCTCATGCTTCAATCGTATAAATTACCAGTATGGATCCTGCTTATTTTTCATCCTCTTATTTTATTGATCGTTTGTGTGACCTGCAATGGAGAACTAATACAGTCGAAACCCTCATCTGTGGGTCATATGACACTTTTTTATATCATTATTTCATTTGGATCCTTTTTAGGAAGCGTACTGGTTAGCTGGATTATCCCAATTATCAGCACGTCCGTTATTGAATATCCATTTGCATTGCTTTTAGCGGTTCTTGCACAGAGAAGTACAGTTGAACAGAATCGCTTGAATCGCTCATCCATCATTCAATTGCTTGTGTTGATCATCCTCATTGTCATGTGGCCGGTTACAGTCAATGTCATCTTACCGGAGAAAAGTAATTTACTGGCAGTGGGCTATGGCATCCTGATCACCTTACTTCTGTTTTATCTGCATCGCAGGAAGATCGCATTTTCAACGGGTTTGATTCTGATACTTCTGTTTTCATTTTTTATCGATTATTTAAAGATCGGACAGCATCTGTTGCACAAGCATCGAAATTTTTATGGTATCTACCGAATTTATGAGAAAGAGGGGAAACGGTTTCTGCAGCACGGAACCACACTTCACGGCAGCCAATATATCCAAAGCGATCGGAGACGAGAAGCGCAAACCTATTATCATATCACAGCGCCCGCCGGTGAACTGCTCTCCCGTTTTTCTTCCGATATTAGTGACGTAGGATTGATCGGTTTGGGTGCCGGAAGTCTGGTGACTTATATTTCAGAAAAACAGTCGATGGATATCCTTGAGCTGGATCCCTACAATGGAGTGATTGCAAGAACCTATTTTTATTTTTTAAAGGATTGTCCGGGCAAAATACGGCTGTTTTTTGGGGACGGACGATTAAATCTTCGAAAAAGGACAGACAGAAAATATTCAGTGTTGATCATTGATGCTTTCAACAGCGATGCCATACCAGTGCATCTGCTTACATGCGAGGCCCTGTCGGAGTATTTGGACCGGCTCGATCCGGATGGAATTGTTCTGTTCCATATTTCAAATAAATATCTGGATACTTTTATTGCATGAGTAAAAGAATTTTGTCTTAGTTGAGGATTTTCTAGGTTATGAGATGGTTAGAAAAAGCACTGCTCTGACAAACGAGGAAAGAGAAGTACTTATACTGGGCACTCGA
>CAZIAH010000144.1:0-8612 GCA_964537715.1 uncultured bacterium | reverse complement strand
CGTCCCTGGAAATGCGGCAGCAATGTGGGATGATCCGCGCCAGGGCCCAGAACCCTCAGAAGTTGGACTGTTTTCCCAGTATCCTGTGCGGCGAAAAGAATGATTTTTTGAAACTTATCCAAATCGATATAATTCGAACAGGAAAAGGTCGCGAGCAAGCCGCCCGGATTCAGCAGACGGAGAGCCTGAAGATTGATTTCCTTGTAACCGCGCGCCGCTGCCGCCGTGTCGCGCTTCGATTTTGCAAACGCCGGAGGATCCAGAACAATAACATCGACGGATTCGCGAACTTTTCTCAGACAAGCGAAAACGTCTTCAGCAACGAGCGGATGCTGCTGTTCCGAGAATCCGTTGGCCGAGAGGTTTCGGCGGGCCATTTCATTGGCCGGTTGTGAAGTTTCGACAGAAATGACTTTTTTTGCGCCCGCGCGGATGCAGTAGACCGAAAATCCGCCCGTATAGGAAAAACAGTTCAGAACGGTTTTGCCGGAGCTAACTGCTGCCACGATCTCGCGATTGGGACGCTGGTCCAGAAAAAATCCCGTTTTCTGACCCGATACGATATCGACAAAAAAGTTCAGGCCGTTCTCCCGGATTTTTACGGGAGAAGCGTCCGGCACTCCCGAGGCGGTTCCGATCCGGTCGTCGAGTCCCTCGATCCTGCGGGCTTCTCCTTCGCTTCTTTCGTAGATGGCTGCCACGCGAAGCTTTTCCTGAAAGAGATGAAACAGCGATTCCCTGATCTTTTCCATGCCCGCGGTTTGAATCGAAATCACAAGATGGTCACTGTAGCGGTCGGCGATCAATCCGGGGAAACCATCTCCCTCGCTGTTGATCAGGCGGTATGTGTCCGTATCCGGAGGAACGATCCGTTCCCTGAGCCGGATCGCTCCGTCTATCTGACGTTCCCAGAAATTTTCATCGATGGTTTCTTCCGGATGCCACGAAAAACAGCGCACGGCGATATCTATCTGGGGATGATAAAATCCCCAGCCAATCGGTTTACCGGCATGGGAATCCACACGAACGATTGTGCCGGGTTCTACATCGCGCGGACGTTTTTGAAGGGCTCCTGAAAAGATCCAGGGATGTCCGCGCAGGAGTGTTTTTTCGCGGCCCGGTTTGAGTTGAACAGAAGGATTCGACACAGCAGTTTTATTTCCGATTTATTACTATTTGTCGAATGGTAAAATCCACTTGCATTTTCAATACTGTTTATTTCGGATATCCCACGGTCTGGGCAAGGATGACTTTTTGATCAGGCCTCAGGCCCATCTTTTTCTCCAGAGTTGGCTTGTCCACCATGCCACGCACGACAGTGGCCAGCCCTTCCGAGGCGCAGAACAGATACACGTTCTGGCTGATAAAGCCCGTATCGGTTGCAGAATAAAAATTATTTTGCTCTTCTGTTCCTTTGCGCATTTTGGAGAAATCTGCCACATAGATCAAATTTACAGGTGCCGCTTTGACGAATGCCTGACCACCCGTAAATTTACGAATGTCTTCGGCCAGAACCGGCTCCAGCGTGTGGGATTTTGCATTATAAAAATAGAGTCCTTTGGCCATCGAAACATAGATGTCGATTTCCTGTTTGTTCATGGCCGTGGGAGCGGTTCGTTTCCCCGATTCCGGACGGTTAACACCGCATGCCGCCCAGAGCAGATTGGACAGCACCTACACGGGTAGTTCCTTCGTGCTAAATTCGCGCGAAGTTTGTCTGTCTTTCAGCACCTGCATGAGCGGACGTCCGCCGTCGGTCTGGGGTTTGGGCAACTGGATTGATTTGATTTCCTGTGCGGATAAAGAAGTGGCAATCAACAGATATGTGAATAGGTAATAAATTATGCTTTTCATGTTCGTTCTCCTTGTGAATGATTTCCTGTCCATCTGGCTAAAAATGATTTGGCTGTTTTGCGGGTTTTCGGGCTCTCACTATTGATTTGTTTACTGACGAACTTCACGGCTTGTTCCCGTTCTTTTTCTGAGAGGTTCTCGAAGCAATGGTCCAGCGAGTCGATGACGTAGCTTTTCAGCAGTTCCGGATGCCGGCAGCGGTTGACTTTGTCAATGTTCAAAAGTATAGATACGATTTCCGTTTTTAGATGAGGTTTGGCTTGGATGATTTTCCAGGCGGTTCCTGCGATGTGCAGCGAGACCACCGGGCTTTCGTGAGAGAGCAGATCAAAATATTCTTTAAAAATTTTCTCGAATTTATTCTTTGTGTCTATTCGAACGAGATTGGCAATCAGATGAATCGCGATGTATTTGTTGGATACTCCTTTTTTGCGAAGTATATTGGTCAAATTGTCCCAGGCAGAATAGAGTTTTTCAGGGGTTTGCTCGCTGATATCCCGCAAGGAAAAGAAATATCGATCCCGTTCTTTTGCGTTATCCGATTGAATGCCTTTTAACAGTTCTTCGATGTTGTTTTTTGCCATTATGGTTTGTTTCTGTTCCAATTTGTACTTGAGGCGTAAATGGAGTATTTAAAATGATGGGTTTTGTTTCATTCAATTTAACCTATGAACTGGCTATTGGCCTCTAAAACAAGCTGTATTGCTTCTTTTAAGTTTTCTCTGGTTTCTTCGAGGGTTGCACCCTGTGTATTGGCACCGGGCAATTCTTCCACATAGCCGATATATCCTTCAGGTACTTTCTCAAAAATTAGGGTGAATGGCATAAAATCTCCGAAGATTTTTGTTTGAAAATACTGAATAAATATATGGAATAGTTATATTAAATACAAGAATAAAGGCGGGTCAATCTCTGCGTAACCTATAGTCCATTTTTGTGTTGGGCCGATCCCAACCTATAGACTTAAATCATCTACTCTTTTCGATATCTCAATAGCAGTATTATATAATAACTCTTTTATCTCTTCAAACTTTTGGTAATAATATCCAACTTCAATTATTGTATTCCATTTATTAGTAAAAACAACATTTGGAATACAATCTGTATACCAATATAAGTCTTCAAGTGACTTTGATGTGTCTTTGTGTATTATGCATGCTACATTTTTTATGAGAGCTTCCATAGCATCAATGGCTACTTTTTGCGTTGAGAAAACGGAGACGTTTATATCTTTTTTATCCCCACTATACCTTATACCTTTTATAAAGCCAGGGTAATTTTCAAATAATGCATTATTATATTCAGAAATACTTTTTATTGAATCATCAACCCAAAATGAATTCACATTATCCAAATTGAGAGATTCAAGTTTTTCCGCATCAAAGTATTTAACAATCGGTTTTATAGGATTTTTATTTTTGATACAAAACATTGGGATCGCACAAAAAATTGTGCAAATAATCAATATTGTTTTTGTTTGTAGTTTGTTCATTTTTTTATGCCGTAACCAATTGATATCCGGTTTTATATTTTTATTTCTGAAATTCTGATTCCAGAGTAATGTCGGTCTTTTTACAAAACAGATGATGTATCGTGCTGGATATGCGGTCACTTTTTTTAATATAACAAGATGGTTTGCGAAAATCCACTCAATTTTCGGGGATAATAGAAGGATGGGTTTTGCTTTTTGGTCAACCCATCCTGTAAACATTCATTGGTGTGATTTCTTATATGTCGATCTGTTCATTTTTTAGTGAATTTAAACTGATAATAACGGTACAAGAAATAGATGATGGATGCCTGGGTAATCAAAACTAGAATGAACATGATGTTATAAAATGCAGGGGGAAAGATAGTTTCGGTTCCGAAAATGACATAACGTGTAAAAGTAATCAAGGAACTCAGACTTTTGATGATCCCGATACCGAACATGACTGTGACAAAATCGGCTGCTGGTTTTATTGGTTGTTTGCCGGCGGGGAGTCCTTGTTTGTAAACGATCAGTAGAGCAAATAAGAGAACCGCATTAACAAAACCTATGATTTCTCCTGTCAGCCGGACCGCTTTAACTCCCATCATTTCGCGTATGCCCGGTAACCGGAGAAGGAAGTTCAGAACAATACATCCCAGCACTATTTTTAAGACCGTTCCCAATTTCGTATTGGATTTTTCTTCTTTATAAAATAAAAACAGAAACAGAATGATGATGATACTGACAATCAAAGAAAGCATTCGGGTGATACCGAGTATAGAGGAAATAGTGAATATCGAGGGTATAAATAAATGGCTTAGATGTAGAAGCATTTCATAACCAAACGATATCATCAGGGCGATGGTCATATTTTTTAAATTCATAATACCTCCTGTTTCCGGGATAACGGGGAAATGGGTTTGCGTTTTGTTCAGTCCCTTTTAGGTTTTTGTCCCGAATGAATGGTCATGGTTCCGAACATGAAACGTTGGAATTGCACGGCCCGAAAACCCGCGGAACGCATGCAGTTGGCAAGTTCTTCCGCATGGATAAAATGGACAGTGGATTCGGATAAATACGCATACGCATCCGTTTCCCCGGCGAAGAAACGTCCAAGCAGAGGAATGACCGTGTGTAAATAAAACCGAACCGGCCAGTGAAACCAATCCGATGACGGCGGCGTGGTGTCCAGGGATACGGCACGGCCGCCTGGTTTCAGGACGCGGTACTGCTCTGTCAGTATCTGCCGAATATTAGCCACGTTCCGCAGCAAATATCCCGATGTCACCGCATCAAAACTTGCGTCTGGAAAAGGCAGGTCGTGCGCATCTGCATGAACCCACCCGACGCGTTCGCCTCCTTTCCGTGTTTTGCCGAGGCGCATCATTTCCTGGGTGAAATCACATCCCACGGCCAGTGACAGGCTGCTGCTGCGGAGTGCTTCGAGAATCAAATCGCCGGTTCCTGTGCCCACATCCAGAAGTTTTCCGCCGTCCGGCAAATGCGTCAGTACGACAACCCGTTGCCGCCATATTGTGTCCTGTCCCCATGACAAGAGGCGGTTCATCCGGTCGTAGCGTTTTGCGATATGGGCAAACAGGGTTTGTACCTGGTCTGTCCGTTTCGAACCCGCCATTGGTGTCATGTCATTGTTTGATCGTTTTCAAATCTCCGAAACAGAACTCATTTTATACCGAACTGCCACAAAAGAAAAGCCCATTCGTCGGCCAACTGTTCCAGGTGCTGCATTCTCGTTGAACCGATGCCGTGCCCTGCACTGTACTCGACTCTGAGGAGGATCGGGTTGTCGCTGGCGGTGGCTGCCTGCAATCTGGCTGCCATTTTTGCGGAATTCCAGGGATCGACGCGGGGATCATTCATGCCGACGGTCAAAAGCACGGCAGGGTATTTGACCCCGTCCTGAACGTGGTGATACGAGCTCATGGCGAGCAGTCCCTTGAATTCATCTTCTTTTTTGACCGTGCCGAATTCCGGGATGTTGGGCACGCCATTGGTGGTGGTTTCCGCACGGATTGCATCGAGGTCGCCGACATTGATGATGGCTGCTTTGAACAAATCCGGACGTTCGGTGATGGCCCGGCCAATCGTAATTCCTCCTGCACTGCCGCCCTGACCTGCAATAAAATCGTGCGAGGTGTAACCTTTTTCAATCAAATATTCCGCACAGGCGATGAAATCCTTCCAGGTGTTGGGTTTGGTCGTTTTTTGACCGGCCAGGTGCCAGGCTTTGCCGTATTCACCGCCGCCCCGGACATGGGCGATGGCCAGAACGCCGCCCCGTTCAAGCCATGCAATTCTTAAGGGACTGAAGTAAACATACTTGATGATACCATAAGCACCATATCCGTTAATCAATGCAGGATTTTTTCCGTTCAGTTCAATGCCTGTTTTATAGATAATCGACAGAGGCACCATAACCCCGTCGTAGCTTTTCACTTTGACTTCGACGGATTCGAATCCGTCCAGGTCGTCAAACTTACCTTTGGGCAGTAAATCTGTCTCACGATAAGAATGATCATCCGGGTTGAACGCATAGATCACACTGCCTTTGGTCCAGGAATTGGTTCGTATCAGCACGCCTTCGATGCCGGGACTGGCCGCAGTTAAATAGCCGGAGGCATTGTCGGGCAATTTCAATCCTTCGATGTGATCCTTTTTATCAAAATCGACGCGCAGAATCCGTTCGAATCCGCCATCGATCAGGCCGGCATAGAGTGCTCTCGAAGAGGCGGCGACATAATCGATGACCGCTTCACCTTCCGGTATCACGGTTTTCGCTTTTGTCATGTCAGGATGGATCAGGGAAGTCCGGATGACTTTGAAACGCGGGGCGTTTTTGGACGACTGCAGAAAGATGTCATTGCCGTGAACGGCATACTTGGTTACCTCGTCTTCGACATCGCATACTTTTTTCCACGGGATATTTTTTTAAGGAGCGTTTTGATCGGTGCCGTATAAAGTGTGAGCTCGTTGGCATCACCGTGCTTGATTTTGACGACGGCTTGGTCCGATTTAGGTGGAATATACATGCTGGGGAAATCCACCTCACCTAAAACCATTCGATCTGAAAGACCAATACCGGCGATCAATTGATCCTGCTCAACCGGTGTGTTGAGCCGGTGAAAAAAGATTTTTGTCTTTTTATAGATTTCTGTCTCCGGCGCGTCTTTGGGCAGGAGGCGACGCCGGCTGTAGAAAAAGCCGCTGCCATCCGGCAACCAGTGGGGCCTGTTGTAAGCCGTTTCGATCCGGTCGATGGTCTCTGGCAAATGTTCTCCGGTGACGACATTCAAGATGTGAAACACGGCTTCTTCCGAGCCGCTTTTGGCAAGTCCGTAAATTAGATAGTCCCCCTTCGATGAAGGCGTATACCTCTCGATCGAATAGTGTTCGCCTTCTTCGGCGGGTACGGTTTCGGGATCGACCAGTAATTTTTCGTTTCCGTTTTGATCACGCATGTAAATCTTGTACAGGTTTTCGTCTGAATTGCGTTTCATGTAAAAAATGGAACCGTCTTTTTGCAATCTGAAGCCGTACGTTTTAAACGGTTGTCCGGCATCCAGTTCCACGAGCCGGTCCAGCAGTTCCTGACGTCTTGGCAGATTGGTCAGAATATTCGCCGCATAATCGGCCTGTGCTTTGATCCATTTTTGCACATATGGGTCGTCGAGGTTTTCCATGTACCGGTAAGGATCATTTACCTTGATTCCGAAATATTCGGTCACCACATTCTCGACACGAGCGACGGGCGGTTTCGGGTTTGAGGTTTCCTGTCCATACAGGAAAAGTGTGCAAAACAGGATCAGCGATAAAAGAGTCATTAAAGCTCGTTTCATGGCATTCTCCTTTCTTTATTAAATTTCGGAGATACTCCTGATGTTCGATCATGCTTCAGCGATGCAAGGTTTTCCTTGCTGAAGATAAAATTTATTTCATAATTTTGGGAATCTTTTCAAATCCATCCACTCAAATGTCCATTCGGGAGTATTCAGTGTATCGGTCGATTTTAATTTATACCACGGACTAAAAGGGTTGTTTTCGAGATTTTTTAAAATATGGATTTCTTGTGCCGGCATATAGCTTTGGGCAATCATGAATATTTTACTATTCGATATCGGTTCGACTGCTACGTCAACAACTATTACACCATGTCCCGGAAACCCTCCTTGCAAGAAAATATCACCCACTTGTAAGTTGCTTGGGTCTTCTATTTTTATCAAGTCTTTCGATAATGAATAGCTGCCTGCATATGTGAATACCGTATTCAGGTAATCCCGAAAGTTATGATAGGAAGGATCATAGTTGCATATTTTTTCCCAGGATACTTTATTATCATTTATAATTGGTCTGAATCCATTTGCCCACGAGTTGAAATCCGCCTGGTCTCCATTCGTAAAATGAAAAAAAATATCATCGTATTTCTTTCGTGAATATAAATATTCAGCATAAAGTCTGATAATCGCATCGGCACATTGCTGCAGATCTTTGTTTCCAACATCAATGTCGATGATTTTATAATGTGCGTTTTGGTTTAACTTTAATGTTTTGTCATAAAGATATACTTTGTCGTGATTCTTCTTCAATGGTAGATTTCTCAACCATTCCTGAAAAGTGTTGGCACTGTATTCGACCCGTACGTATCCTTCAGGTAAGGATATGTTTTTAATTCTGTCAAATTGATTTTCCGTACTGTCATTCAACCAGGAATATGTATATTGGAATTGAGTATGGATTTCTGAGTAAAAGACAATAATGGTAAATATTAGAAGAATTGGTTTTTTCATAGATAAGTTTATTAATCCTCAGTTTTTATATCTTGACCCAAATTCCTTTTTTGTGACTTTCCATGATTTTATCGATGACTTTCATGTTGGCCACTGCATCTTCAATTGGGGTCGGTACTTCTGAATCGTTTAATATAGCCAGAGAAAATTGATCGCCCTGTATGGTGTATTGATTGCACGGATTGATAACTATTTCTTTCGTTTTCGATCCAGCCTGATGGATGATTTTGGCCGTGGTTTCAGGCGAAGGCACAAACGGAGTTACCATTTCGATTCTTCCGCCTGTACCGAACAATTCGACACGCCGGTGATCGATCAATTGGGTCGAACAGGTAAATGTGGAAGTCCCTTTTTCAAATTCCAGTACAGCAGAGGTTAAACGGTCGGTTTTCATTTTCGGGTCGCGCTCAATAGTCCCGCAGACACGAATGGGTTCGCTGTCGAACAGATAGCGCGATAACGAGATGCAATAACAGCCGATT
>CAZIAH010000143.1:0-8736 GCA_964537715.1 uncultured bacterium | reverse complement strand
GAGTAGGGAATAGAGGCCTTCCGTGCATATGCCGACGAGAACACCTTCTTTCAAACCGAGAAAGTATCCCGATAAAAAAATGGTGGTCGTGATGAGCTCGACGTTGGGGATTTGTGCCAGGGCGAATCCGAGTGAAACTCCCGCCGAGATAAACAACCCCATCAGACAGATCTTTTTTATTGTGAATTTCATATTGGACCTAAAAGAAAAACCGACCGGGAAGGTCGGCGTCTCATTACACATTCACTTCGCCTTCCCTCGAAGGACTTTCTGCAGACAGGCAGGTCTCCTGGCTTTCCCCGATCCGATTGCCTTCCCTTTCTGTTGAAAAGTGGCTGTGAATCGAATCTTTTGTTCAGAATCATCTGAACGGGATGACAGTTGCGGGGCAGCTCCCGATTTTCACGGGATTCCCTATTCTTCCCGGCCGGTAGAACGATCCGGGACACCTATCTTGAGAATTAATATAGATATTATTGACTGGAAAGTCAAGATCTATCCGTATTCTATTTTTAGGAATTGTCATTTTTATGGCAGATCCAATTGTCCAGTAAGTTTTTTTTGAAGATTCTGTCTGGCCCGGTAAAGCAGCGCCTCGACGGACGATACAGATATTTTCATGACGTTGGCGATTTCACTGTACGATAACTCTTCGAATCGTTTCAGAATGATAGCCGTACGCTGGCTTTCGGGAAGCTCGTCAATGGTATTCTGAATTATATGCTGCTGTTCCTTGAGATCCAAGATCCTGTCCGGATTCTGATCGTCTCTGGAAAACAGGTTTTCCTGTCCCTTTTTTTTAATAGATTCAAGAGAAATCCACGCCTTTCGTTTCCGGTCTCGAATCCGGTTCAATGAAAGGTTGATCGCAATACGATAGAGATACGTAGAGAGTTTGGCCTTGGGTTTGTATGTAGCTCTGGAATGGTAAAGTTTGATGAAAACATCCTGTGTAATTTCCTCGGCATCCTGCTCATTGCCAAGATAGTGAGACGTTAAACGATAAATAAAATTCTGATGCGTTTCCACGATTTTTCTGAATGCGGTTTCGTCTCCATTTTTTAGTTGGAGCATGAGGTCGGTGTCGTTCATTCGGTTTTAGTTCAGTTAGTTGAGTTTCACTATATTAGACACCTTTTTCAAAGGTTTTATGCCTTGAGCTCAATGCGTATCGTCGTACCGACACCTGTTTTGCTTTCTTTTACATAAAGTTTTCCCCGGTGGTATTCTTCTATAATTCGTTTGGCCAATGTCAATCCTAATCCCCATCCTCGTTTTTTGGTGGAGAATCCGGGTTTGAATATTCGGTTTTTATTCGAACCTTCGATGCCCTTGCCGTTGTCTTCGATTTCTATGATTACTTTTGACTCGTGGTTTTCCGGGAAGAGACGTACATAGATCAAACCTTCGGATTTGTCCATGGCATCGAGGCTGTTTTTCATGATGTTTTCAACCGCCCATTGAAAAAGTCCCGAATTTAAATCGATCAATGGGACTTGCTTATAGGCCTCTGTGATCGTCACTTTCTTACCGATGTGGGGTGCTCTTCTTCCGATATATTCTGCAACTTCCCTCAAATTTTTTTCGATACTCGTTTTTTTCAGATCCGGTCTGGAACCGATCTGCGAGAAGCGGTGGGTTACGTTATTCAATCGATGTAGATCTTTTTTCATCTCGACAAAAATTTCTGCTTTCTTCGTACTCTTGACGGATTGCATAATTTCGAGCCAGCCCATTAGAGAAGAAATGGGCGTTCCCAATTGATGGGCTGTTTCCTTGGCCATTCCCACCCAGATGTGGCGCTGTTCGCTTCGTTTGATGTTGGCGTACCCGAAAAAACCAAGCAGGATGAAGAGTCCGACAATGCCAATCTCAATATACGGCAGCCACTGGAGCTGCTGAATGAGATGTGAATCCCCGTAGTAGAGATATCCCAAAATCAGATTTTTATATTTGATCGGTACAGGATCGATTTCCTTATCCATTTGTTGAACCATTTCCGTGACGTTTTTCATGGCTTCTTCCGAGTGGTCCTCCGGACTTACCGAAATTCCTTTCCATCCGATAGGCGTTTTGTCCGGATCGGTTTGTATGAGCGGAAAGTTGGTGCGCCGGATGATTTGGTCGAATATAAAACTGATGTCCGATGTCGATTCGGTTTCGGCGACCCGGGCATACATCTGAGCGTAGAAAAGAACAAGGGACCGGGCTTCTTCTCTGAGCTGACTGATGATGTGCTGCGTGTATAAATGGAGAGAAAGCACCAGACCGATTGCCAGAAGAAAAACGATGCTTTTATAGCTGCCGAAAATCTGGATGAATAATTTTTTCATGGCATCTCTTTTATTTTTTTCACTTTTTTCCTTTCGATTTGCCAGCCAAGAAACACACCTGCAATCAGCAGAAGAAAGGAAGAGATAGACAGGATCAGTCCAATTTTGAAAGTGTTCGGGCTGAAGACAAACTTGATCCGATGTTCTCCGGGATTGAGGAAAATTGATCTGAAAGCGTAGTTGGTTTTATAAATCTTCGTTTCTTTGCCATCGACGTAGGCTTTCCATCCGGCAGGGTAGTAGGTTTCACTTAGAACCATCTGGGAGGGTGTTTTTATGTCTGCTTCTATTTTGATATTATGAATGTCATATTTGGTGATATTTGCTCGGTTACTGTCTGAAGGATGGATTTCGAAAGGAGGATTTTCCTCTATGATTGCAACGATTGCAGGATCGAACTGGCCGTTGGTCATGTAATTTAAAATATTTTCCCTTCCTTCAATTTGGATAGTTTTCTGCGGGAAGAATACCCGCGGCAATGCGTGTTTGTATTGCATAATTCCGTTAGCACCACGGGATGAGGGCGGAAACACCAGTTCCAGTGTGGTATCGGGCAGGATGTAGGGACTAACGATGTAGTTGGCATTCGTCAGTTTGAGAAAGGTTTGATCGATTTGCATTTGCCTACTCGAGATTTCGCTAGGTTCTTTCCACGCATATTTCCCCTGTACGGTCTTGATATATTTCCTCAGAAATCCATTGGGGATGTCGAAGCGCTCGAGCAACGTCTGGTATAGTTGTAATTTGGCTGCCTGATATCCATACACATTTTGGATTTCATGATACATGTACCAATTGGCCGTTCTCTGATCTCCGACCGGAAAAATACGAAACGTTTCATTTTTCTCTTTGAGAAACCGAACTTCAGGAGTTTCGGCAAAGTAGGCTCTTTCTTCCGTTTTGTTTCTGGGTTTGACAAACCGGTTGTCTACAGTCCACAGATCGATGATTAATAACCCTCCGAGAATCAAAGGAAGATATTTAGTTTTGAAATTTCCGCGAACGGCAAGTAGAATCGCGCCTCCCGATAAAAGCAAAAACAACATGGCCCTGAGACCGTCATTGGTTGCTTTGTTGTATGCAGCGAGTCCGTTCGAACCGACTTTTTGCGTCCAATTCAGATAGGCTCCTTTGCCGACAAGAAGAATCAGAAGAAGCAGGGTAGCCACTGCGCCGAATATGAAAATATAACGATGTACCAGTTTTAATTTGGCTGCATCCGATTTTTTGAAATCGAGCAAAGTCTGAAGGCCATACCCTGCTAAAATAACCATGGAGAAATTGAAAAGAACCAAGATCATTTTTGGCGCTCTGAATTTATTGAAGAGAGGAACGAATTTGAACATCGGTCCGTAGAGGATGGGAAGATGTTTGCCGAAAGAAATAAAAAGGGACACACCGGCCAGAATGATAAAAAACCAGGTGGTTCGATTTCGATTGAGTAAAACAGTCATTCCGGCTAAAAGAAATGTAACGATGCCAAAATAAAGAGGAAAATCGGTAAAAGGCATGGGGCCCCAGTAGGTTTCTTTTCCAAATCCCATAAAAGAGGGGATGAAAAAAGTTGTTATCTCGGATGGCGGAAAAGACCAAGCGGTTGCATACCCGTAATTGAGGCCACTGGAAACGCCGCCCCGAATGGAGTAGTGGGAATATTCCCATGTGGATAGATTCAAAACCGAAGAAACCAGTCCCCCCAGAACAATCGCACCTGCCCAGAGTCCGATTCCCTGGAGAATAGATTTTAGATTTTTCTCCTTTCGGTAAGTTTGAATTATCCAGTAAATGACGAATATCCCAATCATCAAGTGAGTGAAAAATGCAATCTGAATGTGTGCCCGAAGCAACTGAAGTCCAACACAAAGTCCAGTCAGGCTGAAAAAAAGCAGATTGCGTTTTTCTAATAACTTTTCGGTAAGCAGTAGAAGAAGCGGCATGAAAATGATCGTTTCCAATTTTGTGTTGTGGCCAAAGGCGGTGTAAGCAATGATTTGGGGGATGAAAACAAAAGCAATCGAGGAATAAAGGGAAATGGCCGTCGATAATTTTTTTGTGCGAAGATAAAGAAAGACGAATCCGCCCAGAAGAAAATAGTTGACCAATATGCGCGTAAAATCCGGTAATGGGATGATTTTTTTGATTAGCCACAGAATTCCGAATATGATCCTTCCTGTAACGTCAATGTAAGGTGCACTTGATAGACTCGCAAATGAGGGCATTCCGCAAAAAATGTAAGGGTTCCAGAGAGGATAGATTCCCCGTTTCAGCGCATCTTGAATGAAGGTTCTAAAGCTTTCCGAAGTAATCGAATCCGGGGGAAGAAAGGTTTTGTTTGCGAACATCAATTCACGAAAGAAAATCAGTAATAAGAGGAATATCAATCCGATTGCAAAAGGAACCGGGTATCTTTTCCAGATCGGATTCGAAGACGGATTTACTTTTTGTTCAACAGTTTGGTTTTTCTTTTTTTTCGATTTTTTTGAGTGTTTTGCCATTTTACATCTCCTGAAATATTCTCTGATTGCTTATCAGTTTTTTATTTTGTAATTTTACATGATTGCCATTTTAACTTCAACAAGACCAAGGTTAATTTTTATTGAATCCTTCAAGCAATTTAAAGCGAGATCGGCTCATTCGAAGTGTCATCAAGGGCGCCGGCGTGACTGCGATGGGAATGATTATGTCCCGTCTCTTCGGATACGGCATCCGCATTTTGCTGGCACGGTCCCTGGCACCCGAAGGTTACGGCCAGATTGGCATTGCAAATTCGTTTCTCGCCATTATAGGGATGATCACGCTTCTGGGCATTCCGACTGCTTTAACCCGTCAGATTGCTTTGCATCGTGTTCGTCAGGATGAAAAGGCTGAAAACGAGACCATTCGTTCCGGATTGTGGATTTCGGTGCCTCTTACTTTCATTTTCGTTTGCATCGTATTTTACTTTTCAAAATGGTTGGCCGTTTCTGTTTTTCATGACGAAGGATTGATACTCATATTCCGACTCTTTGCTTTTATTATTCCTCTTTTTGCACTCGATCAGCTTTTTGGGGCCATCCTCCTGGGCTATCAACGTGTAAAGGCCTATACATCGATTCACGATTTTTTCCGTTTTGGTTTGACGCTATGCTTTCTTTTTCTTTTCTTTCAAATTTTTCACCCTACCTCAATGTTGGCTGCATGGGCTTATTTTTATGGTTTTTTAGGTGCAGCATTTGTTTATATACTGATTACTCGAAAACATTTAAGCGGTATTTTCCGCCTGCCCAATCTTCAAAGTGAAACGGTCAAGCAATTGCTCCATTTTTCATGGCCTCTTGTCATGAGCAGCCTGCTCTGGATTCTTATTCCCCGGACGGATATATTGATGCTCGGATATTTTACAACCGTCCATCTCGTCGGTATTTATAATTCTGCCGTCCCGATGGCCGAATTCATTGCCCTGTTTTCAAGAGCATTTGTTCCAATCTTTATCCCGATTTTTACCGGATTGATTTCACAGAATAAAGGCCAGGAGATCAAAGAATTATACAAACTAATCACCCGCTGGATTTTGATTGTTACTATTCCCATGATCTGGTTGATTTTTATCGCTGCTAAACCACTTCTTGTTTTTGTATTTGGCAGTCAATATATTGAAGCCGTTGTTCCGCTTCAGATTTTGGCTTGTGCATATTTCATTCCTTTGTTCGCCGGGCCGACCAGTTCATTCTTAACGACGCTCGGGAAAACAAAAGTCATTCTTTATGATACAGTTTTTATTTATCTGATAGGTGTTATTCTCAATCTTATTCTTATCCCCAAATATGGTCTGAATGGAGCTGCGGTTGCCACGACAGTGAGTTTCATCTGTCACAGAATGCTTACTTTGGTACAAATATATCACTCCTCTCGACTCCACCCTTTCAATCTTAGATATTTTAAACTATTTATCTCAGGGATTCTGTCCAGTGTTTTTTTCTATATATTTCTTCATCAATATTTGAACAGCAGCAGTGATATTTTCAAATTTTTCTTGATGTTCGGCATTACATCCATTTTTTACCTATTGATACTTTTGTTATTCCGCGTTTTTGATGAAGATGATGCAATGATTTTCCGCAGTATCTGGATTCGACTCACCAAATCGAAATAGCAATTGTTAGAACCAATTTATTATTGAGGATTATTCCACTCCTGTAAGTAATATTTAAAGAGCCGATTGGCAACATATCTTCTCAGGTTTTCGCCTTTCCCGCGTTTCCAGAACGATCCTCTTGGTTTATAAATTTTATAATCAAAATCTCTCAATATAAATGGAAACAATTTGTTGATATAAATGGCCTCCATGGGTGTGATTTCCGATTTCCATTTATTCAACTGGGAAGCGTCCACAGATGTAAATTTTTTGTCCGTCATGCTGTTGCCGGACCAGAGATGGTTCTGATAGGTCGGTTTGACGAGAATATCCTCAAATGGGATTTGTAAAAAATTGCACAATTTTTGTATTTCAATTTCCGGCTTGGTAACCAGATCCTCATAACGTAATAGATAATAGTTTTGTATGGTTCTCTGATTCCGGTAAAGGAAATAGTATCCGTTATAGAAGGTTCTGATCACCCTTCGCATGATCGGGAAACCAAAGTCAATACTTTTATACTTTCTGAGCGAAACCATATTTGCATAGGGATTGCGGATGATGCGTATAAATTGTGCTTCGGGAAAGAGCCGAGTCAATTCTTCAGCAAATTCTGAATTTTCGACTGATTTTTCAACGATTCTTAAATTCGCCGGTAATTTCCTTCCTTCAACCGAATGATAGATTGCTTTGAAATATTTTTCAATACGTGTTTTGTCCGTATCATCTGGATTCAGATTTGTTATTGCTTTCCGGAATTTTCTTTCATCAAAAATGTTTTTTGAGATCGCATCGCTGTATGGGTCCTCGCCGATATTGTTCAGATGAATCCATTTGCAGAATTGTTCGATTATTTCAGAATGTGACAACGGTTTTGGTCTTCTAAAACGATATTCGTTGTCTACCCAATAATGCATATTTTGAAAATAGTGTGCTTCAATTGGGATCGTATAAAGCTGTGAATGGCCGTTCAAAAGACTTCTCAGGAGGCTCGTACCCGATTTGTGAATACCCAATAAAAATATAGGTTTTTGATTCATTTTGTATTTCCGTGGTTTCGATAATTTTCAATCGCTTCGTTTAAGATTTTTATTTCTTTCTGAATAACTATTTCCCCAGAACAAACGGTTTCCATGTTCTTTCGTGCATTTTTCGACATTTCAAAAAATTTCGCTTCATCCGTAATCAATTTGATAACGGCCTCTTTTATTGCTTTCGGATCATTAGGTTGAACAAGATAACCATCAATGCCGTCACGAACAAATTCGGGGATGCCTCCGACACGGGTTGCAATGATAGGAAGCCCACAGGCCATTGCTTCACACATAGCGAGGCCTTGTGCTTCAATTCTACTTGGAGCTATGAATAGCCCAAATTGGTGATACAATTCGGGGACTTTTTCGTGTGTAAGCGAAGTATCTATTATTTCTGTATTTGAATGATATTTTTTAATCATTCTCATCAGTTTTCTTTTTAAGTGTCCCTTACCATAGAGAAATAATTTGATTTTTTCTTGGCAAGAGAAAGCTTTTATAGCAATGTCCAAACCATATTTAGGATTATCAAAACTTCTTAATGAAATGGCCTTTTTAACATTTAAGGGGGATTGATATTGGAATGATTTCAAATCTACAGGATTTGGAATAATGACAGCGTCCTGGAATTTTATATGTAAATGTTTTTCGGCTTCATGTTTCATCCATTGTGATACAAACACTTTATATCTGGCATGAACAAGAAATTTTCTAATTTTTAACATCTTATAACATTCTCTTGGAATTGAGATGATTCGTTTTCTTAAATGATCTGATTTTCTCTTTGGAGATCGCAATTGAAATGACCACATTGCTTCGTGGCCATGGATCCAGGTTACAAATGGATATTTAATATTTTTTAGAGTATGGATGATTTGATAGGTCGGATAATGTAAGGCCAATACATCAGGATTAAAAACAGACAATTTTGATTGGAAATTTTTTAATTGAATCCGTTCAATTTTTATTCCTTCGAAAACATATTCATCTTCCAATTTGCCGGGTACAAATACCTTGACAATATGTTTCTGTTTGTCGTACAATTTCACACGAGCATGAACGAAGGCAAATGCATGTGAACTTTCAGATGGATAATCCGGGCAGATGACGCCAATTTTCAATTTTTAGTATTCCCCTTGTTAATCCTGTATTTATTCTATTTATGAAGTTATGAAAAACATCTATGAAATTCAAGACTATTCTCAGGGAAAAGTGTAAGTATTTATTTTTGCTAAAACATTGGCATAATTATAGC
>CAZIAH010000142.1:0-8738 GCA_964537715.1 uncultured bacterium | reverse complement strand
TCCAGGTACTGGCCGTACACATCTGACGATTACAGACAGATCGTACGAGAATATCGGGAAAACGATTTCCCTCTCGATATCATGGTGCTCGACATGGACTGGCACCGGGAGGGATGGACCGGCTGGTCGTGGAACCGGGAGCTTCTGCCCGATGCCGAAGACCTGCTTTCCTGGTTTCATCAGCAGGGACTCCATGTCACACTCAACGTGCACCCGGCCGACGGGATCGGTCCGCACGAGGATATGTATGTACCGTTTATGAAAGCGATGGGTGCGGATACCGCGGGTTCTCCGACATTGCCGTACGATGCCTCGAATCAAAAATATCTCGATCTTCTGTTTAAATATACGCATGCGCCTTTGGAAAAATCCGGTGTGGATTTCTGGTGGCTCGACTGGCAGCAGTTCGACAAAACCATCGGCATGGCGGATTTGAGGAATCTGCCCTGGCTCAACCGGTATTACTTTCACTACGCGGCAAGGGGAGACAAGCGCGGTATTTCATTCAGCCGGTGGGGAGGATGGGGAGACCACAAATATCCGATTCATTTTTCCGGCGATGCCGCTTCGATCTGGCCGATGCTCGAGTTCGAAGTTCCGTTTACTTCTACGGCGGGCAACTGCGGATGTTTTTTCTGGTCGCACGATATCGGCGGACATATGGGAGGCATGCGGCCCGAAACCAATACGCGATGGGTCCAGTTTGGGGCGATGACAGCGGCTCTGCGTCTTCATTCGACCCGGAACAAGGATATGGACAAACGCCCCTGGCTGGTCGATCCCATCTACACCGACGCACAGCGGATCGCGTTTCATCTGAGATCACAGCTCTTTCCCTATATTTATTCCAGTGTCCGTCGCTCTTGTGAAGAGTCTATTCCACTCACCCGGCCGATGTACATCGATACTCCCGAAGAAAAATCGGCTTTCGAAAATTCCCAGCAGTATTTTTTCGGGGATGCCTTTCTCGTTGCACCGGTCGTGAAGCCGGGTTCCGGTCCGAAAAAAGTCGCTTCTCAGCGCGTCTGGTTTCCCGAAGGCGTCTGGTATCAATGGTTTTCCAATGAGCGGATCATCGGAAAGAAACAGTTGGCCATCGCCTGGGCGGACATTGATGAATTTCCCCTGTTTGTGCGCGGCGGCGTGCCGGTGCCTATGCAGCCTTGCACGCAGCGTATGGCGATTGAGCCGTTGAAGACATTCATTGTGCGGACTTATCCGGGCGAGGAGAATCAAAAAAGTGAGTTTGTCCTCTATGAAGATGACGGGATTTCAAAAGGGTATCTGGATGGGAAATTCGCTTTGACACGAATCCGATACCATCGAAAAGGCAATCAACAAACTGTCCGGATTGACCCGGTTCAGGGAGAATATCAAGAACAGGTCAAAGCACGATCATATGTAATCGAATTTCCGTGTACGAAAAAGGTCGAAACGGCAATTCTCAATGGCAAACCGGTTCAGACAGAATATGATGAAATCCATTGGATGAACAGGATTTGCGTGCCAGAACAATCGATCCACAACTCTATTAAAGTCAGTATAACTGCCGAAGAAATCGATTACAGTGAGACGCAGAAAATCGCCGAAAAAAGACGATTGGGCGAATTGCTCCAGGGGATCGATCCGACTCTGTCCCCTGCCAAAATTCTCAAAAAAGCCGGGGAATCTTATTCGCAAAAGGAATTCGAGGGGCTGGTATCTTTTTTGAACGGGGTTTCTCTGTACCGGATCGAACCAAACGAAATCATGATCGTCAAAGATTTGTATTCCCGGGCCGAAGATGAGTTCGATGTTTCGATCCGGGATCAGATCGGTATGAAAGAGCGAATTCTCTCCGAATCGAAATACCGCATTGCCAATGGCGGCAATCGGCGAATCGTTTTCGAACAGCCTCTCGAAGAAGTCTTGGGTGTGCGTTCTCAAAGAAAAGTCTGTTTGAATTTTGAGACGGCAGGAGAAACGTACACCCTTTCGGAGCTCATGGACGAGAAGCTGTCCAATATCTGCGACTGGTATTTGGCCGGCCCGTTCGATTACGATACGACGGTTCATCTTTCGGAATATCGCTATCCTCCGGAAGAAGGACAGATCGATCTCGGCCAAACGTATTCGGGAAAGGATGGGGCCGAAGTCAAATGGGTCAAAGCCGAATGCAATGCGGAACACATTATCGATATCAAAAAGCATTTCGATGTGGATTACGCGCTCGCATACGGTGTCACTTTTCTCAAATCAGACCAGGATCAGGAAATCCTTCTTAATTTCAATTCGGATGACGGTATCGAGGTCTGGATGAATGGCGAAAAAAAGTTTTCCCATAATGTTTTCCGGGGGATCACTCACGAACCGGATCAGGTCAGGACAAGATTGAAACAGGGAATCAATGTGCTTTTGGTCAAGATTTCACAGGGATGGGGAGGTTGGGAATTCAAAGTGAATGTGGAATGTCCCTATCCCATCGAAGTGGCGGATTCATTATAATTTTTATCTTTCATTACTAAACTAACTTATGCAAAAACCGAAATGAGTGATATTTTTTAAAATTCCAAATGACGAAGCCCAAAGTCCTCCGCTATAGGCGCCCGCCTGCCATATGTCGGGCAGGGATCCACCTTTGGCGGAAAATAAAGTACAAATACCAAATATCAAAAATATTCATTTGAGTTTTGTGATTTGGCATCTTGTCCCGTTAGATAAAAAAATGTGGTTAGACTAATAACTTTTTCAGCATCAAAAATGGTTTTGGTGTATAGATTAAAAGACGCAAACTTAGTATCTAACGGGATAAAGATTTTGTTATTTGATATTTTATCATACAAATGAAAATTTATCAAAAAACCAACAAATAGAAAAGACCACAAATCTGAAGAGGAGAATTTTGATGAAAATACGAATTTTTAGGAGCCATTGTTTGGTCTGTCTGTTCCTGTTTTTCAGTCTGGTTTCCGATTTGAAAAGCGGAAACCATCCGGGATTCCAGGTCATTGGCAGGTATCTCTACGACAAGTGCGGCGAAAAAGTCATTCTTCGTGGTGTGGCCAATCCGAATATCTGGTTTCAGAAAGACG
This sequence comes from uncultured bacterium, assembly GCA_964537715.1. Classification (GTDB taxonomy): domain Bacteria; phylum Zhuqueibacterota; class QNDG01; order QNDG01; family DSAB01; genus CAZTZL01. Next base: position 5,667 of record CAZIAH010000142.1, on the reverse strand, counting down.
GCATGCCACAGTTCGAAGAGATCGAGAAGACCGGAGCCAATGTGATCCGGATCGTCTGGAACACAACGGGTTCGGCCGAGGACCTGGACGCAGCTATCTGGAATTGCATCGATCTTACAATGATCCCCATGATCGAATGCCACGATGCCACTTGTGATTTGAGTCTGGTAGATGAGGTCGTCGATTACTGGACCCGTCCCGAAATTGTCGATGTGATTATCGATCATGAAGAATATCTGCTTCTCAATATCGCCAATGAAGCGGGCGATTATGCCACGACTGCGACCGCATTTCGGAATGCTTATGAAACGGCCATTCTGCGCTTGAGAGAGGCGGACATTCATGTGCCGCTTGTGATCGACGGACCGGATTGTGGGAAGAAGATAGACATCCTTCAGTCGGAAGGTCCTTATCTCATTGGCGTTGATCCTGACAGTAATTTGATTTTTTCCGTTCACATGTGGTGGAATCAAAGAACCGGATATCCGGAATCGCTGATCAGTCAGGAGATCGAACAGTCGGTCAATATGAACCTTCCGCTCATTGTGGGCGAGTTTGGATGCTGGTTTGACTGGGATGGCACTGAGGTGACGCCGGAAACAACGGTTCCCTATCAGACGATTATCGAGCAGTGTCATCTCAATGAGATCGGGTATATTGCCTGGTCCTGGTTTGGAAACAATACTCCCATTCTGGATATGACCACTGATGGGACTTATGCAACACTACACGACTGGGGCTTGGAAGTGGCTGTGACGAGCGAGTACAGTATTCAGAATACCTCTGTGCGGCCCTACTATATCGATCATGGCAGGTGCAACTCGACCGGGATTCATACTTCCCGCGGAAAGGGGATTCCAGAACTGTTCACATTTACCCATAATTTTCCAAATCCGTTCAATCCCCGAACGCAAATAGACTATCATTTATCGGATACGGTCAATGTCCGGTTCGATATTTTTAATGAGATGGGTCGTTATGTGGTAACTCTGGTCGATGAAAAGCAGACTCCAGGGTCTCATTCGATACACTGGGAAGGGAAGGACGAGTATGGAAAACAGGTTCCCAGCGGTGTGTATATTTGCCGGATAGAAGTTATGAATGATAGTCATTCCGCTTATCGATTTCAAAAAATGATTTTGGTCAAATAGTAGATGGAGAAATTTGACTGGACGGGGATGTAATCAAAAATGTGTGAATCATGGGGAGAAGCGATGATAGTAAAGAAATGGAGATTGTATGTTCTTTTGATCACATGGATGGCGATAGGAGTCGTTCTTGCTCAGGAAATGGGTGAGTATCCAGGCAGAATGGCCGATGCTGAAAAGGGTGATATTCCTCTGGATGTTCAGAGTCGATTGAAAGGATTACTTTCCGTAATAACAGAAATGGGTGGCAACCCAGCCGACGAAAGTGTGTTTTACGGCAGGAATCTTTGGGAATACATTGATGGCGCTGCTGAATCTTTTCATGCATATCATTTTACCGCACTGATTCATCAAGACTATGTTATTAAAGATGCGGAAGTGACCGTCGATGTTTACGATATGAGCGACCCGCTTTTCGCATTCGGTATGTATGCCTCGGAACGGTCCCTGGAGTATTCCTTTATAGATGTAGGAGCGGAGGGCTACGGTGATGAAATGGGCCTGAACTTTTTTCAGGGCCGGTATTACGTGAAACTGATGGCTTTCAGTGAATCGGATTCCACACTGCCGCTGCTTAAAAAAGTCGCTCGAAAAATTTCCGAAAAAATAGGAGCCGGAAAAAGTTTGCCAAAACTGTTTTCCAGATTTCCCGATACAAACCGCATCGCCAGATCGGAACAGTATCTTTTTCAGACGCCTCTCGGATATTCATTTCTTTCCCCGATTTTTTCTGCCCAGTATCGAAACAGAGAAGAGACCTGGATTCTTATGGTTGCAGATACCAAATCTCAGCCGGAAGCGGTTCAACAGGGAGAAAAATTAGCGGATCATTTCAAAGAAGCGGGAAGGATTGAACGCATTCCGGAAATGGGGGAGCACGCGTTTCGCGCAATGAGTTCCTATCTAACCGAGACAATCGTAGTTCCATCCGGGAAATATCTGTTTATCCTGAAAGATCCTCCGGACAATGGCATTTCCTTTTTGAAGGAGGCGATGGATTCGATCCTTCGAAAATAGCCGCTACTTATTCAAAATCCGAAACAAAATGTCCAGATGTTTTGCCGCGAGCTGTACGGTCATTCGTGGCTTTTTATTTTCGATGAGGCAGTCCAGAAAGTGGCGGGTCAGTTCGAAATTATCGTCGCTGTGCTGAGTCATATCCACATGAAGTACATCGTGTTTTTCCCGGTTTTTATCATCAACATAATAATAATCCACTTCCGGAGAATCCCAGGAACAGAAAGCAAATCGCAATGCTCCTTTTGTTCCAAATATGCGCGTTTCGTTGTCCTCTTCAAAATGGACTCCGCTTCCCCTTTCGTAATAATAAGTCAGTCCTTCCGAAAATGTCATATATGCTGCGCCGTGTTCTTCGATATCGGATACCACAGTCGGGTCCCGAAATACTTTGAGGCCGTTTTTGGTAAATGATTGAACCATCCTGATTTCCGGCCGATCGTTTAAGATGCCCAGATGAAAAGAAAGGTCATACACGCCCCAGTCGATGAACGGACCACCGCCTCCCTTTTCGCTGAGCATGGCCCAGCTTCCGCGGGGATTATACTCAATAAAGGTGGAACGCATCAGATGGTTGTGATGGATGTGATACACCTCTCCGATTTTTCCTTTGTCGATGATCGATTTGATGAAATTGAATTTTGGCTGCAGACGCGCATGACGGCACGAGCACTCCAGAGCAAGCAGATCAGGATGGGATTCCACTATTTTGATCAGCGCTTCCAAATCCCTTCGGTTGGCCACCATGGGTTTTTCAAGCAGGATGTGTTTCCCCGATTTCAGAGCGTCTTTTACCATCTTAAGATGCGTAAACGGGGGCGAGGCAATAACCACAGCTTCGACAGATGCATCTTTCAATATCTCCTGATAATCTGTTGTTCCTTTTTGAATGTGATGTTTTTTCAATTTTTCTTTGAGTGTTTTTTCGGTCCGCGTGGCGATCCAACCCACTTCACCGCGGCCGTCTTTTAAAATATTTTCGATGTGCACATCCCCGATCATGCCGGCACCGATGACACCAATTTTCTTTTTCATCATCGACCACTTTCAAATTATTTTATTAATAAAGTTAAATATAGAGACAAAGACCTCACATTATTGTGTTTATTGAATTAAAATAGTACAATATTGTGATTTACTTTTTATTTTTATTTTAATCAGTTAATAAAATATATAAAAGGTATTGATTTTTTTGAAAAATATATTTATCTTGTTCATCCCAAATCGCATATGGTTTTTTGTATCTATCGAGATAACATGGGAATGATGTTGAATTGTAGCTGTTAATGTATCCATAGAATAAGTGAAAAAACTTTCATTACAATATTGTCGTAATGATAAAATTAAAACACAATATTGTATATTGTTTTCACAAAATTTAGAAATAAAACAATATAATATAAATAGTTGAACAAGTTCTTTCTCTAATATTATTATAGTCTTAGTAAATATTATTGTCTACACAATCGTTTATCCCTCTTACTTTGGTATGACTGTTGCGTTATGAGATCGAATTGTTGGGGTGTAGCATAATTGGCAATGCGCCTGGCTGTTAACCAGGATATTGAAGGTTCGAGTCCTTCCGCCCCAGCTTTCCCTTTAATTTAACATAAAATACAAACAATTCAAACCAAAAGGATGAACGATTAAATGAGGAGAAAACCAGTATGACACCAAAACAATTTTTTGAATTTGCTCAAAAAAACAGTGCAAAATTGGTCGATCTTAAATTTGTGGATCTGCTTGGCACGTGGCAGCATTGTACGTTTCCCATTGAGACATGGGACGAATCTACATTTGTAGATGGCGTCGGATTTGACGGTTCTTCGATTCGGGGGTGGCAGGGGATTCATATGTCTGATATGCTTGCAGTTCCTGAAGCAGGTACGGCAGTGCTGGATCCTTTCTTCAAGGAACCGGTTGTCAGTGTAATCGCTGATATTGTTGATCCCTTGTCCAAGGAGTTTTATACACGGGATCCGCGTTATATTACCAAGAAAGGTGCGGAGTATCTTAAGAAAACCGGAATTGCGGATACCTGCTATGTCGGACCGGAACCGGAATTCTTCATTTTTGACGAGGTCCGCTATGAGCAGAATCAGCATACGGGAATGTATATGATCGATTCTGTCGAGGGCTCGTGGAATACAGGGAGATTTGAAGAGCCGAACCTGGGTTATAAACCAAGCTTCAAGGGCGGTTACTTCCCGGTAAGCCCGACCGATACCTTTCATGATCTGCGTACCGAAATGGTGCTTGAGATGAGGAAAGTCGGGGTTATCGTAGAAGCGCATCATCACGAGGTCGCCACAGCGGGACAGGCAGAGATCGATATGAAGTTCCAGGATCTGGTCACAATGGCCGATCAATTTATGTGGTATAAGTACATTATTAAAAACGTTGCCAAAAGAAACGGCAAGACAGTCACATTTATGCCAAAGCCGGTATTTCAGGACAACGGAAGCGGAATGCATACGCATTTCTCCCTGTGGAAAGGCGGCAAGCCGCTATTTGCAGGCAAGGGATATGCAGGATTGAGCGATATCGGATTGTATGCATGCGGCGGTATGCTGAAGCATGCAGCAGCGATTTTGGCATTTGCCGCGCCCACGACAAACTCCTATCGGCGGTTGGTTCCCGGTTTTGAAGCACCGGTGAATCTGGTGATGAGCGCTCGAAACCGCTCTGCCGGAATACGAATACCAATGTACTCGCCGAGTCCGAAGACAAAACGGCTGGAGTTTCGCTGTCCCGATCCGACAGCCAACGGTTATCTGGCATGGACCGCAATGTTGATGGCTGCCATCGACGGGGTTGTAAACAAAATCGATCCGGGTAAGCCGCTGGATCGTGATATCTATGAGATGACGCCGAAAGAACTGGCAAAATATCCGAAAACTCCCGGTTCGCTGGCCGAGGCAGTCGATGCACTCGAAAAAGATCACAAATTCCTGCTGGCTGGTGATGTTTTTACCGAAGATGTTATCGAAACGTGGATCAAGTGGAAGCGTGAAAACGAGCTGGATGAAATGGCACTGCGGCCACATCCACATGAATTCCATTTGTATTATGACAGTTGATGAATGAAAATCAAAAACAGTTTCTTGTACGAAATACGGCTGGAATTATTCAAAAGCAGGGTCTCTATGATCCTGCTTTTGAACATGATAGCTGCGGTATCGGTTTCGTAGTCCGGATTGGTGGTGAACCGGGTCATACCATCATTGAGAATGGCATTCAGGTTTTAATCAATCTGGAACACCGCGGTGCAGTTGGGGGAGACAAATCCACCGGTGATGGCGCCGGTCTTTTACTTCAGGTTCCGGATACGTTTTTCAGACGGGCGTGTCGTGATTTCAAGCTACCGGTTTCAGGTGATTACGGCGTCGGTATGGTTTTTCTGCCGGCGGACGAGCTGCTCGCCAAACGATGCCGATCCGTTTTTGAAAAAATTGTTGTTCAAGAGGGCGGCCAGGTGCTTGGATGGCGGCCGGTTCCCATT
>CAZIAH010000141.1:0-8797 GCA_964537715.1 uncultured bacterium | reverse complement strand
GAATATACAAATCCGAAATGCCTGCCCGTCCGGCAGGCGGGCGAAACAAATACGAATGACCGAAATCAGAAATGCAAGACATCAGGATTAATCGTGTGTGATCGTTCTGGGTAGTATTTTCGATTTGGACATTCGGGTTTTGAATTTGATATTTTTTTGTCACACAAATGGAAATTTGCAAAGGTTTGGTTTGTCATTTATCTGACCCTTCCGGTCATTTTTTTATGTACAGAGAGAAACGATTATGAGTGATGCAAGACCGATCGGGATATTCGACTCCGGTGTCGGCGGTTTGACCGTGGTGCACGAGGTTTTCAAAAGACTGCCCGGCGAACAGATCGTCTATTTCGGGGATACGGCCAGAGTGCCCTATGGCACAAAATCGCCAAAGGTGGTGCAGCATTTTGCCATGCAGGATGTCCGGTTTCTTTTACAGAAGGATGTGAAAATGATTGTCGTAGCGTGCCATACGGTTTCTTCGGTGGCCATGGATGCTCTCTTAGAACAGTTCCAGTTTCCGATTCTGGGAGTTGTAGTGCCCGGTGTTCGTGCCGCGCTTGAAGCCACGCGAAACCGCCGCATCGGTGTAATTGGTACAAAAGCTACTGCCGTAAGCAAATCCTATGAGACCCATTTTATGAAATTGGATCCAAGAGTTCGGGTATTTTCACAGGCCTGTCCGTTGTTCGTTCCTCTGGCCGAGGAAGGATGGCTCATGGGAGAAATCACGAAACTGATTGCCGAAAAGTATTTGAATCCCTTAAAGGCACATCGGATCGACACGCTGATTTTGGGATGCACCCATTATCCACTATTGAAATCCGTCATTCAAGAGGTGTTGGGTGACGGGGTTACTCTGATCGATTCGGCCGAGGAGACAGCGCGGGCCGTCGAGGAGAAACTCGTTCGGGAAAAAATAGAAAATCCTGGGCACGAAAAGGCCGAACACCGATTTTTTGTCAGTGACATTCCCCATCAGTTTCGTGATATCGGAGAGCGTTTTTTAGGACAAAAATTCAACCATGTCCAGCAAATCGATCTAGAGTCGATGGATATGGATGCAGAACCGATAAAAAAGCAGAAAAAAGGATCACAGGTAAAGGGATAAAAAATTCTTGAAAATAAGTCGAAAATAGTATATATTCTAACTCTAATTAAATAATGAATATGAATTTTCGAACCAGGACGTAGAACAGTTACGGGTGAAGGAGTAATTTATGCAGAGAAGGAATCTCTTTAAGACCATTCTTATTGTGTTTTTGCTGTGCTGGGCCGTTTACGCGCTGTGGCCCACATATAAGCTGCATACATTGACGCCGGAAAAACGGAAAACGCTGGATGACGAGGGGAAGCTTTTTCCCTTGATCGATAAATCGATCCGGCTTGGACTGGATTTGCAGGGCGGTATGTATTTGACGTATGAACTCGATCTGCCGGCACTTGTCGAACAACTGGCGAGAGTCAAGGACAACCAGTTGGAAGAAGTACTATCTGAAACACAGCAGGAACTCAATGTCAGCTCCGAAGATTTCATGACGCTTCTTATGAACAATCTGGAAAAGAGAAAGATTCCGCTGAGTCAGTACTGGGGAGAATATGGTGATTCGGAAAAGAAAGTCAGAGAGTATATCGAAAAGGAATCCAAAGATGCGGTGAAGCGCTCGCTGGAAATCTTGCGAAATCGCATCGATCAATTCGGTGTTTCTGAACCGATTATTCAGAAAGTCGGTGCCAGACGGATCCTCATCGAACTTCCAGGCATTTCCGATCCCGAACAGGCCAAAACGCTGATCGGGAAAACAGCATTGCTTGAATTCAAAATGTTGAAAGATCCGATGGTATTTTCGGATGTGATCAATAAAATCGACAAAACGCTTGCCCGGGAACGGGGGAATATCGTTCCGGAAGAAACCAATGAGATGGAGACCGGTAAAGATACAACCCAAGAAGCGGCCGAACAACAACCGAGTCAAGACAAGGCCATCGGTGTCAATGAGTTGTTCGGGGATGAGGGAATAGAAACTGAGCAGGAGGAAACAACGGATACATCGTTGATTGTGGATGAAAATGTTTTTAAGGAGAATCCCTTCCTAGCATTGCTCAGGGATCTGCGGCAATACGGGAAAGAAGTCAGTGTTCCCGTTGAAAATGTCAAAGCGGTGAATCAGATTCTTGATCGTGAAGATATCCAGAAACTGATTCCTCCGGATGCAGAGTTCCGATGGTCTTCCGAAACCATCCGCGTGGGGGACCGAGAATACCGGGAATTGTTTCTTGTCAAAAAGGATGCGGAATTGACAGGCAAGTATTTGACCGACGCCAAAGTGACGATCAGTCAGGATGTACAGAGTGCAGGATTGCCGGAAGTGGATTTTAAACTCAACCGTCAGGGAACACGCATTTTTTCCCGGGTCACCGGCGCGAATATTGACAAACGGCTTGCTATTATTCTTGATGGCCGCGTTTACATGGCGCCCAGAATTCAAACCAAAATTCCTAATGGTTCCGGACGGATCACCGGAATGAAGAATATGGACGAAGCCAAGATGATCGCCATTGTTCTGAGGGCAGGTGCGTTACCGGCACCGATTCAAATCATTGAAGAAAGAACGGTAGGCCCGTCTCTCGGCCAGGATTCGATCAATCGAAGCAAATGGTCTGCCTTGATAGGTATGAGTATTGTAATGCTGTTTATGATCCTCTATTATCGTATGGCCGGTATTATTGCCAATTTGGCCCTGTTGTTCAATCTTGTTTTTCTTCTGGCTGCTCTTGCCCAGTTCCGATTTACGCTGACACTGCCGGGAATTGCCGGTATTGTATTGACCATTGGTATGGCTGTGGATGCAAATGTGCTGGTCTTTGAACGCATTCGAGAAGAACTGAAGACCGGGAAGACGGTTCGCGCTTCGATTGATGCCGGATACGCACGGGCGTTTAAAACGATTTTAGATGCCAATGTAACCACTCTTATGACGGCGCTTGTCCTGTATCAATTCGGCACCGGACCGATTCGCGGTTTTGCCATTACTCTGACTATTGGCATTGCGGTCAGTATGTTTACGGCACTGGTGTTGACTCGTTATATTTTTGATACAATCACGGCACGCCGTACGTTAACCAAACTCAGTATTTAACTCAGTTTTTTTCACTGATTCATCAGAACTTGGGAAGGGTAAAATATGCAATTTTTTCAGACACCGAATATTCAATTTATCGCGCGAAGAAAAATCGCTTATGTTATTTCTGCAACGTTGCTGATTCTCGGCATCGGCTCGTTTTTTATTCCGGGGAGACCGAATTACGGCATCGATTTTAAGGGAGGAACCTCCATTGTTCTCCGTTTCGAAAAACCGATCGAGGCTGGCAGGATTCGGGAAGCATTGTCAACCATCGGTCTGGGATCGAGCGAAATAAAACGGTTCGGTACAAAAAATGAATATTTGATTTACGTCGAACAGCAAAAAGGAACCAGCGCTTCTGATATGGCTGAAAAAGTGGAAGGCGCCATTTCCAATAAGATTACGGATATTTCCTACGAGATTCGAAAAGTGGATACAGTCGGGCCAAAAATCGGCGAAGAACTTCGAAAAGCAGCCGTACTGGCGGTTTTAATTGCACTGCTGCTGATTCTGATTTATATTGGCTGGAGATTCGAACTTGTATTTGCAGTGGGTGCTATTATTGCTCTGTTCCATGATGTGATGATTACCCTTGGGATTTTTAGTATCTTGAATCTTGAAATTTCACTCAAAGAGATTGCTGCATTTTTGACCATTGTCGGATATTCGCTGAACGATACGATTGTGGTTTACGATCGTATCCGGGAAAACCTCAAAGTGATGCGAAGTGAAAATCTGACTACCATCATTAACCGCAGTATCAATCAGTCTCTCAGCCGGACGATTATTACCTCTATGACAACGTTTTTTGTTGTTTTTATTCTTTTTCTGTTTGGCGGAGAAGTGATTAAAGGTTTTGCATTTGCCATGTGTGTGGGTGTCATTGTCGGGACCTACTCATCCATTTTTGTTGCAAGTGCCCTTGTTCTGGATTGGCAGTCCCGGCATGGAGACAAGGGGAAATTGAAATTGGCACACAGGAAAAAATAATTTGAATCCCGCCAGAGGCGGGCAAGGGTTTCATTCCCCGCCTCTTGAGGCGTTCAATGTTTTTGCTTTTTAATACTCAGCTGTTTGCGGTGGGGTAGTTCATTCATCTATAATCAAATTTTGGAATACAAAATGGATTTAAAGATTCAGGAAAAAGACGGAATCGTGGTCATCCGAATCATCGGGAAAACACTTGGCGGGCCGGATGCGACACAGGTTTCCGAAAAGATGCACGAACTGATCAACAGTGGGAAAAACAAACTGATTGTAGACATGTCCAGTGTGGAGAGAATGAACAGTTCGGGACTGGGAATACTGATCGGATGTTTGATGGCCGTACGGAAAAAGAACGGAGACATTAAACTTTCCCAACTTCAGGAAAAACCCAAAGAGCTTCTCAGAATGACCAAACTGGATTGTGTCTTTGAAGTTTTCGAAAAAGAGGATGAGGCTGTTGAAAGCTTTTCTTAAGGACCCTGTATCTGTACAACTTGTATTGGGGACACAATGGGGAGACGAGGGCAAGGGCAAGATTGTCGATCTGATCGGTGAAAGTGTGGATATTGTGGCCCGGTATCAGGGTGGACCGAATGCCGGACACACCGTCGAGTTCGACAATGAACAATTCATCCTTCATCTCATTCCTTCGGGTATTCTTCGATCTCACACGCAATGCATCATCGGGAACGGGGTGGTCATCAATCCCGAGACACTTTTGCAAGAAATCAACAATCTTGAAAGCCGTGGAATACAAGTGGCCAACCGGCTTTTCATCAGTCAGAGTGCGCATTTGATTCTGCCCTATCATCAGTTGATCGAAAAGGGATTTGAAGAGAGCGGAACGCGTGAAAAAATTGGAACCACACGGAGGGGAATCGGTCCCTCTTATGCCGATAAGGCCAGTCGCATCGGCATTCGTATGGGCGATCTGCTTGATACGGATCAGTTAAAAGCAAAACTTCATCAGAACGTTATTTTTAAAAACAGTATATTAAAAGCAATTTATAATACGTCCGGTGTGGATGAAAAAAATCTTTTTAGCCAACTTCTTGATTTTAGAGAAAAGATCAAAGACTGCATCGTCGATGCACGATGGATGCTGCTTCAAAATATTCGGTTCGGAAAGAAAGTACTTTTCGAAGGTGCGCAGGGAACCATGCTGGACATCGATTTCGGCACCTATCCCTATGTGACTTCTTCGAATACCACAGTGGGGGGTGCGTGTGCCGGACTGGGCATCGGTCCGAAAAAAATCGGACGGATTATCGGTATCGTGAAGGCCTATACGACGCGTGTCGGAAACGGGCCGTTTCCCACTGAGCTGGAAGGGTCTTTCGGAGAGGCGATCCGAAAGTTGGGAACCGAATACGGTGCAACAACAGGGCGTCCGAGGCGTTGTGGATGGTTTGATGCAATGGTCGTCAGATATGCTGCGGAAATCAGCGATATCGATTATCTTGCAATCACAAAACTGGATGTCCTGGATTCCCTAAAAGAGATAAAAATTTGTACCGGGTATCGTTATCGAAATCAATTGTTGGACCATTTACCAGCCGATAGTCAGGTTCTAGATTCTGTGGAACCTGTTTACGAAAGCCTGCCAGGATGGGAACAGAGTATATCGAAAATCCGGCAGTATCAGGATCTTCCCGAAAACGCCAAACATTATTTGAAACGGATCGAATCGCTGGTCAATGTTCCTATTGGGCTGGTTTCGGTGGGTTCGAAAAGAGAAGATACCATCTGGATGAATTCGAAAGATTGAATTGGTTTTAGTTTCGAAAACGCTTTTTACCTGTTGCTTTATCTAATTTTTTTGTCAAATTCCGTTTGTATAATAAAAAATATCAAATATCAAAGACCTCCGCCAAAGGCGGATCCACCTTGAGCGGAAAATGACAAATCAATGCCAAGTCACAAAATTTAAATGAATATTTTTAATATTTGGCATTTGTGTTTCCTGCCCGCCGGCAGGCAGGTATTGGGATTTTGGATTTTTGTCATTTGGAATTTTTATTAAAAAGCATAGTTCACTTCAGTTTTTTCAAATAAGTTTAGGTTTTATCTATCCTTCCAAAGTTGCCCAAATTGATTACCCCAAAACATTGTCACAAATTTGAACGTATCCTTTTTTATCCTATCTTCCAATTGATCTTTTGTAAGGAGTTTGCGATGAAGATTCGGACCGTTTTATTCCTAAGTTGTTTTTTCCTAACAGCCGCTTTATATGCAGAGGATATGCCACTTGATTCATTGATCCAGCATGTTGAAAGCCGTTTGAATTCGTATACGGATTATGATACCTTTTCCGTTTCGGTTGTTTCTGTGACCAGACAGATGGATAGAAAATGGGAACCCACGGAGGAATATTATATAGAAAAGAAAATGACTGTTCATGGCAAGGATGGCGAGGAAGAGATTATCAAAGCCGTGAAAAATAAAAAGGGAGAAGAGACGGATATTACCGAGCAAGTCAGGGAGGAACAGAAAAAAGCAAAAGAAAAAGCCGCGAAGCGAAATAAAAAGAAAGAAGAAAAAAATAATCCGACGGAAGATGAGGAAAAGGGGCAGATCAGTCTGGATTTAAAGGATATTCTCCCTTTTGATAAAGATAAGAGAAACCTGTTTGAATTTTATTTTTTGCCGGATACGGTAATTCTTAGTAGCACTACATACGGCATCGGGGTGAAGGTGAAAGAAATGTCCGAACAACGATATGAAGGCCGATATTATTTCGATAAAGAGACGTATGATCTTTTATTCGTGGATGTGGTGCCGTCAAAAAACCCGAAATTTGTAAAAGAGTTCAATATCAAAATGTGGTTTGATCTGCTTGACAGTCGGTATTTGATTATGACACGGGATTCCATGCGGATATTTGCCGGTTTTTTAATCAAGAAAATTCGAATGGAAATTGATGAGACTTATTCGGATTATCAGATTGTTCCAAATATTGAACTCTCCAGTGAAATTAACCAGTAATTCTGATGTTGACATATCCAGTTTTTTTTATTAACTTATTTGCCTGTTTGAGGGTGTAATCCAGACTGATGAAGCAATCCCGTTTAAATCGGGATGGGTTTAGGGTTCGAAAAATTGAGGAGAAGAAATAATTGAATTTGAGGGTGTAGCTCAGTTTGGTAGAGCAATCCCGTTTTAAATCGGGATGGGTCAGGGTTCGAGAGATTGGGATATAAGAAATAATTTAAATTCGAGGGTGTAGCTCAGTTTGGTAGAGCAACGGCCTTTTAAGCCGTGGGTCCAGGGTTCGATTCCCTGCACCCTCACAACAAAGTAATCGATTTTTTTAACCTACAATTCCGGAAAAACTTTTCGATTAAAAATGACTTGCAATTTTTAACTTCGTTTATTATAATGTAACATATGATGAGAGAGTGATCTCAATTTTTTTTTATATTTTGCGTTATCGTTCACACTATTGTAAAATAATAAATTATGGTTATTCTTCAGAGTATTGCCGAGTTTGCATTTGCGCAATCTGGTTAAAAAAAAGTTAAAAGTGGCTTTTTATCTATCTATAAAACCGTTATCATTTTAAATCAACATTTGATGGTGAAGATCCCGCGATCGGAATATATTTTTATCGATTAAAAGTTGGAAATTCCATATTAATTGGGGAGGTATTTATTCACTAGTATTACGGTTTAAGCAAGTTAATTTAGCAATCGTAGAGGCAACAATATCCAAAGAAAATAGCTTTAAAAGATGCCTAAATTTGGCCTCAGAAGGCTACGAACTTTTTTTGTATCAATTAGTTATTGTCATGGCTTAAGTTAAAGCATTCAAAATTTGCCTTAACTAGTCAAGATTCTTTAATTATCATTATTAGGGAGGAAATAGGCATGAGACTAGCAATCAAGATATCCATCATGCTGATTCTGCTGGCAGGACTTTTGTTTTATTTGCCACTCTGGTCAGGAACGACAGGTAAAATTACAGGAACAGTGGTTGATAAGGCAACCGGTGATCCTTTGCCCGGAGCCAATGTGACGCTTGCTGGAACGATGCTGGGTGCGGCAGCCGATATGGACGGCAATTATACGATTCTATACATTCCTCCGGGAATTTATCAAGTTAAAGTAACGGTTATCGGTTATAAGGAAGTCATTGTCACCGATGTCCGTGTGCGGATCGATCAGACGACGCGCGTCAATGCGAATATGGAAATGGAAGCTGTGGAAGGTGAAGCAGTCACTGTTGTGGCTGAAAGGAATCTGATTCGTGAGGATGTGGCTACCAGTGTGGTTGCGGTTTCTTCCAGGGAGATTGAAGAACTGCCGGTCTCGGATGTTCAGAATGTCATCAAGTTACAAGCCGGCATTGAGGACAGTTTGAAAATTCGTGGTGGCAGGGCTAATGATGCACTGTTTCTCGTCGATGGTGTGACATTGCGAGATCCGCGTAACAATGTTCCAGTATTCGATATTGCGCTAAGTGCCATCAAGGAAATTTCGGTGGAACGCGGCGGATTTAACGCAGAGTACGGGCAAGTGCGTTCGGGGATCGTGAATGTGGTTACAAGAGAGGGTGAAAAATCCGGATATCACGGAAATATTGAGTTTAAATACAGTCCTCCACATGCCAAATATTTTGGTATCTCGCCGTTCGATAAAAATTCATTCTGGCTGAGGCCTTATTTTGATGATGCCGTTTGTTGGACGGGG
>CAZIAH010000140.1:0-8868 GCA_964537715.1 uncultured bacterium | reverse complement strand
CCCCAGGCAGGAGTTGAACCTGCGACCAACGGTTTAGGAAACCGCTGCTCTATCCACTGAGCTACTGGGGCTTGATCGACAAAATTTATCAAATAAACTTTAAAAAGGCAAGTTTTTTTCCTTGAAATTAATCCTGGATTTATTAGCTTATATAGGATTCATTCTCGAAATTTTTTTTTCAGGAGATTTGAAACATGAATACGACAACGCTTCATACCCTTTTTTCGCGGATCGATACCTATCAAAAATATTTGATTCAAATACAAAAAGAACTGACCGCGATCCCTGGTCTCGGACCGGACAACGAAGGCGATGGAGAGAAGAACAAAGCCGAGTTTATCAAAACGATCTTGGAAGAAATCTCACCGGATAGCGTGGAAGAGATCAACGCACCGGACACGCGTGTTCCCTGCGGATACCGTCCGAATCTTTTCGCCAAATTTACCGGAAAAACAAGTGTAAAAACGATCTGGATCATGTCGCATATGGACATCGTTCCTCCTGGCGATCTCTCATTGTGGGATAACGATCCATATCAGGTGATCGAAAAAAACGGCAAATTGTTCGGACGCGGCACCGAGGACAATCAACAGGGACTGGTCTCCTCCATTTTGGCTGTCAAAGCGCTGAGGGATGAAAATCTTCTTGCTGAGTATGACGTGGGACTGGCGATTGTTTCCGACGAAGAGACCGGTTCTGAATACGGCATCGGCCATGTTCTGAAAAAACGGCCCGATCTCTTTCGTCCCCAGGATTTGATCATCATTCCCGATGCTGGCAATCCGGATGGAACCATGATCGAAATTGCCGAAAAATCGATTCTGTGGCTAAAAATTCAAACACAGGGCAAACAAACCCACGCCTCCATGCCGGAAAAGGGAATCAACGCGCATAAAGCCGGTGCCCATCTTCTGGTGAAAATGAACGATCTGTATCGTATTTTTGAAAGCAAGAATGCACTTTACGATCCTCCGGGATCGACTTTCGAACCGACCAAAAAGGAACCGAACGTGCCCAATGTCAACACCATTCCCGGGGAAGACGTTTTTTATTTCGACTGCCGCATCCTGCCTGAGTATCCGTTGAAAACAGTTCAAGAGCAGATCCGAATCTGGGCAGATGAAACGGAAAAAGAATTTGGAGTTAAAATCACGCTTTCCTCTCCCCAATCGATTCCGGCTCCCGAACCCACGCCATCGGATGCCCCCGTGGTCCTGGCTTTGAAACGTGCAGTCAAGGACGTTCTTGGAAGAGAGGCCAGACCCATGGGAATCGGAGGCGGCACAGTCGCCGCACATTTTCGGGAGCGCCATCTGCCTGCAGCCTGCTGGGCGACCATTGACGATATGGCACATGCTCCAAATGAGTATTGTATTATAGAGAATGTGTTGAACGATGCCAAAGTCTTTCTCAATATTTTTCTCCAAAAATAAGTGAATTTGAGCAGCATGACATCCATCGATTTTCATCAGCAAAACTGGCATCGACTTTCGCAAAAAAAACTGTCGTGGGAATTGTTCCGAATCCGTTCACAAATTTTACAGCGCATCCGCGATTTTTTCAACCGCCGCGGATTTTTGGAAATAGACGCGCCGCTCCTGACCCCCTATCCGAC
Source organism: uncultured bacterium (assembly GCA_964537715.1). Classification (GTDB taxonomy): domain Bacteria; phylum Zhuqueibacterota; class QNDG01; order QNDG01; family DSAB01; genus CAZTZL01. The sequence goes on along the minus strand of CAZIAH010000140.1, from coordinate 7,253 downwards.
ATTGGATAACAACATTCGGTCGATTGATCTGGATATCCGGGATTTTAACGGAAAATCACATCGTCTTTTTATGCATACTTCTCCCGAACATGCCATGAAAAAATTGTTGGCTGCGGGTGCAGAGAAAATTTACTTTCTGGGAAAAGTATTCCGGGACGGAGAATTGACCCACTTGCACAATCCCGAATTTACCATGCTGGAATGGTACCACACAGACGCCGATTATCACGACATTCAAAAGGATACGGAAGAGCTCATCCGATTTGTATCCGATCCGATTCTTTCAGATCAAACAATGGATTATCAAAATTCACGAATCGACCTGTCCCTTCCCTGGGAATGTGTCACGGTCCGCGATCTTTTTCTCAAACACGCAGCTCACGATCTCGAAAAATCGGACCGCGTCGAGGATCTGAGAGAATCCGCATCGATTCTGGATATTTCTTATCAGATTGAAGACGACTGGGAAACACTTTTTTTCCGCATCTTTCTCGAGAAAATCGAACCCCATCTCGGCTATCCGAAACCGACTTTCGTGACGGATTATCCCGCTCGGCTGGGACTTATGGCCAGAAATAAAACCGATCAACCAGGATGGGCGGAAAGAGTCGAACTCTATATCGCCGGTATAGAGCTTGCAAACGGATACAGCGAATTGACTGATCCCGAGGAACAGAAGGAACGGTTTAGTCATGAACAGCGGAAAGTACAGGCAGCTACCGGAAAATCCTGTCCCCTTGACGAGGAACTGATCGAAGCACTTAAAATGGGATTCCCGCCCTCGGCCGGAATGTCCATCGGTGTGGACCGGTTGGTCATGCTTCTGTCCAACAAAACACATATTCAGGACGTGTTACTGTTTCCGATGCATCAGTGGATCGATTAATTTTTTACAAAATGATTATTCTTATTGATAAAAATACCAAATTCCAAAAAACAAATGACAAATAAAATCCAAATGTCAAAAACTAAAAAGCTTACCAATATGTATTTGAATCATTTGAAATTTGACATTGATTTGACATTTTTCGCCCAAGGCGTATCCGCCTATGGCGGAGGATTTTGCCATTTGGAATTTTTAAAAACCTGAGTAACACAGAAACCAATGTTCCATTTTCAGGGTATACTTTAGAAGTATTCAAACATGAATAGAATGAATAGAATAAATAAACTAAAATAAATGTTCAATTCTCAATGCTCGATGTTAAATGCTTTTCATTGAACACTTAACATTGAACAAGTTATCAATAGACCAATGCTCAATGTTCAATTAAAATATTTTCTATCATTTAACACAGGGAGGCAAAACCGTGAACGATATCAACCGACGGGACTTCCTGAAAAAGAGCGGAACCGGACTAATGGTGGTTTCCACCTCTGCACTCTGGTCTGACCTGCTCTTTGCAGGTAAGCTCCCTCCTGCCTCTTCCTTTTTCGAGGAGCGTTTCGGTATTCAGAAAGAGGATATGCAGAAAATTCTGTCCATTGCGCTTTCCAAGGGCGGACAGTTTTCTGAACTCTTTTTCGAGTACCGGATCAACAATGTCATTCGTATGGAAGAGGAAATTGTCAAGGAAACCGGGGAGCACATCACACTGGGTGTCGGTATCCGTGTATTAAAGGATGATCAGACCGGTTACGGATACACCAACGAGCTGACTTTCGAAAAAATGAAACAAACGGCTTTAACTGCCGCTGCCATCGCATCAGGCGGAAAAATTCAGCAGGCAGCAGATCTGACTGTCAAAAAATTCGATTATCAATATTACGATATGCGAGATCTCCTGAACAATCTTAAACTCGATCAAAAAATCGATCTGGTAAAAGATGCCCATACAGGAGCAAAGGATTACGACAGCCGGATCACCAAAGTGTTTGCGAGACTGACCGACGAAATCCAGTATGTCACCGTCATGAATCGTGAAGGACTGTTTATTTCCGATGTCAGACCGCAGACCCGTATTCTGGTGAGAAGTACAGCCGAAGAAGGCAGCCGGCGCAATACGAGCACCTATTCGGCAGGCGGTGGCCGTGTCGGACTGGATTATTACCGGTCCGTAAAAACCCCGAAAGAAATTGGTCGTGAATCCGCTGAAGAAGCCATTATTCTGCTATCAGCCGATGATGCTCCTGCCGGTGAACAGACTGTGGTGCTCGGATCCGAGGGATCAGGTGTTCTGGTCCATGAAGCCATCGGTCATCCGCTTGAAGCTGATGCCAACTGGCGAAAAACATCCATTATGTCCGATAAAATGGGCCAGATGGTTGCCAATCCGATCGTCACCATCTATGATGATGCCACAATCCCCTATTATCGCGGAACATTGAATATCGATGATGAAGGCACTGAAACACAACCCGTGACACTGATCGAAAACGGCAAACTGGTGAATTATATGCACGATCTTCTCTCATCCAGATTGATGCATACACGGTCCAACGGTCATGGAAGACGTGAATCTTACCGTTACAATCCGATTCCGAGGATGAACAACACCATGCTGGCCAAAGGCAGTTCAACTCCCGAAGAAATCATTGGATCCGTGCAAAAAGGCTTCTACGCCAAATCGTTTACTGGCGGTATGGTTTCGGATGCCGGTAAATTTACTTTTTCAGTGAATCTCGGTTATCTCATCGAGGACGGTAAATTGACGCGCCCCTTGAAAAATGCCACCCTGGTCGGCACAAACATACAGATTCTGAACGATGTCGATATGATTGCCAACGATACTGGTTATTTTCTTGGAACCTGCGGTAAAGAAGGACAGGGTGTTGCAGTAGTATGCGGCACACCAACTCTGCGAATCAAAAAAATGACTGTAGGAGGCCGGGCATGAAAACAAAACATCGTCAATTACTCGATCTGGCCGAATCGCTGGTATTCTACGGCCGCAAAAAAGGCGCGGACGAAGTTCAGGTGCGTGTGGACGAAGGCAGTGAATTTTCTGTCGATGTACGCGAAGGCAAAATCGAAAAATTGGAGGAAGCCAAGGAGCGGGATTTATCCTTAAAAGTCATCGTTGATCAGAAAGTGGCAACGGCTTCCTCATCCGATTTAACCAAAGAAACGCTCCATTATCTCGTTGACAATGCCGTTGCACGGGCCAGAGTATCCAGTCCGGATCCGTTTTCCGGGCTGCCTGAAAAAGAAGCGATCCGGGCAGACGTGAAAGATCTGAAAATATTCGATCCCGAAATTATTGGCCTTTCCCCCGAGAAAAAAATTGAAGCCGCCAAAAAAACCGAGGCGATCTGTCTTGCGGCAGATGGCGTCAAGAAATCGCACGGTGCCAGTTTCGGTTCATTTGAAGGTACCATCGCACTCGCCAATTCGAACGGGTTCAGCGGAGCGTATGACAGAACAAGTTGTTCCTGCGGCGTTTATTTGCAGTCCGGCGAAGGGGACAATCTTTTTGACGAAGGATGGTATGACTATTCCAGAAATATAGACAATCTCATGACACCCGAGGCCATTGCGAAAAAAGCGATTCACCGAGTGATCCGTTTAATCGGCGCACGAAAAATAGAAACGCAAAAGGTGCCAGTGGTTCTAGAACCGCCCATGACCGGTTCGCTTTTGCGCTTTCTGTATCAATGCATTTATGGAAACAACATCTATATGAAACGTTCTTTTCTCGTGGACAAACTCGGCGAAACCGTGGGCAACGAATTGGTCAATGTCATCGACAACGGCCTGCTCCCCGGCGGTCCCGCAACCAGGCCGTTTGACGGAGAAGGCGTTCCCGTGCGCAAAACCGTCGTCTTTGAAAAAGGCGTGTTGAAAAACTATCTGCTCAACACTTATTCAGCAAAGAAACTCAACCTGAAATCCACTGGTAATGCTTCCGGAGCCAACAATCTTTATCTCGAAGCCGGAAAATATTCACAAGAAGAGATCATACGTTCGGTGGACAAAGGACTGCTTTTGGTCGATACGATCGGCCAAGGAGAGGAAGAGACCAGCGGCGACATTTCCAAAGGCGCCTTTGGAATGTGGATCGAAAACGGAGAACTTGCCTATCCTGTGGCTGAAATTACGATTTCAGGCAACCTGGGCGATATTCTCAGACAAATCGAAATGGTTGGAAAAGATCTGCAAATTAGACGATCCATCTCCGGTCCGACCATCAAAATTACAGAAATGACGATTGGTGGGAAATAAATCAATTTTTGTCATGCTGAATTTATTTCAGCATCTCACGAATTTAAAATAGAGATCCCAAAACAAGTGCGGAACATAAATTTAGGAAGAAGGAAAAAGGTGGATTCCCGTCCCGATTTTCAATCGTTTTGTATTTAATGAAGAGTCGGGGCCGAAATGACAAGTGTGAGTTCTGTCATTCCTTGGACTCTAATATATGATCATTGAATGGAAAGAACACCTTCAAGAGCAAAAATTAAATAAAGGTGTCAATAGATGAAAACAACCATTGGTAATATTTTGTTTTCTGTAGGGATTGCAATGATTTTTGCAGTGACAATAAGAGCCATTGCCGATCTGTTAAAGGCAAAAACCTTTAATGTTTGGGTGGTTATTTTTGCATTGGGATGCATTCTGTTGAGCATTGGAATGGGCCTGAGAAAAAAATGAATCATTCCTTATTTTATAGAAGGGGAACTAAAATGAAAGGCAAATTCATAGCTGGTTTTAAATCGCTGTTATGCATTCTGCTGGTATATTCCAATCTATTTTGTGCAGAGCGACAGGAGAGCCATATCATTGAAGGAGTCGAATATTTTCCGATGCTGGATGGATATTGCGCCATGACTGCTTTGCGTATGAATTTAAGTTATTACGACATGAATATCGATCAGGCATTTCTGCTCAATCTCGGATGGAATTACGGCTTTGTCTATGTGAAAACCCCTTACTATGCGATTGCCTATCCGGATACTGACCCGGTTGAAGAAATTGAATTTGCCTGTCAATCTCTTGGATTTAAAACCAGGATTCTAACACACCAATCCATTGATGAAGCAAAAGAATCTCTTGTTCATTATCTCTCAGAGGATGTGCCCGTTCTTGTTCAATGGATTCCGCATACCATCCTGGTTTACGGCTACAAAGCCAATGGCGACTCAATGGTCTATCACGATCCAGACAATCCCCGAAATGGCATCATGCCCCATGTGTCAGACTTTCCAATATGCAAAGGTCCAGCCACATCAATGAATATATCGGATTGGGAGAAAGTGCCGTTATTATGGAGAATGCGTCAGTATCAGATGATTATTGTGGAACCAGCCGACAGGAAAATGGATGTGGACTGGAAAACGTTATGGAAACGGAATTCTGAGAAAACCCTGGGAATTATGACCAATCCCTTCCCGTCCCATTACGGAATCCATGGAATCGATGAGATGATCAAAGATTTAAAACAAATGATCAATCAAAAAAATGAGCAAAATATCGAAACACTTAAAAAGTATAATTTATGTTTTGAATTGGGTGTCGGATTTCGGAGAAATGCCGCGACCTTTTTGTCGGGCCAAGCGTCTGTGCTATCAGACATCAATATCAGGCGTGCTTCTCAGGCATTCCTGGAATCGGCGCATCAATTTCGGGAAGGTTTGAATTTACTCAATTGGTTTAAGACACATCCTGAGGAATACACGAATGTTGGAAATGAAATCATCACGATCTTGGAAAAAATAAAATCTTCAGAAAAAAAGGGAGCCGAATTTTTATTGAACGCATCCAAATAAAATCATCCATTCACTTTTGCATTCAGTGCGTGGTACCATTATAAGCGGCACAATAGAAACAAAAAAAATGAAATCGAAAAAAGACATCAAAAGAGAATACAAAGAACGGAAAAAACAGGCTGGTGTTTTCCAGGTGAAAAATACTGTGAACGGTAAAGTCCTGCTCGGAAGTAGTCTGAATCTCGATGGACCGCTGAACAGCCACAAGTTCATGCTGACCATCGGATCGCATCGCAACAAGGTGCTTCAGAAAGAATGGAACGAATACGGTGCGGACAAGTTCGTTTTTGAAATTCTGGAGGTCGTCAAGTTCAAGGATGAACCCAATTTTAATCTGAACGATGAGTTGACACTGCTTGAACAGATCTGGCTCGAAAAACTTCAGCCTTTTGGAGAAAAAGGGTACAACACCGACGCAAACATTCGACAGGCATAAAAATCCCCTTTGTCTTTACCATCCAGGGAGCTCATAGCTCCCTGGATGGTTTATTGAAGGTCTATTGTTACAGCCTCTAAAATTAAGTGGATTTTCGCAAATCGTCTTTTTATATTAAACATAATTTTATTCTTCTGCATCGAGTCAAATCGGATAATGTTTTCAATCTTTTTTTGTTATAAAATTCTAAGCATCAAATTAATATTCAATTACACAAAACAAAGGAGGGAGAAAATCATGATTGGAAGAAGAAAAACAATGGTCATGACAATCGCAGTGATTGCAGCAGCCCTTTCATTTGCTGCTTTTTCACAGGAACAGGAAGAAGCCCCCGCAGTAAAGGAACAGGGAGGCATGGGATATTCCATATTTGGGAACAGCACGATCGACATCGCGAATCTGAACTCAAAACTCGAAAGCAACGGATACACCAAACTTTCCGAAAGTTATTTCTGCGTGGGCGGCGGCGGACACAGCATTATCAACAAACGATGGATCATTGGCGGGGAAGCATATTCCCTGCTGGGAGACGAATCAACAGGCGCCGATTTTAAGGCCTCGACCTACATCTTTCAGGGATTTGCCAACATCGGATATATCATCTTTTCCAAAAAAGGATTGAGCGTGTACCCTCTTCTTGGACTCGGCGGTGGATCCATGAAACTCACTTTCTCCGAAAAAAACGCCTCGTATTCATTCGATGAGGTTCTAACCGATCCCAAACGAGAAGCCACGCTCACAGCAGGCGGCTTTTTGATCAATCTGGCACTGGGTTTGGATTACTATATAAAATTGGGTGAAAACGAGGAAGGTCACGGCGGACTTCTTCTGGGTCTTCGCGCAGGCTATACCCTCGCACCGTCTAAAGGCGGATGGGGCATGAATGATGTTGAACTCTCCGGCAGTCCTGATGTCTTCATGACCGGCCCCTTTGTCCGGATTATTTTCGGCGGCGGAGGATTTGAAAAAAGGGATTAACGCAATTGAGAAACCGGTAGGGCCTTTTTAGACTTGCCGGTTTTTTTATAACCTTTCCCTTCCAGGGAGCTTATAGCTCCCCCGTTGCCTCAAAATAAAATGTAACCCAGAGGGTTAGAGATATTTAGATTGC
>CAZIAH010000139.1:0-9088 GCA_964537715.1 uncultured bacterium | reverse complement strand
TTTTAAAAAGGGATTTTTTTTCTTGACTTTGTCCTTTTAAAAGGTGTTATGCATTAAATAGATATGATCAATATCATTAAAAATATATTTAAGTTTTTATATATGGGCTTTTGGTTAATAGTCAGTATTCCATTGAATATATTTATGTATTTTTTTCACCGTAAAAACTTTAAGAATGGTCAACCAATATATACTATAAAAAGACATGATAAAATTAAAGCAATTAAGTCTATTAAAGTGAACGCAAAAGCCTATTTGGAAGCCCCAAAAACAGTTAAATTTACCTGTATGATACCAAGGAATACGATTTTAATTTCTCAATGGGATTATTTGAGAACTCAAAAAGAAATATTTGTTCGTCCGGAAAATTATGACGAATATGAACAGAATTGTATTCCTGAAAATATCAAAAATAATGAAAAATATGCTAGCTACGAACTATTTATATACCAAGAAGATATCGGTTCAAAATATACTATAATCCAATCTGCCGTGAAAAAGGATACATTTGAAAAAACCAGAAGAAAAGGTATTATAAAAGTTGGCACAAGATTGAAGCTATATGGAGGATATGATAATTGTGCTTGGTTATGTGGGCGTGAGTATTATAAAGGAACTGTGATAAGAACTGTAAATACCCATATTAAGAATGATGAGAATGAAATATCGTATTCTAATGGATATCAAGTTAATCTAAAAGCGCAAAGTTTTTGTATAGTAAAACTGAACTATGAAATCCATTTTGAAGAAATGACCAGTGACATTATAAGGATAAGCCTTCGATTTGTTGGTGCAAACTGGGGTGGTGACACATCTAGAGATGATGTTATAGCTGTTTACTTATGTCCAGATATTGATAATGTACTTAAGAAAACTCGTGTAAATATATTGAATCACATGCAATTTATGATATTATTGCAGATTAATGCATAACCAAATCATGAACCAGACGGCAACGTTGCCGGGCTTCCAGCCGGGATACATGTGCTTTTGAATGTTACAGCATTAATTTAAATACAAAAGACTCGGACGCATTCGCGTCCGATTGGATAAAAAAGATTTTCTTCGCAGATACGTTGCTGTTGTTGGCGCTGGTTATGATAAACGTTAGCCAAAGGTGTCAAAAACAACTTTAGAATCACTCTGAAAATTCGATAATATAAATATGAGGACATTCTCATGAGGAAAACAATAGTATTCACCGTAATCGGTATTCTGATTTTGGCAGGGGCATTTCGCCCGACGCAAGCCCAGAATTCGACCGTCCATATCGATATCACCCAAACTGGTGAATCGATCTCCCCATACATCTATGGCCAGTTTATCGAGCATCTTGGCCGTTGCATCTATGACGGTATCTGGGCGGAGATGTTGGAGGATCGAAAATTCTACTATCCTGTAACCGGCGAAGCACCTGCATGGGAGATGTTCAAACCAGGGCCGAGATCATGGGACGGCGAGGGTCATCCTTATGAGTTGCTAGTTCGCTCGCCATGGATAATCATTGGCGACAAAAAGAACGTTTCTATGGATACTGACAACGCTTTCGTGGGCGAACATACGCCCCGGATCGTTCTGAAAGGCGACGGCACGCCCAGCGGTCTTCTCCAGAATCGTCTGGCTCTGATAGAGGGCAAGGGCTACACCGGTCGGATCGTTTTGGCAGGTGCACCGGAAGCTGGCCCAATCCAGGTAGGCCTTGTGTGGGGCGGCGGTGCCAATGACCGGGAAACGGTCACCATTGAAAAGATCACGTCGACCTTCACAACATTCCCGTTGCAATTTCGTGTGCAATCCTCAACTGATAACGGCCGTATCGAGATCGTGGCAACCGGCAAAGGACACTTCTCCATTGGTACTGCGTCCATCATGCCTGATGACAATATCCTTGGTTGGCGCGCCGATGTGGTGGCACTGTTGAAAGAGCTCAATTCACCGGTTTACCGATGGCCGGGCGGTAATTTCGTGAGCGGTTATGATTGGAAGGATGGCATTGGCGATCCCGATCGTCGTCCTCCGCGCAAGAATCCCGCCTGGAAAGGAATCGAGCATAACGATGTTGGAATCCATGAATTTTTGACACTTTGCCGAGAGATTAACGCCGAAGCATTTATTGCTGTAAATACAGGATTGGGAGATGTTACTGCCGCAGCCGAGGAGATTGAATATGTAAATGGTGGCCCCGACACACCTATGGGGAAATTGCGCGCAAAAAACGGGCATTCCAAGCCGTATGGCGTCAAATGGTGGGCCATCGGCAATGAAATGTACGGCGACTGGCAACTAGGCCACATGCCGCTCGAGGATTATGTAAAGAAACACAATCGGGTGGTGGAAGCCATGCGCAAAGTCGATCCCGATATGAAAGCCATTGCCGTGGGTGCAGTTGGACCCTGGAGTGAGCAAATGCTGACCACCTGCTCAGAACACATGAGCCTACTCAGCGAACATCTCTATTGCCAGGATAAGAATGACGTTGTCGAGCATACAGGACAAATCGCAGCGACAATCCGAAATATAGCCAATGCACACCGCGATTATCGAAAAAGCATCCCGAGCCTCAAGGGTAAGGACATCCGCATCGCTCTTGATGAATGGAACTACTGGTACGGCGCCAATGAATACGGCGAACTTGGCACGCGTTACTTTTTGCAGGATGGCCTTGGCACTGCCATTGGTCTGCATGAATATTTCCGGAACAGCGACCTCTTTTTCATGGCCAATTACGCGCAGACGGTTAACGTCATCGGAGCCATCAAAACCACAAAAACAGAAGCAGAATTCGAAACCACAGGACTCGTGTTGAAGCTGTACCGAGAACGATTCGGTGTAATTCCAGTGCTGCTAAAAGGCGAGTACGCGCCACTGGACATTGCCGCCGCTCTCTCGTCCGATGGCAACACATTGACGGTAGCCATTGTCAATCCAACCGAGCAGCCAAAGTCGATTACCTTGAAACTCGATCAGGGAGAACTAGCAGGTCACGGTCGCCGGTGGATCATCACCGGACCGGACAAATGGTCTTACAATGCTCCAGGTAAAGCGAGACAGGTTGATATTGCGCAAACCTCTTTGACGGCCGTATCGAATAACATGGCCTTGACTCCATTAAGCGTAACAATTTATGCGCTTGCCCTACGATGAGCAGTTAAGTGAGGGAATCTCTGCAAGACGTAATTGAAATAAGGATAATTTCTGAAATTTGGCTAACCCATTGCTGCACTGGATGCGAACCTTCACTGCTTATGGGCTGTTCTAGTCATGGCGGGATGTTTTGGAGTGACATTGTTTGAGGTGCATACCGGGGTTCGCACCAGTGAGCATGTTGTTATGCATTTGGAGTTAAGCAGTTTCCCACCTATACCGAAGGTGGCACCCGGGTAACAATGAGAAAATAGAAGGATACAGTTCTCTCATTGTGAATACAGGCTCATATCGAATAGCACCGATCGTTCAAGACATCTATCCTCAACATGAGAATCTGGACAAATACAATACATTGTCCAATGTCAGGATTGCAGGGTGGTTTTCCCTTCAGAAACAGAAACTCCTGTCTATGACATAATAAATTTTATAATATAAAATCAGAGCATCGATCATGTGGAACAGGAACAAAGGTTCCGGATTGGAGGTTTTATGAATCGGATATATTTGATTCTGATAAGCCTGCTGATGGGTATGACCGGATGTACTGAAAAACCAACCCAGGCAGACCAAATACGGGGTGCATGGCAGGTGGTAAAGATGCAACTCATTACTGCTGATCGCGACACCATCAACGTTCCAGTTAATGAGAGCTTGGTCATATTTGGGAATGGCTATTATAGCATTGCGTATGCTTTTGGAGATAAACGGTTTTCGACCTATACTGAACGGTGGCACCCGAGTGACAGTGAAAAAATAGCACGATACAGTTCCCTCATTGTCAATACAGGTTCATACCGGATAAATGGTTCTTACATTTATGCAAAGCCCTTCTTTGCACTGGCACCGGAATTTATCGAAGGTCAAGCTGTTTTTTCGTATAAGTTCGCGGAGCAAACATTGGAACTGACATGGGAAAAGAGCATTGCCTTCGATGGTCTGGAATATCCTTCGGGAGGTGCAGTCACTTTTCTCCAGCTTACCAGAGCAAAATGAGATATAATCAAATCGGTGATTTTAAGTGCTGTGCTGAATAGACGGACTTCTATGACAGGAGTTTATGCCGGATATTCATAAAGGAGATGCGATGAAACTTTCAAACAGAACCGTTCTTGTGACCGGAGGATCCGGGGGCATCGGGCTCGGTATTGCCGAAGCCTTTTACCAGTCGAAAAGCACAGTGATCGTGTGCGGACGTGACAGGAAAAAGCTGTCGGCGGTGGAAAAGAAATACCCAGGGATCACAGCACTGCCCTGTGATGTCGGAGATGCCCGGCAGAGGGAAAATCTCGCCAAAGAGGTGCTTCGCCGTTTCCCCGAACTCGATATCCTGATCAACAATGCGGGAATACAGAGATATATCGATCTAAAAAAAGGCTATGCTGAACTCAAATCGGGCGAAGACGAAATTACCATTAACTTTACTGCAGCAGTGGAACTGACAGCTCTCTTCATCGACCATCTGATGAAGAGACCATCAGCCACCGTAATTAATGTGAGTTCAGGGCTCGGATTTATGCCGATGATCAACATGCCTGTTTACTGCGCCACAAAGGCCGCAATTCACACCTATTCCCTCGTACTGCGGCAGCAGCTCAAAGACACATCGGTCAAAGTGATCGAGATCGTTCCTCCGATGGTCGATACCGGTCTGAACAAAGAAGGACGCGACCGCGCCCGTGCCAAATTCAGAGGGATCGGTGTTTCGGAATATATTCCGACTATCATCAAGGGATTTGAAGAGGATACAGACACGATCTTCCATGGTGAGGGAGAGGCAGTGATGTCCGAATCCCGCAGCGAATCGGAAACCCGTCTGCTCGCGCCGTCCTGGTGAACAGGAAAGATCACTGTTTGACAACAGCCGGCCGATGAACAAAGGCCACGAGGCAGATAACGGAGAAATACCATGCAGGACAAGGGGACCAGAAATTTACAGCCCATTGCGCTTCCTGAACCGGTTTTTAACCGGTGCAGTACTGTATTCGAAGCTCTGAAAATGAGAAGAACCTCCCGGAAAATCAGTGACCAAAAAATCTCACTGCAGATTCTGTCGGATATCCTTTGGGCCGCACAGGGAGTGAACCGAATCCAGGGGCCTTTCGACGGTCCGGGCAGAACTGCAGGATCGGCAAGCAACTCGCAAGAAATTCTTGTCTATGTGATGTTGGAAGACGCGACCTATTTGTACGAACCCGATATGCACAAGCTGACTCCGGTTGTTGCCGGGGACAACCGGGCTCTGGCAATCGGTCCGGGACAAGGCCGGGCCGGTGCTGATGCTCCGGTCCGCTTCATCTACATCGCTGATATTGAAAGATTCAAGAATGCCGGATTTCAGGAACCAGGGCTCTATGATCCGGAGATTCAAAAATCCTATTATTTCGTGGACACCGGCCTGATTGCGCAAAATGTATATCTGGCAGCATCATCCTTGGGACTGACTTCCTGGTTTCACAACTGCAACAAAACTGCACTCGCGAAAACGCTTGGGTTGAAGCCGCATCAACGCGCGCTTTTCGGACAGACCATCGGTTATGCTGGTGATTGAACAGGTTTTATTCGACCTGCTGTCAATAGGCCTGCTCCAGCTCATATTTCACAATGTAACCATTAGTCAACAAAAACGAATAATTGGTTACAATATGAAAGTTTTTCATTCAGCCCCCGATACTCGATGACATATGTTACAATAATTTAACATGATGAGTAAGCATTTTATTTTTAATGAAATAAAACGCTCGAATTTTTCGGTTTTATTTTTATATGAGGGCAACCCTTCACAGTGGTATAAGTTTTGCACAAAACGAATTAACATAGTGAGGAAACGAGGGCAGTACCTTCACGTCATTGTGAGTGGATAAACAACTCCCGCCAGAGTGATCATCCTTTAAGTACTGCCCTTTTTTATTTGTTTAAAATACACCGGGGATAAAACGGTAGCGGACGCTTTCCATGTATGCGCGGTAGGAAGGGTCCAAACAGAGGAGATGTTCTTCTGATAATGCTCGCCAAATCTGGCCTGTCAAAACCAGTACAATCAGTATAATATTCTTTGGTGTCGGATTTCCCAGAACAAATCCCGTATAGAAAATAATCTCGCTGATATACATAGGATGCCGGATGAGACGATACATGCCGGAACACACCACTTTGCGATTCGCGGGCACGATACCGAAACTTCTCCTGAGACTCAAAAGCGCCATAATAATACCCATAATACCGATATACTGCAGGACAGCGGATGGCAAAGTCATTGAATCCTGGATTAAAACCGTCGGTCGAAGCAGCATGGCAGCACAGAGTGTCAGTATCGAAACGGTCCAGTCTGTAAAACGAAATGATGTACGGAGACTCTTCCGGCGCGTGAGGAAGAAAACCATCAGCAGTGTGTTGTGAATCAAAATCCCAAAGTGCATGGGATGCGGAAAAGCGATGCCAACCTGCAGGGCGGAAGCAACCAGACGGCTCCACAGCAGTGCGATCAGCAAATTGACTGGCCAATGTAGAAGATGGGAGATCACTGATAGACGCGGTCGGGCAGAGGCATCCGAAACAACGTTCAAGTAATCTCCTTCCTGTATATTTTGATCATAGAGCGTCCCGGCCGGAAGTTCCAGCACCGAAGCAGTGCCGGTCGATTTTTGCGGAACCGTGTTCGGCTTCACATTCGAAAGAGTGCGAATCACCTTTCCTGCCCCATCGAGATAGAGGACATCTAAAGGATAAGCCATGCCGAAAGTATGAATGCGTGTGCAGGGAGTCAGCCACAATATGAAATTGGAATCGGAGCGGGATGAGCCGGCCAGACCGATCAGACGGCTGAAAAATGTCCCGGCCTGACGGACCTGAAACGGATACAGTTTTCCTTGTGTGATATTCATGACAGGCATGTTCTGCTCCGGGGAGTACTGACTCCATCTTTATCGATTGAATGTTCGAAACACAGAAATCAGCCCCGGTCCCATCAAAATCATGATGAGAGCCGGCAAAATAAAGAGGACTAGAGGAAAGAGCAATTTAATTCCCGACCTCGCGGCCTGCTCCTCGGCCTTTTGGCGAATGCGTGTCCGAAGAGAATCAGCCTGTGCGCGCAGCGTATCGGCAATGCTTGTGCCCAGCCGATCGGCAAGAATCAACGCCCCGACAAAAATCCGAAGGTCCTCAATCGGATTCCGCGTACAGAGATTGCGCAGCGCTTTCTCCCGGGCAATGCCAGTACGCAGATCCTGATTCACCCGGTTAAATTCCTCGGCCAGGGATGGGCACCGGACAGCCAGATCCCCTCCGACGCGGAGAATTGCCGCATTCAGTCCCAGTCCGGCCTCCACACTGATCACAAGAAGATCCAATGCGTCGGGCAGAGCCCGCGCGATTTTCTCCTGCCGCGCTCGTATCTTGAATATCAGAACCATGTCAGGGAAACGGTAACCCACAAAGGCCATGACAGTAGAAAGCAAAACAACCGTGGGTGTCGAACGGTTTCCCCAAAAACCAAAGTAAATATAGAGGAAAAAAAAGAACACGGCACTGACAATTTTGATCCCGAGGAAAATCCGGACGCTGTTTTCACGATAATAGCCTGCCCGGATCAGGGACTCCTGAATTTTATTCAGTTTTTCGGGAGTCTGTTTGGCAAACCGGCTGATCTGGCTGAGTATTTTCTCAATCTTTTCGCTGGTTCTCTCCCTGTGTTTTTTTAGGGATCTAATTTTCGATTTTTTTAAAGGCCGGTGATCGTTCTCGAGTTCCTTCAGGCGCTGAACCGCCGGATGCTTAAACCGACGGACAATAAGGAGCAGTACAAAGATGATGATAAAACACACCGCAAAGACCACACTGAACAAAATCCACAAGACCATAGACACCTCTATTGATATTTGATGCGTACGATTCGCTGTATGAAGAAAAACCCGACGATTTGCATGAAGGCAGCGATTGCAATCACATAATGACCCAATTTGTCCTTGAAGAGCGGTTCAAGATAGCCGGGATTCAGGGCCGAAATAATCAGAACAAAAGCGAGGGGAAGAGTCCCCAGAATCCAGGCGGACATTCGCCCCTGAGCCGTGTATGTCTTTATCTGTCCGATCAGCTTGAACCGCTCCCGAATCGTATAGCTCATTTTATCCAAAATTTCAGTGAGATTTCCTCCGGTTTCCCTCTGAAGAAGAATCGCGGTGACAAACAGCTTCAGATCGAGACTGTTCACACGGTTGGAAAGGTTTAAGAGCGCCTCCTTCAGATTGATCCCCAAGTTGTACTGTTCAAACGTTTTTTTAAATTCCACTCCCACCGGATCGGGAGCTTCATCTCCGACGAGTTTCATCGCCTGGTTGAAGGCATGGCCGGCTTTGATGGCGCTGACCATCATATCAATAGCATCGGGAAACGCATGGATAAATGCCTTCAGCCGTCTTTTGCACTGCATGTGAATCAATATCAGCGGAAAACTGCCGAATAAGAGAAATAAAGCGAGTTTGATAATTAGATTTGCCGTTTTCAGACCGACGAGATATCCCAGCGCAGCCATGATGAGCATAAGCAAAATCAGTTGCCCCACTTTCATGTTAGAACCGGACTGTTCCAACAGTTTGTGCAGTGTTTTAGAGAGATTGAGTTTTTCGAGCAGTTTATTTAACGAAGGAATTTTACTGAGCTGATTGTCCCGTAAAATTTGCGGTATCAAGTCTTTCTGATGGATGTGCACATCCTCAGAGAATTCCCTGACTCGCTGGATAAGGTTGCGGTCAGGCCGACTGGCAATCCGGGTGATCAGCATGGAGATGCTAAATATAAAAACGGCTAGCACCAAAAAAATTCCGAACAGCGTCAGAATCATGCCACGCTCTTCTCCTCATCTTTTTCTTCTTCCTCTTCCTGGACAAGTATCTCCATTTTGGGTTCAAACAGATCAGCCGGCAGTTCGATTCCAGAATTCACC
>CAZIAH010000138.1:0-9420 GCA_964537715.1 uncultured bacterium | reverse complement strand
CACTAAAATAATCCATCCGGTGTGCGCCACCGCTTCGCCGTTGATCCGCCAGACGCCGGCCTCCTGACGTGCCAGCAACCTGGCAAATCCGTGTCCGAAAACGCTCTTGATATTGTTGAACAGATGAGCAGTGTCGATGTATTTATCCACAAATACGGGGCACATGTTAAAAAAGGCCCAGAACGGTAACCAGAAAAAGAGTCCCAGCAAAATTAGAAAAATAGCAAAGCGGACATCGGTTAAAGTATGAAATATCTCACCGAGTTTCTTGCCGATACTGACTTCCGAAACCTGCCTTTCAGGTTCTTTATAGAAAAAGAGCGTGATGAGAAACATAATGCCGATGAGTACCGCATCCAAGAGAAACGCCTTTTGCCACGAAATTGCCCGCAGCTTGCCGGCCACAATCGGTCCGATCGATGCGCCCACATTGACCATCATATAAAAAATACCGAATCCCAATGTTTTATTCGTGGCATCGGAGGTCAGCCGAACCGTACCGGAAATCAAAGGTTTAAAAATACCTGCGGCAAAACCGATACTCAGCATGGTCAGTGCAATCCCGGAAAAACTTTTTACAAACATCAACAGCAAAATAGATGGAAGATAGGCTAGATAGGAAATAATAAGCACCTTTTTGAATCCGAAGCGATCCGCAAATGTGCCTGAGAATACAGGAATAAAATAGGAGATAAACAGAAAGATACTCTGAATAATTCCAAGCTGGGATCGTGTATATCCCAAGTATTCCATATACATGGCAAAAACCATAAAAATACCATAATAGGCGAATCTTTCGAATATCTCGATTGAATTTGCAACCCAAAAAACCGGCGGAAAAGGCGTCCTTCTTTTCATATTCACCTCTCTTTTTAACGATCAAAAAGCCCTGAAACGATCAGGGCTCTCATTGTTTACCAATACGATTAAACGGACTACATTTTAGAAACGGTTTCTTTGACCCAGGCTGTCCGAACGGATTTAGGCCGTTCGATCGCTTCCCCCAAACCGCGGCTTAGTATGAGCTGAGAAAGCATACCCAGTGCTCTTGATGTACCGAAAAGCACAGTATAGTAATCAAACTCGGTAATGCCGAAGTGATAGAGCAGCGATCCAGATCCGGCATCCACATTGGGATAGGGATTCTTGGCATGTCCGTGCTTTTTCAGTACATTGGGCATGGTCTGGAAAAGAAGATCGACAATTTTAAAGACCTCATCTTCCGGACAGGCTTTCAATCCGAAATTCCGAAAAGCCCTAAACCGCGGATCCGTTACCCGGAGCACTGCATGACCATATCCAGGAATGACCTTACCGGAATTGAGTGTTTCCCAGGCAAAATCGACAAGTTGCTCCTTTGTCGGCACACCGCCATACTTTTCTTTTAGTTTCAGGACAAATCGAAGGCATTCCTGATTCGCCAATCCATGCAATGGTCCGGACAGTCCATTTAAACCGGCCGAAACTGCATAAAATGGATCTGATAAAGCGGAACCGACACAGTGACAGGTATGCGCACTGACATTCCCGCCTTCATGGTCGGAATGAAGTACCATATACAAACGGATCAAATCACCAAACTGTCCGGTCGGATCTGGCACACCAAGCATGTGGGCAAAATTACCGGCCCAGTCCAGATTGGATTTTGGTTCAATGCGGTCACCTTTATGAAACCGTTTTCTGTAAATAAAAGCCGCAATGGCCGGCATCCGCGCAATGACCCGCAATGAATCCTCGAGAACCGGTTTCCAATATTCTGTTTTCGGAATACCGCGCCGGTATTCCTTGGCAAAAATCGAATCACGCTGCATAACAAGAATAGCTGTACTGAGCATGGTCATGGGGTGCGCATCTTCTCCCATCGCATTCAGGACATCCCACACATAGGGAGGTACTTCCTGGCGCTCTCCTAAATCTTTTTGGAGTGATTTCAATCCAGTTTCATCAGGCAGCTCACCAGTAACTAGCAAGTAAAATATTTCTTCCGGCAGTTTATCCACCAGATCGAGAATCGGAATCCCACGGATAATCAAGCCCTTGTCCGGTTCCACAAGCGATGTATCACAGATCAGGGATTTCACACCGCGCATACCTCCATAGGCCTGTTTGACTGTAACCTGGGATATCACTTTATTCCCGTGTTCTTTAAGGATTTCACCAATCTCTTTGTAAATTTTTGGCAGACAATCAGATAATTTGTCCTGGAGTGATGCCATAACACTCCTCCTTTCAATAAATGCTGACCATAAAAGATAAAACCTTTAAAACTCATTGTCAACGAAAAACTCATCGAATAATATGACATCCAATTTAATATCCGATGAGACTTTATGGCAGTACTGCTTTTGACCGATGCACCATTCCAATAAAAAAATACCCCGGCTCATTTTAAGCCGAGGTATTGACAAAACCGAGATTTTAAGATCTGCTGCTAATTCACCAGACTGTGAACTTTCACTCTGGGATCTTTGACAGTGGTGTGCTTTTTTTCCGTTTCTTTTTCGAGAAACTCTACCCTCTCTTTGAGTATATAATTTTCCTGAATCAAAGACATTCGCGGGCCGTATGCAAATATTGCCATTCCCAGCATACCGAACAAACCGCCAAAAAAGAACGCCAAAATGATATAGCCGATCATACTTCCCACCTCATTTTTGAAATTAAAGACAGTATCATTTTCAAATTTAAAACCATTTTAAAAATTATTTCTCAAAAATCATAGCTGCAAAAATTACACCGAACTAATTGGAGCCTACAAATTCTGATATCCAGGCTGACTGATCGGAAATTTACCTGTTGCTCAAAAAAATTTGGGTATTTTTTTCCCTTCAATTATCTATTTTGTTCCTGTATGAAAAATATTTATCTTTCATGTAAACTTTTTCACCGATAAATCGGTCAAATAGAGTAAAGACTGTAATGACTGAAAAATTCAAAGAAAAGGAACTCGTCCTGCAGGCTCAAAAGAATGACCACAGCGCATTCGAGAAGCTGATGCAGCAGTACGACCGGCAAGTCCTGTCGCTGGCCTATCAATTGACAGGAAACACCCTTGACGCGGAGGATATTTATCAGGAAGTGATGTTGCGGGTTTATCAAAAATTGGACAGTTACAGATTTGAGAGCAAATTCTCAACTTGGCTTTATCGCATCGTGGTAAATTGCGCGCTGAATTATCGGAAGCAAAAAAGCCGTCACAAACACATTTCCATCGATCGTTTTCAGGATGATGAAAATTACTGGCAGGTTCCTTCTACCGATCCGGATTCGGGACCGGATATGCATGCTCTGAATGAAGAAATCCGTGAACAGATATCCCGAACACTTGAAAAATTTCCCATGATGCAAAGAGTGGTTTTTACGCTTCGATTCAATGAGGATTTCAAATTGAAAGACATCGCGAAAATTGTTGGGTGCTCAACCGGTACGGTAAAGAATCATCTTTTTCGTTGCACCCAAAAAATGCGGCGTGCACTATCCAAATACAATAATAACGATTAAGAAAAGAGCAATCTCATGAAAAAGCGGCACATTCAAAAGAAAGAACTTCTCCTCTATTGCATGGATGAGCTATCGGTAAAAAAAACCCGTTGGATTCAGTCTCATATCAAAGAATGTGCTAAATGCCGGTATCTGTTAAATAACGAAGAACATTTTATCCAACTTTTGAAACTGAATCCAAAATCCGAACCCACGGAGATCCTCCTCAATCGATGCCGGGCACATTTTCAAAAAACATTGAAAGATCAAGCGAGCCCTTCTGGATATTCTTATAAAAAACTTTTGGATCGATTCAATATCTCATTTCCCAGAGTGCAGATCGCAACAGCCATTCTCTTTTTCATTATGGGTCTCGCACTGGGACGCTTTCTGTTTTTACCGGGGAAAACACGATCATCCGCCGGAGAAGAAATGATCCGCGCGCTTCAGACCGGTTCGGTGATTGAAAATATTCAGATCATTCCTTCTGTTCACCAGGCGGGCGATGTAGAAATCCAGTACCGGACAAAAGAAAGAAAGATCCTACGCGGGAATATTAAGAATCCTGAAATTCAATCGGCTCTTTCCTACGTCATTATGAACACTCCGAAAGACAACATCAGATTGAGAAGCATCGGCCTGTTAAAAGATGAATCAGATCAAAAGCCAGTACAGGAAGCGCTCATCCACGCTTTGCGAAACGACCAAAATCCGGGTGTCCGGTTGAAAGCGATTCGGATTCTAAAAAATTTACCGATCAATGACAAGATTAAAAATATCTTTATTTATGTTTTACTGAAAGATACAAATTCGGGAATCCGGTTCGAAGCGGCAAAAATGTTAGCGCAAACTCAGGATCCCGGGATCGAGTCACTGCTTCGGAATCAGGCAAACAAAGAACGATTCATTCAAGCACTTTTGGCTAAAAATGAAAATTCGAATCGAATTCCGATCAGCCGTGAAAAATAATTGCGGGATAAAATAACAGGAGACAAAGACAATGCGAAACAGAATCTTGATTTTAACAGGGTTACTCGCCTGTATCTATTGGAATCGTCCGATAAATGCAGATGAAATCAGGAAAGAGGGACACTACTGGACAGGTCAAATCACAAAAACATTTGATGTCCAAAAAAACGGACAGCTCATCATCAAAGAAGTATACGGAGACATTACCGTTCACACATGGGACAAACTGCAGGTCAAAGTTCACGAAATAAAAAGAATGGACATCTTTTCCAAAAGCGAAGCGGAAATCGCGATGAAAACATCGGAAAATAATTATCAACAGAAAGATGATGCCATTTATATCGGCGGCGCGGGATTCAATCGAAAATGGATAGAAAGCAGGTTCGAGATTTGGGTGCCGGTCGAGTTCCATTGCAGCATAGAAACAGAAGGCGGCGATCTGGATATCGAAAACCTCAAGGGCAATATCAAAGCCAACACGGGTGGTGGAGATGTGGAAATTACCGATATAGACGGAACGATCAATGCAATCACAGGCGGCGGAGATATCCGCATTTATAAAGCAATGAAAGAAGTCACCGTCACAACAGGCGGGGGAGATATTGAAATCGAATCGGCCGAAGGACCGGTGGATGTCACGACCGGCGGCGGAGATGTTTCTGTTTCGGAGACCCAGTATGATGTCAAAGTACAGACAGGAGGAGGCGATATCACGATTCAGGAATCCCGAGGGAATTTGAATCTCAGGACTGGCGGGGGTGACATCGAAATATCAAAATCCGGAGGTACTGTCAACGTTTCGACGGGCGGCGGAGACATCACTCTGAAAAACCTGAAGAACAGCTGCTGGTTACGAACCGGCGGCGGAGATATATATGGAGACAACATTACAGGTGATACCAACATTGAAACCGGATCGGGAGATATCATTTTGAACAATTTGAGTGGCAGACTTGATGCTGCCACCGGTTCGGGGGATGTACATGTGGAAATGGCTTTATTAAATGACAAAAAAGGATTTCCGATAAAAATTCAGTCGGGAAATGGCGATATTCAGCTTGCCATTCCGGCAAATATGCCTGCATC
This sequence comes from uncultured bacterium, assembly GCA_964537715.1. Taxonomy (GTDB): domain Bacteria; phylum Zhuqueibacterota; class QNDG01; order QNDG01; family DSAB01; genus CAZTZL01. Next base: position 3,885 of record CAZIAH010000138.1, on the reverse strand, counting down.
GATTCAAGCCAGGGTATCCGAGGATTACGAGATCAGTTCGGATTTTTCATTAATGATTTCAACATCCAATAAATCTGGTAAACGATATGTAGAAGCCACGGGTAAACTGAATGGTGGAGGCGAATTGATCATCCTGCAAACAAGAAGCGGAGACATTCATTTGGGGCGAAAATAGTGTCTCACAATGTAACACCTTTATTAAAGTGAAACACTTTCTGTATATTTTAAAAAATGATAAAAACAGGAATGGCTAACAGATCAAAACGGTTTGTGAAAACAATATTCTTTACCGTTGGGCTTCATTTTCTGAAACCTACTTTTATATTCATATGATTATTAAGGAGTTATAAACATACATTTCTTTTAGACCATTCGGAGTATTAAAATATTGAACCCAAAAAACACAGTCCGCATCCTGCAAAATCTCTATGCAAACAAAGACAATTTCTTTGGCATGTTATTTGTAAATTAAATAAGCGAGGTTCTTTAAAAGAATCTCAAAATTTCTTAAAATTCCCCCTAAGGCGCCCCCCGATGGGAAAGAAGATGAAACCCTATCGGGGGTTTTCTTTGGAATATTTTAAAATCAAAAAAACACAAAATTGACTTGAACAAACAAACAAAAGTAAGTATATTTACTTTCAAAGGGCTATTTAAGGGGAGGGTCTCATGAAAAATTTAAAAAAATATGTATTTATTCTATCCATCATGGCGACTCTATCTTATGCGAGCCGGTATCCGGGTCAATTTGGTGCAGGTACCTATCTCAGTGGTATAAAACTCATCGGCGGCGCGACCGATGCCAGTATCATCAATCCGATGGTGGGATTGTCATGCCAGTACGCCTTCTCAGAACGGTGGACAGGCGAATTTGCCGCAGGTCTGGGATGGGTCAGACCGCGTACCGATAATTCGTATTTCCAAGTCGAGCTCGATGCTCCCTATCGAACCTACCTTTACCCGTGGAATTTCAATCTTCGCTATTTTCTCAATCCGAAAGAGAAAACGAATTTTTATTGGGGGGCAGGAGCAGGATTGACTCACTGGGATTTACGGAAAACCTCTGGAGACGATAAATGGTTCCCCATTCCTAAATCCGGAGAATCGGTTCACGGAAGTCAGTCCAATTTTTCTGTAACAGGCTTTACCGGTGCAATCGTCTCATTGTCAGAAACATTCGACCTCGACATGGGTATCCGATATACGCATATGCTCGAACAAGATTTGGACAACATTGGTGTCGGCGATGCGAACAATGGAATTTTGGAAATTCGTTTTCTATTGAGTAAACGTTTCGGTGGTTACAAAGATTCCGACAACGACGGCGTCGAAGATAAATACGATTTCGAGCCTCTCATCCCGGAAGATCTGGATGGATTTCAGGACGAAGACGGATCCCCGGATTACGACAACGATAACGACGGTATACCGGACCTAAAGGACAAAGCACCCGATCTTCCCGAAGATATAGATGGATTCCAGGACGATGACGGCGCTCCCGATCTGGATAACGACGAAGACGGCATTCCCGATTCGCAAGACAAAGCCCCGAATGCCAAAGAGGACTTTGATGGATTCCAGGATGATGATGGTATCCCCGACCCGGATAACGACAATGATGGAATTATCGATTCACACGACAAGTGTCCAAATGAACCGGAAACAATCAACGGGTATCAGGACGAAGATGGCTGTCCAGATGAAAAACCGGGTTCTGTGGAATTCATCCCCGGCCAGAAACGGATATTCGAAGAGATCACATTCGCATCCGGTCAATACTCCATTCCCAAAGATGCGGAACCAATTTTGACTAAAATTTACAATACTCTGAAAAACAATCCGGATATAGAACTTGAGATCAGGGGATACACGGACAGCATGGGGAAGGCGGCTTCCAATCTTAACTTGTCTCAAAAACGTGCGGATTCGGTCAAGGCCTATCTGGTTAATAAAGGAATTGCTTTTGGTCGATTGAAAGCCATCGGATACGGGGAAGCCAATCCGATTGGCTCCAATCAAACCCCGGCAGGGCGATCATTGAATCGAAGAATTGAATTCGTTCGAATCGAAAATTAGTCCGATCTGACATCCATTTGCTTTATTGAAATCCCCATGTACAATTCAATACATGGGGATTTTTTTAATTCAAAGTTTAACCGAGTTCCCTCACGGAAGTGGAATCCAATTTTTTATTCTCATTTTCGTAAAAAATCAAATAAATACTTGCATATATCGATCTTATCTCATATATTTACCGTAATTATTCACATCCTTTTCAGTATCCTGCATCTATTGAAAAACACCATAAGACAAACCCGTTAGAAATAACCAACATCCCGAATTGATGGAATGGAAATCAATCGTAAAGTGAAATCGAATTATTGCGCAATTCTTCTGCTTACTCTGTTCCATGCCCATACAATCGATGCGGCATTCGAGGATCTGCCTGCGGGGGCACGATCACTGGGCATGGCATCGGCTTTTACGGCTGTGGCCGAAGGATCGGAATCCCTGTTCATCAATCCCGCGGGACTTGCACAGTCAAGCAACGCTTCTCTCTGTTTGTTTTACTCCCGCCCATTCGGACTTCAAGAATTGAGATATGAAACCGTTACGTCCATACTGCCGACCAGATTCGGAAGTTGGGGATTTGGGGTCCAGGATTTTGGCAATACACTCTATCGTGAGAATACTGCTGTGATCGGGTGGTCGCACCACGTGCATCAAAAATTTTATTTCGGAATTGGCTTCCGCCTGGCCCGGCTCCGGATCGAAAAATACGGTTCGGATAATGCACTCATTTTCGATACCGGTTGCATACTCAAGTTGACCGATCATTGTCAGTGGGGTGTTTCGGTCTCCAACCTTTTTCAAAGTCGGATCGGAAAGAAAGAAGAACCTTTACCGCAAATCATGAGAACGGGCTTCTGCTACCGACCGCTGCAGGGCATTCTCTTTTCCGTTGAGATGGATAAAGATGTGCGCTATTCCATAGAAACACGGGCCGGCGCAGAAATCCGTCCGCTTTCTTCAGTGGCGTTAAGATTCGGATTCGGAAGAGAGCCGGATTTTTTCTCCGCTGGACTCGGATTGACCTGGAAGTACTGTATTTTCGATTATGCGTTCACGACCCACCCCGTGCTCGGTACCACCCATCAGGCATCGGTTTCACTCCATATCTACCCCGTTCGGGAAAAATCGTTTCGGATTCCGTAATCCATGAAACCTCTCTTGATCAAAATATCCTTCTGGTTTTCCATTCTGTTGATATTCATCCCGTGCGCCATTTTCCCGCAAACCGCAATGGAAGAAATTCTGCTCGAAAATCTGGAGGATGCGGCGGCTTCCGAACTGCTCGAACAGATCGAATCCTTCCGGAAGAATCCGATGGATTTAAACCAAACCGATCCCAAAACACTGGAATCCTTTCCTCTGCTCTCGCCGATCACCTCGCGTTCCATCTACGAGGAACGCAATCAACACGGTCTGTTTCGATCCTGGGAGGACTTCGGCAGACGGTTGAATATAGATCCGGAAATTCTGAAACAACTCAAACCCTACTTTGTCATCAAATCCGCATCAAAGAGAAAAACACAACTTTTCCAATCCCGATTCCGATTTCAAAAACAAATCGAGACATCGGAAGGATACAAAAGCGGAGCGTATCCGGGTTCGTCGTGGAAAATTTATCAGCGTCATACTTTCCTGCCCACAGGGCACATTTATGGAGGATTGATCACTGAGAAAGACCCCGGCGAAACGGCATACAGCGACCATTTTGCCGGATACATCGGCACAGACCGGATTCCCGGAATCGATCACTTTCTTTTTGGAAATTTCGGGCTCGAATTCGGCCAGGGACTCGTACTCTGGGGACCATACGGA
>CAZIAH010000137.1:0-9521 GCA_964537715.1 uncultured bacterium | reverse complement strand
TCAATACTTGTAAATATTATCGCTTGATCCCGCTCTGCGGGGGTACTTTTCTTTAAAGAAAAGTACAGAATATTATTCGAGCAAAACACAAAATGTTTGTAGAATTATAAATAATGAAATGATTTTAAATAGGTACTCATGAATTTATATGTTCCCGAAGGGTTGAACCCTTCGGGAAGATGAGAATGTGATGAGAATCGGTATTTATCAATTCGCACCGCGGTTCGGTAAAAAGAAAGAGAATTTGGATCGGATCGAATCCGCCCTCCAAAAGAGCGATGCGGATTTGATTGTGCTTCCCGAACTCTGCACCACAGGATATCAGTTCGTTTCAAAATCGGAAGTGGAATCGCTTTGCGAACCGGTTCCCGCAGGGGAGACGGTTCAGAGATGGATCGAAATGTGCCGTCGAAAAAACGGTTATCTCGCGGCTGGTATCGGGGAGAAGGCAGACGGACAATGTTACAATGCATCGGTTCTCGTCGGACCAAAGGGATATATCGGTACATACCGGAAAATCCACCTTTTCCGTGAAGAAAAACAGTGGCTTGCGCCCGGCAATCTCGGTTTCCCCGTGTGGCAGACCGATCTGGCAACGATTGGGATGATGATCTGCTTCGACTGGATTTTCCCGGAATCCGCCCGTTCACAGGCACTTCGGGGAGCAGAGATCATCTGCCATCCGGCGAATCTCATCCTTCCCTTTTGCCAGAGTGCCATGATCACGCGGTCGATTGAAAACCGTGTTTTCACTGTCACTGCCAACCGAATCGGACATGAAGCACGCGGCGGAAAAGAGCGGCTCACATTCACAGGCGGAAGTCAAGTCGTCGCTCCAAATGGGGAAATCCTCTTCCGGCTTGGTGAAAACGAGGAAGCGTTTCGATCCGTTGAGATCGATCCAAAATTTGCTCGGGACAAACAGATCACGCCTGAGAACCATCTGTGGGAAGATCGGCGTCCCGATTCTTATTATTCCGGGCAGAAAGGAATTTAACTAATGGGCGAAATGTGGAAAGGTCCCATTGAAAAAATAGATGATTACCGGTGGCGCATCCCGAAATCGTACGCCCAAGGCATGCGTGTGCCGGGGCTGATCTTTGCCGACGAGGCCATGCTGAAACAGATCCGCAGCGATCAGGCGCCACAACAGGTGGCCAATGTGGCACATCTTCCTGGTGTCCTCAATTTTTCCATGGCCATGCCCGACATTCACTGGGGGTATGGATTCCCCATCGGGGGTGTGGCCGCTGTGGACGCGGATGAGGGTGTGATTTCTCCCGGCGGCGTGGGATACGACATCAACTGCGGTGTACGACTCGTCCGAACCGATTTGACAAAACCGGACATTGCCGAAGTCCTTTCCCAACTCGTGGACCGGATGTTTGTCAATGTGCCCTGCGGCGTGGGTTCCACGGGGAAGTTAAAGCTTTCGGGAAAGGATGAAAAATCTGTTCTGAGAGAAGGGTCGAGATGGGCCGTAAAGCAGGGATTCGGTTGGCAGGAGGATGTAGAACGGACCGAACAATCCGGCTGTATCGAGGGAGCCGATCCGGAAGCACTTTCGCCCCGCGCTCTGGAACGCGGCCGTCCGCAATTGGGCACTTTGGGATCGGGCAACCATTTTCTCGAAATTCAGGAAGTGACCGATATTTACGATGAATCCACTGCGAAGGTGTTCAGACTTTCGAGAGGCCAGATCACAGTCATGATTCACACGGGTTCGCGCGGACTCGGTTATCAGGTCTGCGACGACAACCTCGATGTGATGGTCCGGGCCATGGGGCGCTATCATATTCAGATTCCAGACAAACAATTGGCCTGCGCGCCTGTTACATCCCCGGAAGGGAGAAAATATCTGGCCGGCATGGCCGGAGCGGCGAATTACGCCTGGGCAAACCGGCAGCTCATCCTGCACTGGGTGCGTCAGAGTTTCGAGGAGGTGCTGGGTCAGTCCTCGGAAAAACTCGGTATGCACATGCTCTACGATGTGGCGCATAATATTGCGAAGTTCGAAGAGCACTTTGTTGGGGGCAAGACACAAAATGTCGTGGTGCACCGGAAAGGGGCCACGCGGGCGTTTGCGCCGGGACGTCCCGAATTGCCCGATAGTTATCGTCATGTTGGCCAGCCGGTGCTCATTCCCGGAGATATGGGACGGGCGTCTTATGTTTTGGTCGGAACCGAAGAAGCGATGGAGCAGACTTTCGGATCGACCTGCCACGGAGCAGGGCGTGTGATGAGCCGGCATGCGGCGATCAAAGCTACCAAGGGACGGGCCATCGAGAGAGAATTAGGCGACCGGGGCATCGTGGTTCGAAGCCGGGGCAGGCAGACGCTTCATGAAGAAGCTTCCGAAGCATATAAAGATATCGACAAAGTGGTCGAGATCGTGCACCGGGCCGGACTTTCAAAAAAAGTCGCCCGGATGCGTCCGCTGGGAGTAATAAAAGGATAAACGGAAACGGGAGGACGGAGAAAAGGAGACAGAAAACCAGAGGCCGGAAACCACAAACCGAAGACCGCAAACTTGAAACTTGGAACTTGAAATCAGAAACTTGAAGACACAAGGATGACCGAAAACCGAAAACTGGACAAGAGACTGTAAACTGTCAACTGATTACTGAAAACTAAAAGGAATTTGTGATGCAGTTCAGGGAAAAAACAAAAAAAGGGGTGAATATCAATATCACTTCTCTCATTGATGTGCTTTTTTTGCTTCTTATTTTCTTTATGGTTTCCTCGACTTTTTTAGAGCAGCCCGGCATGAAACTCGATCTGCCCAAAACCTCGACGCATGACATTACCCGGCAGGAGAGCTACACGTTGTTTATCACCAAGGATGAAGCTCTTTATCTCAATGAAGAACCGGTCCCGATAAAAAATTTGCCGGATCGTTTAAAAAAGATTTCTTCGGAAACAGAGGAAGGAATTATTCTGAAGGCCGATGAAAAGACGCGGTATGGTTTTGTGGTCGAGGTGATGGATCTGGTGAAGCAGAGCGGAATCAAGAAACTGATCGTGGCCACACAGCCGAAGGATTAAACACCCTCCTCTAACTCCTCCCTCAAGGGAGGAGAATAGTTCTACAAGAAAGGTATTTACAGATGAAAATTATCAGAGATGTCAAAGGCATGCAGGCCGTGGCCGAACGGCTGCATCGGGAAGGGAAGCGGATCGGTTTTGTACCGACTATGGGTTATCTCCATGAAGGGCATCTCTCTCTGATACGGATTGCACGAGACCGGGCCGATGTCGTCGTAGTTTCGATTTATGTCAATCCCGCGCAATTCGGTCCGAATGAAGATCTCGACAAATATCCCCGTGATTTTGAACGGGATGAAGCACTGGCCGAAAAAGAGAGCGTCGATATCCTCTTCTATCCCGATGACAGTGAGATGTATCCCGAAGGGTACTTGACTTACGTTCATGTTAATGAAATCACCGAACTCCTCTGTGGCGCTTCCCGGCCGACCCATTTTCAGGGCGTCACAACCATCTGTGCCAAGCTCTTTCATCTCATCAAACCCCATTTTGCCGTGTTCGGACAGAAGGACTATCAGCAGGCGGTTGTGATTCAGCGGATGGTACGCGATTTGAATTTTGATCTGGAGATCGTGCTCGGTCCCATCGTTCGGGAAGAGGACGGTCTGGCCATGAGTTCACGAAACAATTACCTTTCTACAGAGGAACGGAAAAGCGCGTTGTCCCTGAGCAAGTCTCTCCGGATGGCCGAAGAAATGATCCATAAAGGTGAAAGATCAGCCGATGTGCTGATCGCATCCATTCGGAAAGAGATCGAATCCCGACCCGGGACAAAGATAGACTATGTGAGCATTGTTCATCCCGAAACGCTTCAGCCGCTGGATCGGATCGAAGGCCGCGCAGTGATTGCCCTGGCCGTTTTTGTGGGTAAAACGAGATTGATTGATAATGTGATGATTGAGATATGACAAAATAGGATAATATATCAGCAAAATAGATGCTATTTTAATTTCCCTGCAAATTGAAAATCATATCAGTATATTTGTTCATACCTAAGAGATAGCTCGCTAATTTTTTAATATTTCCCCAAATTCCAGGATGATGAGTTATTATTTTGAAAAAATATTCATTTTTCGTTTTCCGATTTAATTTGTAATATTTCTTGACATATTTTCGAATCATCGTTATATTTAACCGTCTTTTATTCATTTTTACCACATCTTGCATCCGCACCGTTTGTTTCTTTTCATTTTTGTTTATCAAGGAGTGTACCATGTTCAGAAAATCCATGAGATGGATTTTTGTTGCCATTATCTTGTGGTGCCAGCAATCCATCATCGCACAATACGTGGATCATCCGGTGATCAGCGAGATTCGTTATCACCAACACTCGGGTGTCAATGAAGAGTTTGTGGAAATCTACAATCCCACAGACAGTGCGGTTTCGCTCGAAGGCTGGAGACTGGTTTATAAAAAGAAGGAAGGCGGAAACTGGACAAACAAGGAAATATTCACCTCCGATCATATAATTCCCGCGTACGGTTTTTTTCTCTGGGGAGGGGATGCATGCGAGACAGCTCCCGATATTGTCGAAACGAGTTCGTCTGCTTTGGGATTGAGCAACAGCGGAGGGCATGTCGCGCTTTTGAATCCGGAAGAGGAAGTGGTTGATTTGGTCGCCTGGGAAGGGGGAGATTCGCCCGAAGGATCGGGAGATGCGGGTGAAACCGAAACGGGGGGGGCGCTCGAAAGAAAGGCATCGGAAAATTCGACGGCCGGATCCATGGCTTCCGGCGGGTCTGAGGAAAAGGACGGCAACGGATATGATACCGATGACAACGCCAATGATTTTGTGGTTCATCCCGATTCAGAAGTGCATCCCCAGAATTCGCTGAACAGTCCCGAACCTCCGCCGCATTCCGAAGACGGAACCGGATCGGCCACGATTTCTCCCACGGAAACCGGGCTTTCCGATACAGTGGATATCCGAATCACGATGATTGGCGAGATGAATTTTTCGCTGAATCGGATGGACATCATTATTCCAGAGAATTGGAAATGGTCACAACAATCTATTGATATTTTGTTTGAAGGGAGCGGATTGTCCGATGCCGGGCTGGAAATTTCGGGAGATACACTTCACGTATCCGGGATGTCGGTCACTGCCACGGATTCGGGAATAGTCACGATTCTCTCTGCGGTTTCACCGGATACTGCCGGGATATCTGTTTTTAAAATCATGACGTCCGGTATCGGCGGCACATTGAAACCGATTCGCTCTTTTCCTTCCATCGTAATCAAACAATCAGGACTTCAAATTATTCAGCTCCACCAGAACGATGCAATGGGTCAGTTGACCACCCCCTTTTTCGAAGGGCAGGAGGTGACGGTGAGTGGCATCGTCACGGCGGGAAGTCAAACCTTTTCATCCACACAGACCGAAGTTTATATTCAAGATGAGACCGCGGGTATCGCTCTCTATTCATCCGAAAGGACTAAACTTTTTTCAAGAGGAGACAGTGTTACTGTCACTGGAATATTGAGTCAATACAAGGGTATGACGGAGATTGTCCCTGATTTTGAAAATACAGTGATTCACAGTTCGAATTACCCGATTCCAGAACCGATGGTATTGACCTGTGCCGAAGTGAATGCCACGTTTCAGTCCGATTACACCGAACCCAATGAGGGACGTTTGGTCCGCATCAATCGTGTGACGTACAATGCAAGCAATTCTTCGATTGAAGACTCCACAGGAGAGACAACATTGTATATCGATCTGGATACGGATCTCCACGAACCGACAACTACTTTCGATGTGATCGGCATTTTGAAACAGTATGCCGAAGCGGGCCCGCCTTTTAAGTACGGTTATGAAATCGTTCCGAGAGATACCGCGGACATCCTTCCCTGTGGAGGGCCGCAGATCGTTTCAGGACCCGATGTGGTAGAATGGGGTCAGGACGGTGTGACGCTTCATTGGATCACAGATGTGGTTTCGTCTGGGACGGTCTATTACGGAGAGACCCGTTCTTACGGGGACAGTATCCGCGATGAGACGCCTGCCACAGAACACTGGATTGACATCGAGGGACTAGAGTCGGCACACATTTATCATTACCGGATCTGTTCGGAGGATTCTGAAAACAGGAATTTTTCGGGAGACCGACTTTTTATCACGATTTCGGATCTTTCATCCAAAGGTGAAATCCACGTTTATTTCAATGGTTCCGTGGTCGATTCTATTGCAAAGGAAAACGTGGCTTTAGGGGATCAGGATCTGGCGAACCGGCTCGGCTACAGAATCGGTCAGGCGAAATATTCCATCGATGGCTGTTTCATGAAACTGACCGAGCCAAATGTTCGGGATTCGCTTATTGCCGCGAGCCAGCGCGGCGTCCAAATCCGGTTTATCTGCGATGATGTATATTTCAATGATCCCGAAATTCAGGAACTGATCAATGCAGGGATTCCCGTGATCAGTGATGCATTCGGCAGCAATGAGGGTGAAGGGATCATGCACAATAAATTTGCCGTGTTCGACCACCGGAATGATTCTGCTTTTGATGACGACTGGGTCTGGACCGGATCGTATAATCTGACCTATTACGGAAGTTATCCTGCGGCCAAAGAGAATGCCATCGAAATCCAGGATCAGGCTCTGGCTGAAATCTATACGCGCGAATTCGAAGAGATGTGGGGATCGGAAAGCGAAACGCCCGATCCGCTTCTGTCCCGGTTCGGTTACCGGAAAATGAACAATATTCCCCATACGGTTCCGGTCAACGAAATACCGATTCATCCCTACATGAGTCCGAGCGACCGAACGACTCAACGGATTATCGAAGAGATTCAACACGCTCACCAATCTTTGTATTTCTGCATTTTCTCATTCACGCACGATGGTATCGGCACAGCCATGACGGACAAGTTGCTTGAAGAGAATATTTTCCGGCTGAGCGGCGTGTTCGATACGAGCCAGAAAGAAAGCAACGGAGATCTGAGCGAGTGGGAACGTCTGTCGAACAATCCTTCTGCGGATGTGCTTCTGGACAAGGAGGATGGATTACTGCACCACAAGTATCTCATTGCGGACGGGGACGGTTCGTGTGACGATCCAGTTGTTGTCACAGGATCGCACAATTGGTCCACCAATGCGGAAACAATCAATGATGAAAATACGCTGATTATTCACGATGCGGATATTGCCAATCAATACCTGCAGGAGTTTGCCGCACGGTACTATACTGCCGAAGGAACGGGAGTGATTTCTTCAGTGGAAGAATCCGGTCACGGACAAGTGCCTTCGGTAATGCGGTTGTCCCAGAATTATCCGAATCCGTTCAACAGCACGACACAAATCTGTTACTCTATTCCATGCCGAAGCAATGTCCGCTTGGCCGTTTTTGATGTGAGAGGACGGTTCGTTTCCGAGCTGGATCATCGTTGGCATAATCCGGGAAATCATACGGTTTCCTGGGACGGCACGGATTCATCGGGAAAAGCCGTTTCGAGCGGGATTTATTTTGTTCGGATGAAAACGAAAGAAAAAATGCAGACGAAAAAATTGGTTCTGATGCGATAGTTGGTTTTAGGATTTATTGTTTCCTGCTCGGCGAGGAGTTCTTCTCCTTGCCGGATAATAGCCGAAGGTGAGGAACACCTCCGGCAGCTCGAAACCAACTGTTTTCGTAGTGATAAAATTTATTTGTAAGATACATATCATATCTATATATTCATATAACAAGGATTATTTGCTATGAGTAGAATGAATATTTGGATAGATGATATATTGATAAAAAAGTGTATCAAGATTACAGGGATAAAAACACATAACGATTTGGTTGAACATGCTTTGAGAGAACTTCTTAGACATAAAAATCAAAAGAAATTAATCGAATTAATTGAACTAAAAAGAAGAGTTGATTGTAACAGCGATTCAACTTCCCTCAGCTCTTTTTAAGGAGATTGTTATTTGGGTTGTAGACATAAGATTCGATTTTTGTTCATGCACATCTTATTTTTAATTGTTTTTTGATCAGAATAAATACCGGGGTAGAACTCTGATTTACGTTACTAAAAATACAGATTATCGTATGAATAGTTATCGTTAATAGGAGTAAATAATGTTTACCAAGTATCGAATCCAATTATTTTTTATCATTATTTTAATCTTTCAAATAAAATGTGTTTCTGTTAATAGGCTTATTTTACAGAATAAAGTTGAAAAATATAGAAAAGAAAGGAGGGAATACTATTTTTTCAATGGTAAAGAAGAAATATCACAGATGAATCCAATTATTTATGGCAAACTTGGCGATTATTTATTGGATATAAATGATTTTGTCATGAAAGCAATTCTATATTCAGAAGATAATGATAGTTCTCATTTAACTAAAGATCTGAGTATAAATCAGAATAAATTTGATCATGTTAGTTTTTTTTATTATCTAAATAAACTAAGAAAATATTCTTTTAATGTTCCGTATGCAAAGTTTGAATATATAACATTCTTCTCTTTACCGATAGAGAAATACAATTTGTCGGCTACTAAATTTGAAAAATCTCTATATTTTTCAATAGCCATGTATGATACCATCAAAAATAAGCTGACAATATTGGATAATAAGTTTAAGATAATTGAAGGCAAAGGGGGAAAATGGCATATAACAACATTTGATACAACTGATCGTTTAAATTCTTTGTATGGTCGTTGGGCAAAAAGTAAGGAAATGTATTTTAGAAGGTATTGCAATAAAAAACTAAATTCAGATTTAAGTGAATACGATGCATTTCAAAATCAGCAAGATAGTACTGAAATGTTAAGCAAAATCGACCACTATTGGAAACAATATAGGAAAAATAGAGAAAAAGGAAATCTTGTAAAATGTGCAATTTCTTTAATTAGTCTCTCATACTTAGAACCATCAAATGGGGAAATTCATGAACTACTTGGAAAATTATTTATTGGAATGGATGACAGTGAAGAGGCAATTTTAGCATTGAATCAAGCACTGGAATTAAATTATAATTTGGGGGAAACATATTATCAACTTGCAAAAGCTTTTTTTATGAGAAAATGGTTCGATTTGTCGATTGATTATTTTAATAAAAGCATTCAAATAAACAATGCAGAACTTTCGTCAAAGATTTATATTATCAAGATTTATTTTTATTTGGGTTTCATGGAAATTGCACAAACAAGGTTAAATGAATTATTTCAAAATTATAGTAACAAAGCCGAAGTTTATTATACTCAATCCTTACTGAATTACTCAGTAGGCAATAATGAAATGGCAATAAATAATATAAAAAAAGCTATCGAACAGAATCCAAATGAAGATAATTATAATGAATTCTTAAATTTTATAATGGAAGAAAATTATGTACAATGATGTGTATTCCGAATTTGTACAGTTGGTAGTTCGTAGTCGGGATTCTATCCCGACATAAATATGATCGACTGTTAGATCTACAAAATATGATATTTATTAAAAGGACCTCCAAAAATCTGAGAAAATACTATATTTCACTTA
>CAZIAH010000136.1:0-9568 GCA_964537715.1 uncultured bacterium | reverse complement strand
GCATTCGAAAAATCTCCGTCTCGGAAAATGACGGTGAGTTCACGGCCGTTCCTTTTTACGGAACGGGAAGGAATTGCTGTCTGATTCCCGCTTCAATAATTTATAAATACAATTGATAGAGCGGGATGAGTTTAATTCCTTCAATGAACGAAGCGGCGTTTTCAGGAGATTTTTCGGTAGCCGCAAGTTTTTTGCGCCACTTTTTTCTAAAAAAAGTGGCCTATTAAAAGGTCTTGCAATATTACATCACATTTTATCAAGGCTTTAACAACATCGGTTCTTCACTGAATACTGTTGACGACAGATAAAAATAAATTTTTTGTAAAAAACCATATTTTGTTCTTGACATTTTCCTTATTCCACATTAGTATGTATTCAAATTTTATTTTTTCCATTCAAGGAGAATCCATTGATATCAACGCTCTATACACGGAGAACCGGAACCGATCCGGAATCCGAAATTTTGTTTCAACGGTTGAAAAACGAGGGATTCGACCAATTGACCGGTCTTTCCATTGAAAGGGTGTACCGGCTCGAAGGCATCTCCCCGGAAAAAGCACAAACCCTGAAAATCCTATTTTGTCATCCCAATGCGGAATCGATCCATCCGGTTTCGGATCTGGATGCGTCGCAGGGCCCGATCATCGAAGTCGGCTACCAGCGCGCGGTCACGGACCCCGAACTGCCTTCGATCTTACGAGGCGCCCGTTCCCTGGGAATCGATGACCTCATCTGGGCGCGTCTTGCACACCGGTATCAGTTCCACGGAATCGACACGGCCACAGCCGAAGAAATCGTCAAACGATACCTTTACAATGCACAGGTCCAAATGATCATCCCGGATCACATGGAATGGGATTCTCTCCGACCCAAAGGGGAAACCGGTCCGGTGGAATTGATCGAGCTTGAACATCTGGACAGAAACCAGCTGCTTCGGCTCAGCGAAACGCGCCGCCTTTTTCTCGATGCGGATCAGATGGAGACCCTTCAAAAAATCTCACAATCGATGCACCGTCCGCTCACCGATGCGGAAGTCGAAATGTTTGCCCAGACCTGGTCGGATCACTGCTTTCATACCACATGGAAAAGTCTCGGTCTGCTTCAAATGCTCATGGACGCGACCCGCGAAATCGATCATCCGCTGGTACTGTCTTCCTTCGAGGACAATGCCGGGGTGATGGACTTCTACGGCGGCACGGCTTTGACGCTCAAAGGGGAAACGCACAATTCGCCTTCGGCCGTCAGCCCGTACGGCGGCATCATGACCAAACACGGCGGCGTGATCCGGGACACACTCGGATGCGGACAGGGCGCCTGGCCTATCGGCGGCAGCACGATCATGGGACTGGGCGATCCCCGCATGGACTGGACATCGGTTCCGCAGGGCGTGCTCCATCCGAAAACCCTTTTACTGGAAGCGATCCGGGGAACCGCGGACTACTGCAATCCCATGGGCATTCCCATGATGTTTCCCCTGTACCGGTTTCATCCCGGATACACGGGAAAATGTTTTGCCCTGGGACATTCCATCGGCATGCTTCCGGCGAACCGTGCTCCCAAAGGCCATCCCCTGCCAGGGGATATTGCCGTCCTGATCGGAGGACCCACGGGACGGGACGGACTGCACGGGGCCACGGTCAGTTCCGGTTCGATGACCGAGAAAACATCGGTTGTGGATGCTTCCCATGTACAGATCGGCCAGCCGATCGAAGAGCGGAAATTCATGGAGGCCATTCCGGTGCTCAGAGACAGAGACTGCCTCCGGGCCGTCACGGATCTAGGAGCGGCCGGACTCTCTTCGGCCGCCGGAGAAATGGGGTCGGAAACCGGCGTCTGGATCAATCTGGCACGGGTTCCGCTGAAAACCGAAGGCATGCACCCTTGGGAAATCTGGATTTCGGAAAGCCAGGAACGGATGCTCCTCTGCGTGCCTCCGGATAAAATCGAAGAAGCGCTTTCCATCCTTGACCGCTTCGAAGTCGCTTTGTCCATCGTGGGAAAATTTACAAACACGGGCCGGTGTCAGGTGATTTATGATAATTCCGGGGAAGCCGATCCTGGAAAATTGCCGGTGGCTCCGGAACTGACCGGAGAGGTGGTTGTAGATCTAAGCTTCAAGGATTTGCGCAAGGGTTGTCCGCTTCCCAAAATCGAAATCAAAAAACCGGAAATACAACAGAAATATGAACCACCCTCTCCCCTTCAAAATGAGGAAGAGTGGTTCTCTGCGGTTTGCAGTGTGCTCGGCCATTTGAACCTCTGTGACCAATCCGCCGCAGGCACCCAGTTTGACAACACGGTTCAGGGAACCGTCATTGTCGGACCGTACGGAGGACGAAACGGCCGCATGCCGAATGACTGCTGGGTTTCTGCGCCTGTTCGGGGGAAACTGTTCGGCGCCGGAACGGCCGTGGCATTCAATCCGTTTTACGGTGAAATCGATCCGGCCGGCTGCGCAAAACTCATGATTATCGAAGCTATGTCCAAACTCGTGGCCGCAGGATTTCGCTCGGATGACATCGTCCTGTGCGACAACTTTTACACTCCGAAAATTTCTCCGGAAGTCGCATGGGCCCTCAAAGAAATGGTTTCCACTTGCGCGGATCTCTCCCGAAAATTGAAAACTCCCTTCATCAGCGGAAAAGACAGCTCCAGCGGCACGTTTACCGACGAAAAAGGCAACCGACTGGACGTGCCTCCCACGCTCTGCGTTCTGGCGCTCGGACGCATGCCCGACATCCGAAAAGTGATTCCGAAACCCTGGACCCGGACCGGAAACCGACTTTATTTGATCGGTCCGGTTTCATCCGAACTGGGCGGATCGATTTATCTCGATACGTTCAATCAACGGGGAATCGGACTGCCCGATCCTCCAATTGAGGAGATTCAAAGTCTGCGGCAAACAATTCGAACCGCGCAGGAATCGGGATGGATGCTTTCGGCCTCTGCTCTGGGAGAAGGCGGCCTGATCCGCCGTCTTTTCGAAATGGCGCTCGGCAGCGGACTGGGATGCCGGATCGATCTATCCGCTCTCAGCCAATCGCTCGATCTGAAACAGCCCGAAACCGGACTGTTCGCCGAAATGATCGGATCGATTCTCGTGGAAACGGAAGAAACCAAAGAAAAAGAAATGATCGAAAAATTCAACGCCATTCCCATAGGAGTCATTGTGAACGATCCGGAACTGACACTGAATACGGGTGAACAGACCATTCATCTGCCGATGAAAAAACTGATCGAAGTCTGGGAAAGTCCGTTCAGAAAGGTGGTCCGATGATGCGTCCCAGAGTTCACGTTTTGTACACACCGGGCACGAACTGCCATCACGAAACCATGGATGCGTTTCGTCTGGCCGGCGCCGATCCCTCGCTCTGCCATCTGACCGCCGATCTCATCACACATCAAGTCAAACTGACGGACTGCGATATGCTTGCCCTTCCCGGCGGATTCTCGTTCGGGGACCATCTTGCGGCCGGCCGTATCTTTGCCATCGATCTGATCTACCGGCTCAGGGATCAGCTTCTCGAAGCAAAAGAAAAATCGATTCCGATCATCGGAATATGCAATGGGTTTCAGGTGTTGGTCAATACGGGTCTGCTCCCAGGAACCGGGGAAATCGGCCGGCCCAACGCCCTTTTGGACAGAAACCGGTCCGCGCTTTTCGAAAGCCGCTGGGTCGATGTACACGTGGTCGAAAATCCCTGCATCTGGACATCGGGACTGGCAGGACAGATCATCCACATGCCCGTGGCGCACGGAGAAGGACGGCTGCTCCTGCCGGACGATTTCGATGAAAAACAGACGGCATTGCGGTACGGCTCTCCCCAAGGAACCGACGCTTATCCGGAAAATCCGAACGGTTCACCGCGCGGACGGGCAGGCATTACCGATCCCTCCGGGCATATTCTGGGATTGATGCCCCACCCGGAAAGAGCGATTCACCCCTGGCTGGGTTCGGAAGACGGACTGAAAATTTTCAAGGCAGGAATCGAAGGAATACGATAAGTTGCCTTACACTTGCATACTGTAATCATCCTGAATCCTCATTGTCCGGTCAAAAAGAGTTTTAAGATCTTTAAGGTATTAAATGCTTTTTTAACTGAACACCCATGATTGGAGATAGAATGAAAGTCCTATTTATAGGCGGTACGGGAATTATCAGTTCGGCCTGTTCGGAACGGGCCGTGTCCAAAGGAATCGAATTGACCTTTTTCAACCGGGGGCAAACCGGCCGCCCCGTGCCGAAAGGAGTCCGGGTGCTGCACGGGGACATCCGCGATACGGCTTCAGCTAAGCAGATTTTGAAGGATGAGAAATTCGATGCGGTGGTGGACTGGATCGCCTTTATTCCGGATCACGTGGAAGCGGATATCGAACTTTTCCGGGACAGAACGGATCAGTACATTTTCATCAGTTCGGCCTCGGCCTACCAGACCCCACCCAAGAAACTTCCCGTCACAGAATCGACACCACTCGACAATCCGTTCTGGGAATATTCCCGGAACAAAATCGCCTGCGAAAAATGGCTCACAAAAGCGTATCATGAGGAACAGTTTCCCGTAACGATTGTCCGGCCCTCGCACACCTACGACGAACGAACGCTTCCCTTTCATGGCCGGTATGCCGTGATCGACCGCATGCGGAAAGGAAAGAAAGTGATCGTGCACGGAGACGGTACATCGATCTGGGTGCTGACCCATCACAGGGATTTTGCCGGAGGATTCGTGGGATTATTGGGAAATCCGAAAGCCGTCGGCGAAACCTTTCACATCACCTCGGACGAACTGCTGACCTGGAATCAGATCTATACGATCATGGCCGAAGCCGCTGGAACCGAGCCTGATATGATTCATGTACCATCGGAAATAATCGTTGCTTTCGATAAAGAGTGGGGGGACAATCTCCTCGGTGACAAATCCCACAGCATGATTTTCGACAATTCGAAGATCAAACGCACGGTTCCCGATTTCGAAGCAAGAATCCCGTTTTCAGAAGGTGCCAGGGAGATCATGCGGTGGTTCGATGCGGATCCCTCCCGGCAGGTCGTGGATGAAAAATTCAATCAACTGTGCGAGCGGATTATTAGTGCCTATCAATCTTCTTGGAGAGATATAAAATAGTAGAATTACCGGCATCATAAAATCTTTTCAATGATCATGATTGATAATCTCCAATTTGAGTAAAACGGAGGGATACCATGGATAATCAAAAAATAAAATTGTATTATTCAAAAACAGCATGGGTTGTATTGTTCCTCTTGATTTTCAACTCAAACCAGTTGTCAGGAACAGCGGTGATAAGAACACGCCTCCCAAGTGAAGTCGCAGGCCAGGAAGGACTGGCCATCAGAATTGACATTCCGCAGCTCCAGAGATACGATACAGGATCCCCTGTTGTCATCTACATGGCAGGAGGATTTCAATCAGAGGGATTGGATGAAAGATCTACCGGTTTGGACACTTTAGGTTTTATTGAAATCCGGTTCAATTTTCCAGGGGGCGGCAGTAAAGACGATATCAGCGGTGGCACATATGATAATCGGGGATTTTCCAGTTTAAAAGCGGCCAGGGATGTACTGCAATTTGCAAATAATGTTTCCACGGATACAAGTGGAAGAACACTATCGGAAATTACCAATCCCGTCATTCCATTGATAACCAATATTGGATTGATCGGCTGGTCATACGGCGGTGTTACCAATATCTGTTTAGCCGGTATTCATGGAAGTGAAATTCCCAATCTGGCCTGGATCGTTAACTGGGAATCCCCGGTAGGAGATGGCATGCCCCAGGCCGAGGCAGGTGACAAAGCCGACAATCTCAGACCATGGAATCCACATGTGAATCCCGCCTATAATCCGGATACGGGAGAATGGGATTTGACCCATCTTGCATACAGTGATACCATAACCATTCCCATTCTGGAAAATCAGCAACAAAGTGTAAAGGGAGGATTTTATTTTGATTTCAATGAAAACGGGATTGTTGATCACGAAACTGAAACTCTCGATTTTGTCCTCTATCCCCTTGTATTCGATACCCCGCAGGGACTTCAGGCCTACTATTCGGAAAGAATCAGAAGGGAAACAGAAAAGCGGAATTTATGCCCCGGTATACCTCCGGATCATATCCCAACACTTGAAGAAACCGAGGAATTCTGGCTGATCAGAAACGGGGAGTACTGGATCACGGCTTCACTTGAAAAGCACCCGAATCTGATGTTTATGGTTGTTGCTTCGGACACCGACCATGTGCAGCGGACTCCGGACCATCCGCACGTATTGAACCAATATGAAAAATATCGTCTGGCAGGCGCACGTTTCGTTCGATTGAACCCGGACAAGACTTACATTGACCGGCTGACCAACCATGCGTATCCAAATGTTGTGGACAACGATGCATTTATCGAATTGGATCACATGAACATCCGTGATAAGATCGAACCCGGTGATGCCACCAGACCGTTGGGATATTCGATTATCGCTGCAGCAGGAGCCTGTGAACTGGCTGACAGAACACAAACAGATAATCTTGACATACAGCTGGATGATATTATTTCAAATGTCGATCAGATTATTGTAAATCCCTCTGAATACCAGTTGCTGCAAAATTATCCCAATCCCTTTAACAACTCTACATTAATCAAATTCCGGTTAGAGAAACCAGGCCATGCGGAGCTTACCGTGTATAACCTTCTCGGCCAGCAGATAGCCACATTACTGAATACAATCTGTTCTGCTGGCAACCACGAAATTCAATTTAGCGGATCAAACCTGCCATCAGGTATTTATATGTATTGTATCCAAACGGATCAGTTTCAACAGGTCCGAAAAATGACACTGTCAAAATAATTTGAACAGTTTCCCCTTTTATCAAGTAAAATGGATAACAGATATTTTACGGGGTGATTATGAATATAGCTATTATCGGGGCAGGCGGATCCGTGGGACGGGTCATTGCCCAGATGATCGTGTCCGAAAGACTGTTGCAGTGCAACCAGAAATTGACTCTGGTCGGCAATCCCGAAGGCGCCAGTGCGCGTTCCCTCTTCGGTTTTTCCGTAGATCTGATGGATGCCTACGCGGAAATTTGCCCGGAGATCGATGTGGTGCTATCTCCTGAGAAAATCAGAGGAGATCTTATCATCATGGCGGGTGGATCGACGATTCCAATCGAGGAAAACAGAGACCAGATGACGCGGGATTCCCTGGCGGAACAAAACGTTCCGATTTTCGAACGATATGCATCCACCCTCGCCAGATACGGACACGGTAGTGAAATCGTTCTCTGCATCTCGAACCCAAACGAACTCTGCGTGGCCATTTTTGCCAGACATCTCGGTCGAAAACGTGTAATCGGCATGGGCGCTTTTCTCGATTCTCTCCGTTTCCGAAAAGAGATTGCCTTGGATCTCGGCATCCGAAGGCAGCAGATCCACGGTTTTATCGGCGGAGAACACGGACTCAATCTCGTTCCCTTCTGGAGCAGTGTTCATATTTACGGATATCAGCAGCAAGAACTGAATCGCGCCATCAAGAAAATAAGAAAGGGATATCAGACTTCTCATCTTTATGAAGAAATTCATAAAATTGGAAATCAACTCAGGAAAATGGTTCTGGACGGGAAGGTTCGCCAGGCCTACGAAACCATCGACCGTTATCCTCCGGACATTCGTGTGGCCATGAAACCTTTTATCACCCATTTCAGCGGATCCAAAACCGTGATGGGCACGGCCAGAGCCACGATGGAATTGATACGAACCATCACACAGGGAAGCGATGCGTTGATATCGGGACAGATTGTTCTGGAAGGAGAATTTTACGGCATCAACAGCACCATCGGCGTGCCCTTTGTCATCGGCAACCGAGGCGTGGAGCGGGTGATCGAGATTTCAATCAGTGAAGAGGAAAAAGCGTTGCTGTTTGAAAATGCAAAAAACGTTCAAAAGAAAATCGATCTGTTTTTATGAACTGCTGAACTTTGGCAAATTTATAAAAAGTTAAAAATAATCTGTCATCCTGAATTCATTTCAGGATCTATTCGGCGATGAGATTCTGAATCAAGTTCAGAATGACAATCAATGTTGAAATTTGCCAAAGTTTTGTAAATGTTTAAGATTTAAATCTCCGCCTCCGTTTGGATGCCGCAAATTCCGGCGCCTCTTTGACTGCTGTTCCCAATACGCCGAATGCCCTGATCATAAGTTTCAACACACTCCGTTTTAATTTGATCGGCTTCTTTCCCACATCCTGCCATCCCGGTGTCTTGAGATCGTCTTTCGGAATGCGGAGCGCATCCCAGTTTTCGAACAGCCGTCCCCAGGTACTGCCCAGAATAGTCTTGACGCGTTTTCGATGAGTCGGATACCAGAACAGATCGTGATAGGTCACACTGGCAATATACGACCACGGCGCCAAAACCGTTTTCAATGTCCATTCGAGCGGTTTCTTCAACCAGCCCCAGTAAATCCGGTGCTGCATGCGGCTGGCGAATGTCATCTTCTTAAACGGCCCCACAAAATTCCATTTTTCATCGAGTAGATCGGCGTCGCCGACAATTTCGATGTCCCTGATCTCACCACATCCGAGTCCGTGCTCATGTGCCAGACGGACAAACTTCAGGTCATTTATTGGATCGAATCCCATAAGTTTGGCGGAAACCGCATCGATGGCCACCTGATCGGCCGAAGCAAGGATAACGTTCTTCACATGGGGAACCATGCAGCGCGGCCCGGGCCCGTCTCCGGCGAATGTGCCGTCCATCACTGCGAAGAGACCGGAGTGTATCTTCTTCTGGATCATGAGCAGATCGACCAGGGTTTCGTGGATCACCGGATGGGTCCAGTGGCGGCGTTCGTTGAGCAAGCCTCCGAATGCGTTTTTCATCGCGCCGGTCGTCGTGGTAAAAATGTGCGTTTTGACTGTGGGCAGATGAATAATGTTTTCTCCGATGAACCGCTTCGGAATCATGAATCCTTTTTTATAAACATCGTTCAGAACGAGGAATCGATCGGTCAAATCGCCGACGGCATCTCGGATGTGAATCCACTCCTCGTTCTCGTAAAGATGGATGTTTCTGAGCCCGTGCGCTTCGATCACATTGATCTGCTTGTTTTCAGTTTCCCCGAGATGCGCATCAATGACAACCGTGCGGTTGTGGCAGCCATGAATGAGATCGGAAGAATAGCCGTCCCGTTTCATCGCGCGGATCACGCCGTCCATCTGCCAGGGTGTGGTCGAACTTGCCGGATAGAAAAAATGCCAGCTGATATTGATTTTCAGAGCCGTATCTTTGTCTTTTTGAATATGTTTTTGATAATCGGCCAGATTCATCAAACGGTGATAATCTTCAAGTACCGTAGCGGGTGAAATTCTCAGAATGGCGACTTTAGAACGGGACATGATTTCTACCTTAATTTATAAATACTTAATTTGTGCCAAATACTATAATTATCCAATTAAATTCATTCAATTTTTAATAAGCAAACAACTTTTTCACGTTGTATTCACAATGATATTCTGTACTTTTCTTTAAAGAAAAGTACCAAAAGAATCGGCCTTTTTGCAATG
>CAZIAH010000135.1:0-9691 GCA_964537715.1 uncultured bacterium | reverse complement strand
GTATTTGGATGGAATGGCATTTGTCATTATGGCAAAACATGGATCAAAATCACAGCTCCGCGTCAACAGGGCAGCGGAAATCCGGCTGGAAGGGAATTTGATTGCCCATGTATTGCCTATGCTGATGGGTTTGTTTTCACATGTGTATCTTCTTTACAAGGAAAAAATGGAATTCAGTGAAGCGTTTGCCATTACCTCTCTCAGGGCGACTCTTCCTGTCTTTTTTTTCCTCCTCAACATTCCCATTTTATTGTTTATGAAAGACGACCCGAACAGCAGCAAATTTTTTTCCCAATTCATGCAACTGATTTCCATTCCGATCGTGGTCGTTGTGATATTATTTATAATTACTCTTTTTTACCCGAGTCATATTAAAAAAGGGGCATCAAAGTTTGTACGTTGGTGCGGAAAAATTAAAATTATCCATATTGAAAAAATGATTGCAATCGAAAACCGTCTGTTTCATGAAATCGATCAATATAGCAATATTCTGTGGACCTATCTGAAAAAAAAGAAATATATGCTCTTTAGTGCCAGTGGGTGCATTTTTCTGGCTTTTCTTGCCGATTACTTTATTGCACTTTCGATCATCTGGGGTTTCGGCTACCATCCCCCCCTTCTGAGGGCCCTGTCGATTCAGTTTCTGATGCGTCCTATCATTTTTTTTGCCCCGACACCCGGAGGAACGGGAATATGGGACTTCACCTATCTTGGTTTTTTTTCCATGTTTTTGCCCCAGTATATGATCGGAGTTGGCGTTCTTTTATGGCGATTGATGCTGACATATATCCCTGTGGTTGTGGGCAGTATCGTTTTGACCAAAGATATTCGGTCGGATAAAAAAATGCGTAAAATTATTCTTGAAAAAGGGCAGATTCCACAGGAGATGGAAGATATAAAAAAAGAATTCGAGTAAACCATCATATCAAAAAACCAGATGGATTGGAGATCCTGTTGTGAAAGAAATTATTGAAGAAATTTTAAGTGAAGAGAAAAAAGCAAGAGAACATATTGTTCATGTCAGGGAAAAAGCGAAGCAGGTCCGGATCGACGCAGATGAGAAAGCGAAGAAAATCATCGAAGAAGCCCGTGAAAAAGGCCAGCACGAGGCCAAGGAATTGATCGAACGTGAGGAAGCAAAAGCACAAGAACAGAAAGAACAGGAATTGAAAAAAGCGATCGAGAACAGCAAGTCCATATGGAAGGAAAAACAGAAGCAGATCGATCAATCTGTAGAAACACTTTTTCATTTTGTGCTCGGTAGGGAGATCAAATAAACATGACAAAGATCGGGACATACGGGTTTTTGAACGCGAAGGTCAGGGCAATGCGTTCTTTTCTGTTGAATTCTCGGATGTATCATTCTTTGATCGAAGCCCGTGATCTTCGTGAGATGTCTTCCCTTTTATCACAAACGGTTTATCAGGATGCCCTAAGGAATTTCGATGAGAAGGATCCTATAGAAATCGAACAAATCCTACTTTACGAAGAAATTGTCCGGCTCAAGAAAATCGAGAAATACAGCCAGAGCACGCCAAAGCAGATCATGCGATGGTTTTTGCAAAGATACGATTGCGAGAAACTTAAAATTCTTCTGAGATTGTGGCATAAAAAATCTCAGAAGGAAACGGAGTTGCTTCGGTGGAAGATTCTCTACGATTTTCCCGTGAAAGAGATCCTGTTTGCTCCGAATCTCTCGGATATTGCTCTGCTTCTCAATGATACACCTTTTCAAAAACCATTGACCCAAGCGATTTCTGTTTACAACGAGAAACATACGCTTTTTCCCGTAGAATTGTCTCTGGATAAATTTTTATTCGAAGATGTCCGGGATATGATGAAAACCATGGGCAGGGAAGATCACCGCATCGCCAGACAACTGTTGGGGATCGAGGTCGATTTGAAGAATCTCGACTGGCTCAGTCGTTTTAAAGAATATTATGAAATATCGGCAGCGGATATCGGACAGATGCTTCTCTCTTCCGGTTATCATTTGTCCATGAACACTCTCCGCGAAGTGATTGCTAGCGGTAATTATACCAAGGCGTTTTCGGCCATCACGAAAGGGTTTGATATTCCTTCCAGCGAGAAGAGCAGCGGAAAAGCCGCTCTGGAAATGATAGAAAAAATTTTGTATCAGATTTTGCTTGAGAAAGCGGAAAATGCGTTTGCTAAATTTCCCTTTTCCATCGGTGCGATATTCGGATATTTTTATTTGATTCGAATCGAGACCAGAAATATCAGAACGCTGATTCATGCGAAACTCTATAGTCTTCCTTCCCAGACCATAGAGACTCTGCTTGTTATGTGAGAGAATGATGTTTACACCAGAAAAAATGGAACAGATTCAGATTTTGTTTTCCGAAAAGGATTTGGATTCCGTTGTCGATGCCGTGGTTCGTCAGGGGATACTGCAAATGACGGATGCAGCCGAAATGGACAGCTGGGCCGAGCATCTTTCCCGAGTCGGGACCGGAGATGAATCCAGTGAAATGCGTACCCGCCGCGAACGTATCGAATCGCTTGTTAAATCACTCTCTCTTTTGACGGATACCCGTGACATTGAACCGGTTCAGGGGAAATGGGAAGATCTTGATTCCCAAATTTTAAATATCGAGAGGACGGTTCATGAAGAGGTTCTCCGTCAGGAAAACATTGAAAAAGAACTGGAACGATTGAGAGAGCTTCGAGACAAAGCAGGTGATTTGCCCACCCTCGGAATTCCTATCGGGATGGGGGAGCACTATTCCTATCTTGCCGTGGAAACCGGACAGGTCGCGGATGAAAATCTTCCAATCCTCAAACAGAAGCTAATTTCTATGGTTCATATTCTGTATCCTCTGACTCAGTTCGGGGGAATGACCACAATTATGGTGATTGTGCTGAAGCGGGATCAGGAGAAATTGAAGAGTGCGTTGAAGGAAGCTGGATTTCAGCCCCTTGAATTCACAGAAAAGGATCAGAAATTATCCCCGGAAATTTTCAAGGAACTGGATTCGAAAATAGACGATCTGCAGGGTCAGAAATTGTCCGTCGAAAATCGGATTCAATCCATTGCCAAAGAAAACGGACATTTTTTAAGGACACTGCATTTTAGGATCCGGCGGGACGTTGTCAAACAAAAAATGATGCAGTATTTCCGGAAGACAGAAAAAACTTACTTGCTGTCCGGCTGGCTTCCCTGGGACGAAAGAGAACATTTTGTCCGAGAGATCAAAAAAATCACTCAGAACCGCTGTGTGGTGGAAGAAACCCCTGCCGAAGAGGTGCTGTCCGTTCGCAACGGTAAAGTGCAGGTTCCTGTTCAATTGAAAAATCCGTCTTTCCTGAAACCTTTCGAACTTTTGACATCGACGTACGGCATGCCTGCCTACCGCACAATCGATCCCACGCCCCTTTTGGGAATCAGTTTTCTGTTGATGTTTGGTATGATGTTCGGCGATGTCGGACATGGGATGGTACTGGCGCTTCTCGGAATTTTCATGGCACTGAAAGGCAAGAAGCAAATGTTCAAGCATGCCGGTGTGCTGATGTTTTACGGCGGATGCGCCAGCATCACGTACGGATTTCTTTTTGGTAGTATTTTCGGAATAGAGCACCTACTGCCGACGCTCTGGGTCAAACCCATGGAATCGATTTCAGAACTTTTTAAAATAGCGATTTATTTCGGAATCGGGATGATCACAGTGGCCATGATGATCAATGTGATCAATGGCATACGAAAACGTCAATTTTTGGGATTGATCTTCGACAAGGCCGGTCTCGTAGCGGCTATTCTCTACTGGTCCGGCATTGTTGTCGTAACACGCATGTTCACCACACAGGCCGAAGCCAAGGGAGAGGTGCCGGTTTTTGTCATCGTTCTGATGTTAGGTTCAGTGGTGCTTCTGTTTTTCCGGGAACCCATTCTGCATTTGGCGAAAGGTCAGAAAAAACTTTTTCCTGAGGGCGTGACGACGGGCATCATGGGAGGAATGGTAGAAATTTTAGAGATCTTTCTCGGCTTTTTAGCGAATACGGTTTCTTTTATTCGTGTGGCGGCTTTCGGACTCGCCCATGCCGGACTTTTTATGGCGATTTTTTCCCTTTCCGATGCGGTTCGGGGAATGGCTGGTGGTCTGGTCTCCGGGCTAATTCTTGTTTTGGGCAATGTGGTCATTATCTGTCTCGAGGGGCTGGTTGTTACGATTCAGGCGGTCCGTCTCGAATTCTATGAATTTTTTAGTCGGTTTTTCGAACAAAGCGATTCAAAATATGAGCCAATCGGAGCCGAGCTTAAAAATTTATAATGGGGCAAGATCAATACAAATCTTCAGTATTGTTTTTATAAGTGGATGAAATCGGGCCAATGGTTAAACATATTGTCATGTGGAAGCTGAAAGCGTTTGCAGAAGGGAAAAACAGAGAAGAGAATATTCTTGTTTTGAAAGAAAAACTGGAAAAGCTCAAAACTGTGATTTCCGAAATCAGACATCTTGAACTGGGAGTGAACTTCAATTCATCGGATCAGGCGTACGATGTGGTTCTTTATTCGGAGTTTAAAAATCGGAAGGATCTTGAATTGTATCGAAATCATCCAGCACATCGGGAAGTTGCGGAATTTGTCGGCAAGATCCGTTCGGAAAGAAAAGTCGCCGATTATGAATATTGAAAAGTTTCTAAAAAAAGGAGATTGATACATGACAGCAGGACAACAGATTTTCAAAAGAAAGATCGTCGGATTCACACTTTTATTAGGATTTGTCGTTTTTTCCGTACTCTGTGTGAATGTTTTTAAGGTGGTGGCGCAGCAACACGAAACTGAAACTTTGATGCCTTCTGCTTCGTTGCAGGCGGAAACGGTTCCACAACAAACCGATCCCGAAGTTACTAAATTCGCTTTTCTTGCAGCGGCGATTTCCGTGAGTGTGGGTGCGCTTGGAGCCGGCATTGCGGTCGGTTATGTGGGTGCGGCCGCCATGGGTGTCATTGGCGAAAAACCTGAATTGGCCGGACGCGCGTTGATCTTTGTCGGATTGGCTGAAGGGATTGCGATCTACGGATTGATTATTGCGATCATGATTCTGGGAAGGGTTTAAGTCATTAGTTTCAAGTTGCAAGTTTCTAGTTTCAAGATTTTTGTAAATAATCATGCCCTCCATTTTAACGAATTGGGCGGCAGGTGATTTTATGAAGTTTTATGTCATTGGCGATAGTGATACGGTTCTCGGATTTCAGCTGGTCGGTTTGGAGGGTGAAGAGGTTCGTTCGCCCGAAGAAGCACAGGAAGCACTCAAAAAAGCGTTCCAGATCGAGGGACTCGGTATCATTATCATCACGGAACAAATTGCCTCGACCATTCGGAATCTGGTCGATCAGTATGTCTATAAGGCGACTTTTCCTCTGATTATCGAAATCCCGGATCGCAAGGGGCCCTTGGAGGGGAGAAAGTCGATACGTGAATTAATACGAGCGGCTGTAGGTGTCCATTTATAAGAGAGGAAAATGAAAGAAGAGAGCACAGCTTCGAAAAAATTACAGGAAGAGATTCGGGAGCAATCCGAAGCGGAAGCTGCCGTGATTCTGGAGCAGGCCGAAAAAGAAGCCGGACGGATTATCGGCGATGCCGAATCCGAAGCGCAAAAAATACGGTCCGGTTTGATCAAGAAGGCAAAAACCGAGGCTGAAGGTATTCGGAAACGCATCCTTTCCAGTGTGCATCTGGAAATCAAAAAGCAGAATCTTAAGGCGAGGGAAGAAATGCTGTCGAAGCTGTTTCTGCTCGTTCAGGAGAAGCTGGAGCAATTCAGAAAATCTCCCGATTACGGTTCTTTTCTCGAAACCGCGGTCATCGAGGGCGCTCTGGCGCTTGGGTTTGAAAATTTAAGCATTCTTACCGGAGATGTTGAACGAAAACTATTGTCAAAACAGTCTCTCAACAGGATTGTGAAACAGCTTGATCAAGAAGGCAGAAAAGTCAAATTATTGTTGTCCGACGAAAAAATCGATGAAGGAGGCGTGATTGTAGCATCCCAAGATGGGCGGGCGAGATTTGACAATCGCTTTTCGGCGCGCATCCGCCGGAACCTGGATGAGATGCGTTTGTTGGCGATAAAAAAAATAACAGGATAAGTAATATCATGATTATTTCGAGAATAATTTTAAAGAATTGGAAAAACTTTAGAAATGTAGATGTTAATCTTGGACGAAGAACTTTTCTTGTTGGGCCGAATGCATCAGGGAAATCTAATTTTCTAGACGTTTTTCGTTTTTTAAGAGATATTGCAAAGTCTACCGGCGGTGGTTTGGAAAAAGCAATAAAAGATCGAGGAGGAATATCCAAGATACGGTGTTTGGCTGCTCGCCGGCAATCTCATATTGAGATAGAAGTACATTTATCAGAAGTATTATCAGAACAGCCAACTTGGAAATATTCTATTAAAATAGGTCAATTACCAAGAGGTTTTCGAAAGCCAATCCTGATACATGAAAAGGTATGGAAAGGTTCTGAATTGATCTTAAATAGACCAAATGATGATGATACTAAAGATGTGTTGCTGTTAACGCAAACGCATTTGGAACAACTTAATGCGAATGCAAAATTCAGAGAAATTGTTCGCTTTTTTGAGTCTATAAATTATCTACATTTGGTTCCTCAATTATTAAGACATCCCGAAGCATTTGTAGGACCCGCTATTGTAGATGATCCTTTTGGAAGAAATTTTTTAGAAAGGGTGGCAGAAACTCCAGAAAGAACACGCAAGGTCCGATTACGTAAAATTGAGAACGCTTTACAAAAAGCAGTTCCTCAGTTAAATCAATTAACAGATACTAAAGATATAAGAGGTGTGCCACATCTCGAGGCGATATATTCACATTGGCGACCTAAAGGAGCGCGACAGAGTGAAGAGCAATTTTCTGATGGGACCTTAAGATTGATAGGATTTCTTTGGTCGCTTCTTGAAAGTGATAGTTTGCTTTTATTGGAAGAACCAGAGTTGTCGTTACATACAGGTGTAATTAGAGAATTGCCAAGTTTGATTTGGCGTTTAAAAACAAAACGTAAACAACAAATTATTATCAGTACACATAGTTCCGAACTATTATCAGATACACAAATTGATGGTCAAGAAGTTATTTTATTATCCCCAAATGTCGAAGGCACTGAAATGGTTAGAGCTGCAGACATTGACGAAGTACGGCTCTTATTAGAAGGAGGATTAAGTATTGCTGATGCTGTTATTCCAAGAACGGAACCTGAAGATATTAAGGATATTGGTCAATTGGATTTCGATTTATGATGGATGATTGTATTCCATTAAATCTAGCAGTTGAGGATTTGGTAAGCGAAACAGTAATAAGAACAATAATTAAACAGTCTGGACGGCCGTTTTTAATTGGACGCTGTTATGGGAAAAAAGGAGCAGGGTACTTAAAATCTAAAATCAGGGGATTTAATAATGCGGCAAAGGGAATACCTTTCTTTGTTCTAACAGATTTAGATCAAGTTGAATGTGTCCCGATTTTATTGCAATCATGGGTCAATATTCCTTTGCATCCCAATTTTATATTTAGAGTTGCAGTGAAAGAAATAGAATCTTGGATTTTAGCTGATCGTAAAAATTTTGCTCAGTATTTTCAAATTTCTATAAAATATATACCAAAGAATACAGATGAAATCCTTGATCCTAAAAGAGAGTTAATTAAAATTGTATCGAAATCAAAAAAACGTGATTTGAAAGAAGCAATCGTACCGCAAAAAGGAGGTACTGCAAGAATAGGTCCTGATTATAATGCTAAAATATGTGAGTTTATAAATACGAAATGGAATGTTTATTCTGCGATGAAATTTTCAAGAAGTCTTAAAAAAACCTATGATAAAATTACAAATTTTAAAGGAGTATTTGACTGAATAATATGAGCAATAGGAGTATAATTTGTTTGAAGTAATCGGCAGAGTGAGCCGTGTGCTGGGACCCGTTGTAAAAGCTAAGGGTGTGAAGCGTGCGCAAATGCTCGAACTGGTTGAAGTCGGTGAAGAACGGTTGATCGGCGAAATTGTGCGGCTTCAGGGGGATGAAATTTCAATTCAGGTCTATGAGGACACCACGGGTTTGACACCAGGCGCCTCGGTGTACGGTTCCGGGATGCCGCTTTCCGTGGAACTGGGTCCCGGCATGATGGGGTCGATCTACGACGGCGTGCAGCGTCCTCTTGAAAAAATCAAATCCATTTCGGATCAGTATATTCACAAAGGGATCAAGGCCGCTTCTCTGGATCGTGATAAGAAATGGCTCTTTACTCCAATGGTAAAAGAGGGCGAACTTCTGCAGTCAGGGCAATCCTTTGGTACCGTTGTCGAAAACGAACGGATCGAGCATCGTATTCTCGTACCGCCGAATATCAGGGGAAAAGTCATAAAAATATACCCGGAGGGTGAATATACCATCGAACAGGAAGTTTGTGTCCTTGATGACGGCAATGAAAAACACTCCCTCCAGCTTTACCACCGCTGGCCTGTTCGACGCCCGCGGCCGATTCAGGAACGGCTTTTATCCAACATTCCGCTGATTACCGGTCAGCGTGTGATCGATACCCTTTTCCCTGTGGCCAAAGGAGGCGCTGTTGCGGTTCCGGGAGGATTCGGAACCGGAAAGACACTGGTCGAACATCAGTTGGCCAAGTGGTCGGATGCCGAGGTGGTGGTATATATCGGCTGTGGAGAACGTGGCAACGAAATTACCGATGTGCTTCAGGAATTTCCCAAACTGAAAGATCCCAAAACCGGACGTCCACTCATGGAACGGACCATTCTTATCGCCAATACCTCCAATATGCCGGTGGCCGCGAGAGAAGCTTCGATCTACACAGGAATTACGATGGCGGAATACTATCGTGATCAAGGATATCATGTGGCGATTATGGCGGACTCCACGTCCCGGTGGGCCGAAGCGCTCAGGGAACTTTCCGGACGGATGGAAGAGATGCCTGCGGAAGAGGGATTCCCTGCCTATCTTCCCACACGGTTGGCCGAATTTTACGAGCGGGCCGGACTGGTTCGAACCCTAAGCGATGTCAATGGCTCCATCACCATTGTCGGAGCGGTCTCGCCGCCCGGCGGCGATTTTTCCGAACCAGTGACCCAACATACCAAACGGTTTGTCAGAACTTTCTGGGCTCTGGACCGGGATCTGGCCAACGCCCGGCACTATCCGGCAATTTCCTGGCTGGATTCCTATTCCGAGTACGTTACCGATGTTTCCCAATGGTGGAACGAACACGGCGATCCGGCATGGGTCGAACTCCGGAGCGAGATCATGGATCTTCTTCAGCGGGAAGCCCGGCTGCAACAAGTAGTTAAACTGGTGGGAGCGGATGTGCTTCCCGACAGTCAGCGTTTGATTTTAGAAGTCTGCACGCTCTTCAAAAACGTATTTCTTCAGCAATCCGCATTTGATGAAATCGATATGTACTCCACTGTCGAGAAACAGGTGAAGATGCTCAAGATCATCGTTACCTATTACCGGCTGGGTTCGGAAGCCATTAAAAAAGGTGCCACACTGATCAAATTGAGACGAATGCGCGTGATCGAAGATATCTCACGAATGAAATATAAAATTGCAAATGACGAAATCGAAAAACTCGATGCACTTCAGAAACAGCTTGAAAGGGAATGCAGCGGTTGGGAGAAATTTATGAGCATTTCTAATAA
>CAZIAH010000134.1:0-9712 GCA_964537715.1 uncultured bacterium | reverse complement strand
GGGTAATCCCCTCGATGGAATCTTCAAGGCCGTGCGCCCAGTCGTACATGGGATAGACGCACCAAGTGTCGCCGGTGCGGTGATGCGCCGCATGAAGAATCCGGTACATCACAGGATCACGCATGTTCAAATTTCCGGATGCCATGTCGATCTTGGCTCGTAGTACCTTGACCCCGTCAGGGAATTCTCCGTTCTTCATCCTTTCGAACAAATCCAGATTCTCCTCGACGGAACGGTTTCGATAGGGACTCTCTTTGCCCGGTTCGGTCAAAGTGCCCCGGTAGGTGCGGATCTCATCCGCAGTCAGATCGTCGACATAGGCCTTTCCTTTTTTGATCAGGTCGATGGCACAATCATGCATTTGTCCGAAATAATCGGACGCATAAAAAAGCCGGTCTTCCCAGTCAAAACCGAGCCATTTTACATCCTCGATAATGGACTGTACGTATTCCTCTTCCTCTTTCACCGGATTGGTATCGTCGAACCGGAGATTGCATTTGCCTTTGAACTCTTCTGCCAGTCCGAAATTCAGACAGATGGCTTTGGCATGTCCGATGTGTAGATAGCCGTTCGGTTCGGGAGGAAACCGGGTGTGAACCCGTCCGTCGTTTTTATTGTTAGCCAGATCTTCCTTGATGATATTCCGGATAAAATGCGGAACCTTTTTTTCTTCCGTTTCATTCATCACGTCAAACCCTTCGTTGTAATTTTACTATCCAAATCTTCTGGCAAGCCAGCTCATTTCCTGAATCACGGCGCCTTCCGGGCAGGATTCGTTGCAGCAGAGACAGTTGATACAGAGTTGATAATCCGTGACCGGAACACCATCGATCATTTGAATGGCTGCAACGGGGCAGCTCCTGGCACAGATACCGCATCCCGTGCATTTTTCCAAATCGGCAACCGGACGCACCCAGACAAACCGGCTGAGCCAACGGACAAGAAACTGGGGTACCAACTTGATCAGTCGGTTGGAAGGCAGTGAGAAATCGTCGAATCGAACCGAATTGAGTGATTCTCCTAAGATATCTATTTTTTGAATTTGACTTTCACCCAGGCCATTTTCAGCCCCAATCCGGATCATGTCGATTTCATTTTCCTTAAATCCCATGATGTGACTGGCCACAGCATCCAGTGCCACACCATCGGCACTTGCTAAAATGAGACCGACGTTTCTCAAATCCCCGGTCGCCGGACCATTCCCCTGCATGCCGAGCACACCATCCATCAGATTGAGAGAGGGACGGACACACGAAAAGATTTCGGTAAGCATCCGGCTGAAATTTTCCGGATGAGGGTAGAGTTTGTGAAACTGAGCTTTTTGAAATCCGGGCAATGTCCCGAAGCAGTTCTTAATGGCGCCGGTATACAAGGAAAATCCGTGTGTCTTGAATTTCGGCAGATTGATGACGACATCAACGTCGAATACCGATTTTGCGAAGTGATAGATTTTTCCGTGTATCGTTTTCTGCACCTTCTTATCCGCTTCGAAATTGATCAGCTTGATTCCGGTTCTTTTTGCCAGATCCAGATAACCGGTGTTTTGCCAGCACCGGGTGATCCCCTTGATGGCACCGGAAGGACTGTCCCCGACCCAAATTTTAGCTCCGAGCGGTTTTAAAATGGCAATCACTGCTTCTAAAATGAGCGGATGCGTGGTAATTCCGCGTTCGGGTGCTTTGGCCGAAAGCATGTTGGGTTTGAGAAGTACCTTCTGATTTTTGCGGACGAACTGTCCGATCCCGCCTAACAGATCGATTGCCTGTTTGACAGCTTTGAAAATTAAATCGGGTTCATAAGAACCGCATCGGACGATGCTGACTTTAGATTCCATAACTATTGCCTGATAAATTTCATTCCGCTGAGCTGCCGGACACAGTTTTTCAATTCCATTGAAAGAAGAAGGGCCAGCGCTTCGGAAGTATGGATTCTTACCTGTTCGGCAATCTGATCGATGTGTACGGGTTCTTCGGACAGCACATTCCACAACTGCATTTCCGAGGCCGAAAGCAATTCAGCCACATCGGTTCTCTGGTTCTTTTTCTCGATTCCCCTTTTCTTCAATCCGGGGATTTCCGCATACACATCTTCCGTGTTCTCGACCAGTTTGGCCCCCTCTTTGATCAAACGATGCGTACCGCGGCTTTTCAGATTACGAATCGATCCCGGAATGGCAAACACCTCCCGCCCCTGTTCAAGGGCCATGTAGGCCGTGATGAGAGCGCCGCTTTTCTCCCCAGCTTCCACAACCACGGTACCCAGACTCAGTCCACTGATAATCCGGTTTCTTCTCGGAAAATGAACGTTCTTTGGTTCGGTTCTTATGGGGAATTCTGAAATCACGGCCCCCTGTTCGATGATCTGATGGTAAAGTTTCCGATTCTCCGGTGGATAGATTACATCCACTCCGCTTCCGAGAACAGCGATGGTACGACCGCTGTTTTGAACGGCCCCTCGATGCGCCCACGTATCAATCCCTCTAGCCATTCCGCTGACAACAGTGATGCCATTTTCAACAAAACCTTTACTAAAATGTTCCGCTGCCCATTGCCCCGTCTTGGAAGGCGACCGGGTTCCGACGATGGCGATCCCATTCGAAATTTCAAGACGACCTTTGACAAAAAGAAGGATGGGTGGATCGTATATTTTTTTTAAAATTTCAGGATAAAATTGATCCCAGAACGTCACAATCTGAATATCTTCCTTCTGAGCCAACCGGATCTGATCTTCGGCGAATTTCTGATTGGATTGTTGCTTGATGCCCCTTGCCCTTTTCTCATCGATCCCGTCTACC
This sequence comes from uncultured bacterium, assembly GCA_964537715.1. GTDB lineage: Bacteria > Zhuqueibacterota > QNDG01 > QNDG01 > DSAB01 > CAZTZL01. Next base: position 6,918 of record CAZIAH010000134.1, on the reverse strand, counting down.
TGGCACAACTCTGAAATATCCGCCTCGAGTGCGCGCTTCGAATCGCCAAATCGGCCGATCAGATTCCGGATACGGTATGGACCCACTCCGGGGATGGAAATTAAACAAAGCAACGATAAAAGATCATGCTTCATGATTCAATTCTGATAGTTGATTGATAATATGTTTTAATAAAAGGTCGATTCCCTCTCCGGTCACTGCCGAAATCGGTATACAAATCTCTTCCTTTAAGGAATTCGGGACGACGGGTTTTTCTTGATCTGGAATCAAATCAATCTTGGTGAAAGTGATCAGTCGCGGTTTATCGAGCAGGGAGGAATCGAAAAGTTTCAGTTCCTGTAATAGCGCCCGGTATACGGAAACAGGATCTTCAACTGTGATTTCAATCAAGAAAATGAGCAGCCGCGTTCTTTCGATGTGCCGGAGAAACTGGTCCCCCAACCCTTTCCCGGTGTGGGCACCTTCAATCAAACCTGGAATATCGGCCATGACAAAGCTCTGGAAGGCACCGTAATGAACGATGCCGAGATTGGGGAACAATGTTGTAAACGGGTAATTGGCAATTTTGGGCTTGGCAGAGGAAAACTTCGAGAGCAGCGTGGATTTCCCCGCATTGGGAAACCCAACCAGTCCCACATCCGCTAAAACCTTCAATTCCAGTTTGATATGACAGTTTTCCCCTAACTGACCCTTTTCAGCAAAATCCGGCGCTTGCCGAGTGGCTGTCGCAAATTTAGCATTGCCCCGTCCTCCTTTCCCTCCCCGCGCCACAATCACTTCTTCTTCGGCTTGTATCAAGTCAGCAATGCACATTCTCTTTTCTTCATCCAATACGAGTGTTCCCACGGGCACTGAAATAACAACCGGTTTCCCGTTTTTTCCATTTTTTTGACTACCGCTGCCGTGCCTGCCGCTCTCGGCACGGTAGTGTTTGCGGTGTCTTAGATCGGCCAATGTCGAGAGATTCGAATTGACCTTCAACATAACATGTCCGCCATCCCCACCGTTTCCACCATCTGGTCCGCCTTTCGGGACATATTTTTCTCTCCGAAAACTGACGCATCCATTCCCCCCATCACCACCATGAACCCAGAATGTAACTTCATCGATGAAATCCATACCATTAAAAAACCTAATAAAAAAGGCAGTGAAAAAAACACCGCCTTTTTAACACTTCCATATATCCAATACTATCTAAGTTTGAAATCGACAGGTACGGCAATCCAGACTTTCACCGGTCTGTCTCTCTGTTTTGCGGGTTTCCAAGACACAGATTTGATAGCATTCACAGCAGCTTCATCGCAGCCGTTCGGGCCCAATGATTTGACAATTTTTGTCCGAACCACACTACCATCCACATCGATCTGGGCCCACACAAGAACGCGTCCTTCCACACCCGCTTTCCGGGCGATTTCGGGATAGACGAGCCGCCTCTGAATCGCCTGAAATCCACCTATCGGCATGGGAGGTTCGTCGTAGGGGACAAAAACAATCGCCCCGTCATCCGGCGGAGGTGGGGGTGGAGGCTCGGCTTCCAGATCCAAATTGGTAATATCGATGGTTTCATCCTCGGGCAAATCTTCATCTTCCGAAGCAATGGGAACCGACGGGCGCGCTGGAGCGGCAGCCTGTTTCTCCTGCTGCGTCTGCGGTATTTCTTCAACCTCAAGAGCCTTGAGTTTTGCCGTCCTCTGAACTGTTCTAACTTTAAACTTCTTAAAACCTTGCATAAACAGAATATGAAAAGCCAGTGAAATGATTAAAGCCAATTCTAAAACTTTTTTGTATTGTAATTTTAATTCACTACTTGGAGTTTCTCTCATTCTTAATTACCTCTTAATCACCAAACTTGGCACTGTAATTTACTTTAAGAGCATCAGCCTCCCGAAGCTTCTCCTGGATATCGGTGACCACCTGCATATTGGTGGATCGATCCACTTTTAACGAAATGACCAGTCTTGGATTTTCAACCCGTTTTTTATAGATGACCTTTGAGACATCTGCAATCCGCACAATTTTATCGTCGATAGACAATTCGCCCTGTGCATTGGCCCAAATATTGGTTACATTCTTTTTGGCTTCTAATTTCTCGATTTTTTTGGCAGTGGGCAAATCTATCGGCAATCCGGTAAATTGACGGAACACAGTAGAAACCATAAAAAATAACAACAACATAAAAACGATATCCGGCATCGAAGCTGTGGGAATTTCCTCGCTTACTTTTACTTTCTTCTTTATTTCCATACTCAGCTCTCCTCAAGACTAAATTTCAGGTTCGGCGATGGAAATTCTGGGAGCCTCTGCCATCTGCACTTGATCCAGTACACTGACAAAATCCTGATATTTCGTTTTGCTGTCGGTTTTGATAGAGACAATCAGCTTGTCATTCATGGCAAGACGCTGTTTAATGATATCTTTGATCTGGGGGACTTGAACTTCCTGATCATCTAATAAAACTTCCCCGTTCGCATTGATCAAAAGACTGGCGATATTCTTCTTCGGAATTGGTTTGGCTTGACCCTTGGGAGGCAGGGTTAATCCCAACCCTTTATCCAAATCGAGACTCGTTGTGACCAAAAAAAACGTCAGGAGAAGAAAAGCGATATCAGCCATAGAAGCTGTCGGAATGCTCGCAGTGCGTCCTTTCCGTTTATCTAACAGCATGGCTTGCGGCCTCCTTAATGATTATTGTTTTGCAACGAGATGATCGACCAGTTCGACGGAGGTTTCCTCCATATCAATCACCAGTGTATCGATTTTCGATATGAAATAGTTGTGACACACCTGGAGAATAATGGCTACCACCAATCCAAAAAGGGTAGTTAAAAGAGCCACCGAGATTCCTTGGGCCACAATTGAGGGCGAAATATCATTGGCTTTTTTAATGTCATCGAAAGCCACAATCATTCCATTCACCGTTCCCGTGAATCCCAACATGGGTGCAAGTGTAATGAATGTGGACAACCAGATCAACCCTCTTTCAAGAAAAGCCATTTCAATAGTTCCCGCATTCGAAATAGCTTTTTCGACATGTTCGGCACCGCGGTCGGCCCGAAGCAACCCGGCATGGAAAATGGAAGCAACGGGTCCTTTGGTTCTCTGGCATACTTCGATAGCAGCCTTCGCCCCGCTTTTATCAAGAGCACCGGTTACTTCCGCAAGAAAATTTCTTGTATCCACGGTTGCCTTGGAAAGAGAAATGAACCGTTCGATAGAAATAGCGATTCCGAGAATCAAACAAATGAGAATCGGATACATGAAAAATCCACCAGCAAGGAAATATTCGATCATTTTTAAAACCTCCGTTGTTGATACGGGATAAGTAACAATAATCCTTCAAAAAATATAGAAGTTATTTGATCTAAAGTATAATTAATTTCTCTCAAAAAGTCAACTTATTTTTAACAACTCCACACACCAAATTCATCTAAATTTATTGATTTTTGATATAATTTGGACTTTCCAATTGTTTTTTCTCTCCAAATTAATTTTCCAATGAGACAATACCACTGCTCCCTGAAAAACTTTTTCAAATCCTTCCTCGGACATTGAGATGGTTTCCAACGGAAAACGCCACAATCCCGCGGGTTCGCTGAACGCAACGGAAATATCAAATTTTTGAAATTTATCGATCAGTGTAACTGTACTGACATTCTGACTCTCTCCGCGACTTTTCAACAGGGTGTCGTCACCGGAAAGTGAATCCAAAACATAATGCTGATGTGGATCGTTCCCTGATGTAAATGCAAATCCGAATTCAACCCCAAACCAAAATGCGGCCGGCTTATTCCCCTTGTTCTCAAGTACATAGGAAACTTTGAATTCGGGACGATCCGGAATCAGATCAATCACCTTTTTAAGCAAAACGGGAACGAAGTCTTTCTCTCCGATCCATACATTGCCCAGCCGTTCCATGGTCAGGATAACCCGGTTCCCCTTTTGCTCCCATTTATAATCATAGGGTTGGTTGACAAAATCTCCCTGCTCCCCGTACTGACATCGGGAAAAATCATCCACCGTGGTCTGCTCATGGAGAAAATGATCGATAAAACTGCCCTTCTGATACCAGTCGGTCGTAATCAGTTTTTCCAGCCCTTTTTCTTTGACCGATATGGAATCATGAATGCTCGCGACGCTTTCGCCCGAATGTTTCTCTTTCTGACCGTTCATTTCCAGCAGCTTCCGGTAATATCCTTCTTCCCTTCGATTGACAAGATTCAGCAGATTGATTCCGAGTCTTCGGTCATCCAGCTCGAACAGCCGTCCTCCGAGAATTGAAAAATAGAGATTAAGGCGGCGGCTTTCTAAAAGAATTTCATCGCGCCCATCGGCATCGTAATCGAACACCCTGCAATCGACCCATTCTTTCCGAAGCCGGGTTGCTTCATCCACGATGCGTCCGGCTGCAATCAGGTGCTGGTAATTGGCATGCCGCAGATGGGGAAGATAGATACCCCCAAAAATACCGTGCCAGTAGGGACAGTTACACTGACCCGCCCAGAGATGGTCCTTCGCCTTGTCAAAAGTGGCTTTGGGAATCTTGTCTTCGACCTTCCATACCTTCTGGCTAACCCACAGCATCTTTTTCTGCATCGCGTTGGATTCCGGATATTTCACCATAAAATTCCGCCAGAATCCACCCCGGACGTAAATTTTGTATAATTCGTAGAGTCCCTTCTCTTTAAGTATATTTTCAAAATCCTCGTACTCTTTATATCCCTTTGTTTGAAGGGTCCAGTGCATCATCTCTCGGTACGAAGCCGTCGGGATATAAATCCGGCTTTTGGGAGGGAATTTCTCCAGTGCATCCTTGAAATGGATCAACCGAATCCAGCCGCTGTTCTCCTCCAGAACGGAAAAGAATTTTTCCAGCCAGCCTTCCGAATAGACATGGTCGTATGTTCCTGGCCACACTCCGAATTTTTCCCCGTCATCGGCAAAAACGATCAAAGGATCTTCTTCACGGCTGGCAATATTTTTCAATATATCGATAGTGACTTGAGGATCCTGAAAGGGAATCGAATAACGCATTTTTTCGCAGATAGGAAACAGATTGACTGCTTTTCCCATCTCCTCCGTCACAAAGTAACCGTAGAGTTCATGTTCTTCCAGACCCGCGTACTTGAAATGGGCGTCATCTAAAATCGTGTAGCGCATTCCCGCATTGTGGATCGACTGGGCGAGATGAGGCTCCCACACCCGCTCGGCACACCATATTCCGACCGGTTCGGACCCGATCCGGCTTTTCAAGACTTCAGACAATTTATGAATTTGCCCCAGACGATCCTGCTCTGGAATAACGGACAGTATGGGTTCGTAATATCCCCCCCCTATAATTTCAATCTGCCCGTCTTTGACCAATGTGCTCAACTGATCGATATATTCGGGGTGATGGGTCTCCAGCCATTCGAACAAAATCCCCGACAGATGAAACGCCATTTTGATTTTCGAATGTTTACTGAGAATGGCGAGAAAGGGAGCGTACGATCTCTGATAGGCATCCTCGAAAACAAAGTCGAAGTTGCCCACGGGCTGGTGATTATGGATACCCAATGCAAAATAGATACGATTCATTTTATCCTATCGTGAATACAATTTTTATTAAAACAGAAATGACTTCTGTCGTTGCGATCCCCGATTTATCTGGCAGAAGTTGAAAATCCGCCAATCTTTTTGGCGGGCAATCTCATCAATTTCATGGAGATTGCTTTTGGACTGAACTTAATTATAAACTTCAAAAAACTATTATTCATTTCATTTTTATATAATTGATAAGACTCTTGAAAAGCATCGAATTCAATCTCTCATCCGATACACTCCGCTACGGCTTCGGCCACTTCGAGTGTGGTGTGTGTACCTCCCATGTCATAGGTGCATATCTGCCCCTTTTCAATGATCCGGGCAACCGCCTGTTCGAGCACGAAGGCTTTTTCGGCTTCCCCGAGCCAGTCGAGCATCAGTTTCACGGAAAGAATCATCGCCATGGGATTGACCTTGTACTGGCCGGCATATTTGGGTGCGGAACCGTGGGTCGGTTCGAACACGGCGTAATCGTCCCCGATGTTCCCGCTGCAGGCAAATCCCAGGCCGCCGACCAGTTGCGCACATAGGTCGGAAATAATATCGCCGAACATGTTGCTCGAAACCAGGACACCGTAGTCCTGAGGGTTCTTCAACAGCCACATGCACATCGCATCGATATTCGCCTCCCAAAGATCGATACCAGGATAGGCTTCAACGATCTTTCTGGCTTCCCGGACCATCAATCCCGAAGTTTCGCGGATCACATTCGGCTTTTCGATAACAGTTACAGTAGAATAGCCATGCTTCTTCGCGTATTCGAAAGCATCTCGAATGATATTTTGACAGGCCCGGCGTGTAAATATACGGCAGGACAAAGCGATATCTTCGGGATTAACATTTCTGAATTTTTCCATTTTCGGATGCAGTTCCAGAAACAGATTCTTGATTTCTGCCGGCAGAGGATGAAATTCGACACCGCTGTAGAGTCCTTCTGTATTCTCCCTGAAGACTACGAGATCGATGTCGTCCCGATAATTCAATGGATTCTTCGGATAGGCTTTGCACGGTCTCAGATTCGTCCGGAGTTGAAATTCCTGCCTTAACCGGACGATCGGGCTGAAGTAAACACGGCTTTTGTCCTGCAGTTCTGGAACGAGTTCTTTGACCGCTTCTTCTTTGGGTTTCGAAGTGATGGCACCAAAAAGGCAACAGTCCGTCTTTTTTAAAAGATCAATGGTTCTCTGTGGAAGCGGATCTCCCTCCTTCTTCCAGAATTCCCAGCCGATATCTCCGACATGATATTCCGCTCGAAGATCGATTTTGTCCAGCACGATTCGAGCTCCATCCATCACATCGTGACCGATTCCATCCCCAGCTAAAAGAGCGATTTGATAA
>CAZIAH010000133.1:0-9755 GCA_964537715.1 uncultured bacterium | reverse complement strand
CCTCCCAACCCCGTAAAAAATATGATAAAAGCAATAGCGACAGGAGTAGATATGACAGAGCCGCCTTTTCGTTTCAGGGCAAAGTTGAACGCTTCCTTCCAGGTATAAAAGGTATTTCCTTTCAGATTCATATATGCCGCTCGGGCAACAGCCAGTGCTGTAACCATCCAGACATACACAAGAACAACCACCCCTGCGATATAAACAATCCAGGAATACCAGGGAAGCGGTGTCCCCGCGACAGCCGGCATAAGACCGTACCGTGCCCAGAAAACACTGAAATTGTTCCCGGCTAAAATCAGGCTGACATAAGTTAAAACGACATAAATCAGATATCCGAGCAACATCCCGACGAATTGAATCCATAACCGCTGGAAGCTGAAAGCCAACCGTGCAGATCTGAAAATATCTCGCCAGTCAAATCGCATCGTTACCATTCACATACCTCCTTTACTGATTACCCAATAAGATCATCACTTTTGCGACAGAATCTTATACATTCCGGTACCGCATACAGAACATTTCCCCTTTAAAGCGGGTCTTCCATTCTTCATTGTGACCTGCTGCGCATTCGCCATTTCCCTCTTTGTACGGCATTTTACACAATACCCTGTTTCAGCCATGAAATTTCACCTCCTTAAAAATGTTTTAACTGGTAGTTGTTACATTTCGATTAAAAATTAAGATTTCTTTTCTAAAAGTCAATAAAAAAATGCGTGTTAAAAAATTTTGTTCTTGTTTTTTTTCAGCACAAATATCGCAGTACCGAACAGAACTCCGAACGAATCGGCAAAAAAATCAGGCAATGCGGCCGTCCTGTTTTTAACAAAAAGTTGATGGAATTCATCCGATGCACCATAGAGAATCCCGAGCACGATGCCGAGGATAACCACATCGAGCCGGCTGCCGTAGAGATTGCGGCAGGATCTCTGGAGGAAATAGGCGAAGATCAAATATTCCAAAAAATGGACCCACACATCCTTGATTGTGATGATCAGAACAGGCGGACGGAGCTTAGGAATGGATGAAAGGACAAAAATGAGAACGGTAAAGAAAATCGTGGGAGCGTGTATTTTAAATGCACGGCTCATCTGCATTCCTCGACCCGACGAATGGCTTCTCCCAATGTGATCAACAAGTCTCCGGCCACAAGTGAACGCCGGCCAAATCGTTCTCCGGCAATATCACCTGCCAGCCCATGGAGATAGACGCCAAGCACAGCCGCGTGGACAGGGAGACACCCCTGGGCCAGTAATCCGGCAATGATTCCTGTCAGAACATCGCCGCAACCGGCCGTGGCCATACCCGAATTCCCCGTTGAATTGACATAAACATTTCCCTGAGGATCGGCCACAACCGTGGGCGCACCCTTCAGAACCAAAACGCTTCCGAATCGTTTGGCGTTCTCCCGGGCCATTTCGATGGGATTTTTCGCGATCTCATCGATCGGACGGGATATCAAACGGGCAAGTTCGCCGTAATGGGGAGTAAGAATCCGCTTTCCATTTGGCTTTTCGAGAAAGCGGGATTCTCCTTCAAAACCATTCAAACCATCCGCATCGATCACATGAGGAATTCTGATTTTCCCGACGATTTTTCGAATCAGTGTTTTCGTTTCCGTCTGCGTGGACAATCCCGGTCCAATGGCAAGCACATCGGCCCAGGAAAGAAGCTGATACACAGCCTTTTCGGCTTTCAGAGAGAGCGTTCCCTCGGATGTCTGGGGCAGCGGCCGTGTCATGACCTCAGTGAGTTTTTCTTCCAGAATCGAATTGATCCCCTCCGGAATTCCGAGAACTGTCAAACCGGCCCCGGCCAGAAGAGAGGCCTTGGAACAGAGCGTCGCCGCACCAGTCAGTCCCGTGGACCCGGCAAGCACAACGATTTTTCCGAAAGTGCCCTTGTGGCCGTCCGGAGGACGGAAAGGAAGCTGATTCCGAATATCCTTTTCCTCCACAAGAAAGGTTTGTACGCCGACGGATTGGGATACCCGGTCAGGAATGCCGATATCGACAATGGAAATGCGTCCGGCCATCTTTCGGCCCGGATACAAAATGAGTCCTCGTTTGAGTTGCGCCATGGTCACAGTATTATCGGCACGAACACATGCTCCCTGAACTTCTCCATCGTCGCTGTGCAGTCCCGAAGGCAGATCAATGGAGACCACCAGAATCCCCGATCCGTTGATCCATCGAATCACATCGGCCATCAAACCAGTCACCTCACCAGTTATTCCTGTCCCCAACAATCCGTCGATGATCAGATCGAGCTGTTTGAATTTCTCAAGTGCTCTTCGCGTTTTGATTTCAAAAACGGGAATTTTCATATTTTGCAGAATATGAAAATTGACCAGCGCATCTCCTCTGATCTTCTCTTTCTCCCCGATCAGGATCACTTTCACATCGACGCCCCGGTTATGGAGATGCCTTGCCGCCACCATACCGTCCCCCCCATTGTTGCCCTTTCCGCAGAAAATCCCCACACTTTTTCCGGCCGGAGGACACAATATCTCTTCGACGCATCGAACCACACCGAGACCCGCATTCTCCATCAATACCAAACCGGGAATGCGGATGTCCTCAATGGTGCGCCGATCCATTTCGCGCATTTCAGCCGATGTGACCAGCTTTTGCATATGCACTCCTCATGATTCCATTTTTTCGATCACCACAAACGCCACGGATTCCTGATCGCTGTGAGAAAGTGTCAGATGCAACCTGCATCCTTCAAGAAGCGTCTTTGCATGGTTATAAAGAAAAAGGACCGGTTTCCCGCTCTGCTCCGATTGCACCTCGATATCCTGCCACCCCACATCGCCGGTCCATCCGGAACCCACCGCTTTAAACGTGGCTTCTTTTGCGGCAAAACGGGCCGCCACCGAACCAATAAAATCCGGTTTTTTTTGACAGAGATCAAATTCGCGTGGGGTCAAAATACGTTTGAGAAAACGATCCCCCCAGCGTTGTATGACCTTGCCCATCCGCTCTTTATTGACCAGATCGATTCCGATTCCGACTACCATTTCAATGTATTATACAAAATATTCGACGATAAGCAAGCAATTTCTGCTTGATTCCAATTTTTTTTTCCCTTACTTTCAGAGGAATCTTTTTGATTTATTTTTCGTAGTAAAAGGAGCAGGAGACTGAAGGACAACACACAAGAACTGATTCGGAAAGCGCTTTCCGGCGAACAGTCTGCGTATGAAGCACTTTTGAAACGCCATCAAAACGGTATTTTTAATATGATTTATCAGATGGTCAAAAATCGCGAAGAAGCCAGTGATCTGGTTCAGGAAACCTTTATCAAAGCGTTTAATGCGCTTGAAAGCTACAACAACCAGTATGCCTTTTCCACCTGGCTGTATAAAATCGCTTTCAACAACTGCATCGATGCCATTCGCAAGAAAAAGCTGAAAACGCTTCCCCTGGACAAGCCCATTCAGCTGAAAGAGGGCGAAGTGCATCACGAAATCCGGGACGAAAGCTACAGCCCGGAAAAACAGTATCTCTTCATGGAAAAGAAGAAATTCATTCAGGATACAATCGATGCCCTGTCTCCCAAATACCGGAAAGTCATCGTGCTGAGACATCAGGAAGAAAAATCGTACGAAGAAATCAGCGAGATCATGCACATTCCCATCGGGACCGTGAAAGCGAGAATTTTCCGGGCCAGAGAACTGCTCAAGAAAAAGCTGAGAGAAGTATAGATCCATGAAATCTTTTATCGCAGGAATCATCTTTTTGTCTATTGGAAGCATCGAAGGGTTCGGACAGCCGGCCGATTCGTTGAAACAACCATACCGGTATCATTTTAAACACATGAAGGATTCGCTGATTGCAAAGCATCGAGCAATGGAAATCGATGCGAAAAAACTGGATACGCTGCAGCAGTCCCTGTTCCGATTCAAGATCGATATGAAAGCCCTGGATACGTTGATGCAGAACCTGCCCATCCCCCACGACATCGAAATTTCCGACAAAGCCATCCGCATCGATATGAACTCCAAAAAGAAGGACTGGGACACATTCACCGCTCCCTCGAAAAAGAAAGAAAGGGAAGACATCGTCAAGTTTGGCGGGGACGTGCTCGTGAATTCGAACGAACAGGTAAACGGGGATGTCGTTGTGATTTTTGGCAGCGCCAAAATTATGGGCGAAGTGGACGGTGGTGTGGTCGTCGTATTCGGAGATGTGCAGTTAACCTCTTCAAGCATTGTCAAGGAGGATGTCGTTTGTGTTTGGGGAGACGCACAGATAGAAGACGGGGCGCAAATCAAAGGCGGGACAACCGTGCTTCAACTGGGGAATACCCTGAATAGAAACATCAATACTCACATTTTCTCTCCCATTTTTACCGTGTTCCGTTTTCTTCGGATTATCCTTCTGTTCGCATTTTTACTGCTGATCTACCTTGCTTTTCCAAAACCAGTGGAAATTATCCGGGAGCGGATTTCGACCGAATACGCGAAAAGCTTAATCGTCGGACTGATCGGACTGATCCTTTTACCGATAGCCTTCATTATTCTCTTAATTACGATTCTGGGCATCCCGATTGCGATTCTGATCCTCCCATTGACAGTAGTGGTGAGTTTCCTTCTGGGCGGGGCGGGATTTTCCCTGTTTCTGGGCCGGTCTGTTCAAAACTATCTGGGATTAAAAATCACCTCTGCTTTCCTGCATCTTGTGATCGGCATGCTCGTTCTTGAATGTATTCCCTTTTTGAGAAAAGCACTGGAATCCATTGATCCGACACTTTCCAAGATTTTGTTGATCGTCACCTTTTTGATCTTCCTCCTCGCCTGGGTCCCCGGCTTCGGCGCCGTGATACTGACACGTTTCGGCACCGTCCCGCAGTCACGTAAGAAATAATTATTACCCTATGGTTTCCCCTTATAGGTACCCTCTGGTTTCTAAACTCTACCCCCTGGTTTCTAAACTCCGTTTAGAAACCCATTGTTGCGTGAGGGGAAAAATCGATTTGAATTTTACGCTTATTCGTGTTATATTTAAATAGACTTGCACATCCATTATTGCATCCAGATTTTATATATTTTTCGTATTACCCAACTTTATTATGCGAAGCCGTTATCAATTCATCGTACCCGATGGTGTCTATTTTATCACAACGACTGTTGTACATTGGATGCCCATTTTTGTAAACGATGTATACTGTCAAATAATCATCGATTCTCTGAAGTATTGTCAAAAACATAAAGATCTGCATCTTTATGCATATGTGATACTTGAAAATCATATTCATTTAATTGTATCTGGGCTTCGGTTATCCAGAATCATTCAGGATTTTAAAAAGTACACTGCTCATGCAATCATTCAACAACTTAAGAATGATAATAAAACAGAGTTATTGGAATCATTAGCAATATACAAGCAGAAACATAAAGTAAGAAGTGAGCATCAAGTATGGCAGGAGGGGTATCATCCCGAATTGATTATTGATGATGTGATGTTTCGACAGAAAGCGGATTATATCCACTATAATCCTGTAAAAAAGGGAATAGCTGAATTCCCTGAACAATGGAAATATAGTTCTGCGAGGAATTACCTTCTGGATGATCATCGTGTTATTAGAGTGGATTGTTCATTGATTTAATCTTTCCCCTATAGTTTCTAAACCCTCTTCCTCTAATTTCTAAACTCTACCCACCCTATGGTTTCTAAACTCTGTTTAGAAACCCCTTATATTGCGTGTCCAAACAGAGTTTGGACACGAGAGTGGGGGTAAAAAAATTGACTGATCAAAAAATTGCTTGTTTCCAAATAAAGAAAATCTTATGTTTCTTATAAGAAACTCGTGATTTTTTTCTTGATTTAGCAACTAATTTCTATATCAAGAAACTACTACCGATTTAGATATATTATGATATAAGCTCTAAAATTATAAGATCTCAAAGTAATACAATAACTTAATTTTTAAATATAGGGACATAAATTTAAATGGAACCAGTATTCATTGATTTACATATCCATACATCAGATAATTCTGATCGATTGAATACGTCATATAATCTCGATATCTTAAAAAATAAGATTGAGGATATTGCTAACGGTTCAGATTATTTAATATCACTTACAGATCACAATACTGTCAATAAACCAGTTTATTTGAAAGCAGTAAAAAAATTTAAGACTATCCTGTTAGGTGTGGAGTTACACATTCGCAACTATGACAATGCTGACCCATATCATTGTCATATTTTGTTTGATTTGAAAAATATTGATTCAAATACGATCGATGATATAAATTCAAAACTAGATATACTTTATACTCAAAAAATGGTAAATAATAATGATCCAAGTATCCCAAAACTAGAAGCGATCATGAATAGTTTCGATGAATATGAATTTGTTCTTTTACCACATGGTGGACAAAACCATTCAACTTTTGACATATCTATACCTGATGGTGTACAGTTTGATAAAACGCTGGAGAGAAGTATCTATTACAACCATATTGACGGATTTACTGCAAGAAGTAACAAAAGTCTTGGTAAAACATATGAATATTTTGATCGTCTTGGGATAAAAGAATTTGTAAATCTTGTAACAGCCACTGACAATTATGATCCAACGGTTTATCCTAATTGTAAAGCAGGTAAAGCAGCTTCAGAATTCATTCCTACTTGGATGTTGGCTTGCCCAACTTTTAACGGTTTGCGTTTATCTTTATCAGAGTCATCAAGATTGAGATATGGTGAAAAACCTGATTCCTGGGCAGAGTGTATAAAACATGTATATTTAAAAAATGAACATATTGATATTGATGTGGATCTAAAACCTGGACTAAATGTTGTAATAGGTGGTTCTTCAAGTGGTAAGTCTTTATTAGTTGATTCAATTTATAGAAAAATCGTAGGTGATTTTAATAATAGCATATATAAAAACACACAATATGGCATTCAAGAAATACAAGTAAAAAATCCATCTGGACAGCACCCTCATTACATTGATCAAAATTATATTAGTAAAATATGCGATCCACAAAATAAAGAATATAATATTGATAACATATCAATTCTGAAAAGTGTATTTCCTTCTGATAAAGAAGAGAGGCAACTCATTTCTAATAGTCTTTCAGAACTTGGTTCACAATTAACACGGCTTGTGCAAGCAGTTAAAGAAATCGAGAATATACAAAATACATTAAAGAGAATCCCGATTTTATCACATCTAATTGTTACAGACATCATTCAAGGTAATCCATTAAGGGAAATAATTCCTGAAGATAGTATTATTGAGTCTATTGAGTACGGTAAGGCTCAATATACTAGTGACATTCAAAAGCTTGATGATTTGGATGAATTCTTATCAAATAATCCTCTAATTTCTCATGATAAAACATTGATTGAAAAACTTAAGAATGAACTCGATTTGGCATACAATAACTCAACAGTTGAATCATCTATTAGAGAAATTATTACTTCTTTTAAGGAAAAAATCGATGATCTGTTAGAAAATGAGAATAGAGAAATTGCTACCAAAAGACAACAATTTGAAGATCTACTTGATGTTATCCAAAAATATATTAAGTATGAAAATATGTTTAAGGAATCGCTAGAAGTAATTTCTATGTTTAAGATAATAATTAAAACAAAAGAAATAGAGTCGATGGGTCATAAACTTTATATAGATAATGAATTTGAGTTAACAAAAGATAAGTTTTTAGAGGTAGTAAATAGTACGCTAAAAACCGAATACTCTATACAAAAATTTGATGATTTAAAACCAGAAGCATTATTTGAAATAAAATTCAGTAAAAGAGATCCGAAGATTTCCAATTATGATGAGTTCGAAAAACGTATAAAGGCACAATTCGATAGAATGAATAAAAAGAAATATCGAATAACAACAAAGGAAGGTAAAGACTTTGATAGTCTAAGTGCTGGCTGGAAAACGTCGGTCATTCTTGACTTGATATTAGGATGGGGTAGTGATAATGCACCTCTAATAATTGATCAGCCAGAAGATAACTTGGCAACTTGGTACATTAACCATGGATTGATTGAAGCAATTAAGAAATGTAAAAATAAAAAGCAGGTAATTCTAGTTTCTCACAATGCAACAATACCCATACTAGGTGATGCCCAAAATATAGTTTTATGTAAAAATGAAAATAACTTTATAACTATCAAATCTAATCCACTTGAAGGTTCGATTGATGGTTTTGATGTTGTTGATATCGTAGCAACTACCACGGATGGTGGAAAAGCATCTATAAAGAAGCGAGTTAAAAAATACAATCTTAAAAAATTTCGAGGGACATATGAAGGTGGTATTTAAAAAAGATAAGGAACAACAGATCAATGTCTTTTTAGAAGATAAAGGAAAGCAATATGTTTTTTCATATACTGATATGATAAAGGAACTAATAGAAGCAAAAAAACTTGATGAGCCAGTTATTTCAGAAGGCTTTACTGACGCTGAAATAAAAAGTATTAAATCTATGGTTACACTTATTAATAAATCAATATCTAATAGGAAAGATAAAAAATAACTTGATCGTCCTGGGATTCTACCCCAGGATGCATAAAAAAAGAGGACTCAGCCCTCCAAAATAATCCGTTCCAGGGTAGAAACCTGGAACAATCAAGAGATAACAGATATTTTTAAAGAAAGGATTTTAAAATGAGAAAAATCTTTTTAGCACTTGTCATCGGATTTGGAGTGTCTTTTTCAATGGCTCAAAACAAAGTGATCATACATGCCGATTCGGCAAAAACAAAGATTAGCAGACACATATACGGACATTTCACCGAACATATCAGCCGGGTCATATATGACGGCATTTATGTCGGTGAAGACAATACAAATATTCCCAATACAAACGGCGTGCGGAATGATGTGATAGAAGCACTTAAAAATTTAAACATCCCCAACCTACGATGGCCCGGAGGCTGTTTTGCGGATACCTATCACTGGAAAGAGGCTATTGGTCCCAAGGGCGAAAGAATACCGATCGAAAATTTATCCTGGGGCAATTACCGCGAGGACAACAGTTTTGGTACACACGAGTTTCTCAATTTGTGCGAACTGCTTGGCGCAGAGCCGTATCTCGCCGTAAATATGAATACAGGCACGGTACAGGAAGCGGTTGAGTGGGTGCAGTATACGAATCACGCCAACGGAACCAGCTACCTGACCGACCTCCGCGAAAAAAACGGTCGCGGCAAACCCTGGCATGTGACCTATTGGGGCATCGGTAATGAATCCTGGGATTGCGGCGGCGACATGACGGTAGACTATTATATCAATTTATACAAACGATACGCTACGGCCATGACGACCTACTTTAATACGGAGAAACTTTTTAGAATCGCTGTCGGGCCGGGATTTCCCGATTATCACTGGACAGAAACCGTCATGAAAGATGTTCCTGCCAGACGCATCGAGGGATTGTCCATCCATCATTATGCGGTGAATTGGGATCACAGAAGTTCCTCGTACAAGTTCAATGATGAAGAATACTTCGCGACCATGGAAAAAACCTGGTTTATGGAGGAATTTGTCACGAAAAACAGTGAAGTGATGGATAAGTACGATCCCGAAAAAAGAGTCGCGCTGATCGTAGACGAATGGGGCGGCTGGTATGATCCGGACACCACGGGACATGGCGCGTTGTATCAGCAGAACACCATTCGGGATGCCATGATTGCCGGTCTGACACTGAACATTTTTAACAATCATGCGGATCGTGTGAGAATGGCGAATCTCGCCCAAACCGTAAATGCGCTTCAG
>CAZIAH010000132.1:0-9987 GCA_964537715.1 uncultured bacterium | reverse complement strand
TATGTGGTCAATGTCCATCTTCTTGAAGAACTGGTCAAAGCGCGAATTTTTGTCAAAATAGAGGAGATGGATTACGAACAGGACCTGGAACAAGATGGAAAGCGTTATCTCAATTATATCGCGGAATTGGGTAAAACCAAAGGTGTGGAGATACGGACCGAACTTGTCAAAGGGATAGTCAGCAAGACGGTTGTGGACAAGGTTCGGGAACTGGGCATCGACCTTTTGGTGATGGGAGAACTGGAGCCTGTTCTTTCGAGAACGGATACGTTTCACGACGAAGCAGAATTGATATTCAGAAAAGTAAAGTGTTCTGTTCTCATCGTAAAAAATGCGGATGATGTGGAACGACTTTACAATACATTGGAATAACGTGTTATCGGTTTGTTAAGGAGGATTACGATATGCACATCTCGGATCTATTGAGTGAAGGGACAATTACTACATCATTGATACATAGGGACAAACAGGGTATTATAGAAGAACTGCTCGATCTTGCCGTGAAAACGGGAAAGATCAAAGACCGTGAAGCCGTGCTGAAAGCCATCATGGATCGGGAGCAGCTCATGAGCACGGGTCTTGAGAAGGGGATTGCAATTCCTCATGCGAAAACACTGGCTGTGGATGACATGGTTATGGCTCTGGGCATATCGAAAGCAGGACTGGATTTTCAGTCGGCAGACGAACAGCCGTCCCATCTTTTCTTTCTGTTGGTTGCTCCCTCGACAGCCGCAGGACCGAATGTTCAGGTTCTGGCGCAGATTGCACGGCTGACCATGGATACCCCGTTTTGTGAAAGTCTAAAGGAAGCCGCGTCACCGAAAGCGGCCTTCGAGATTATTTTAAAAGCCGAGAAATAATTATTTAAATCAGGTACGAGCTAAAAACGGTCTGATTCCCAGAAAAGAAAATGGTGGGGACTCACTATATTTCTGAAAGAGGCATGTTTATCGAGTTGAATCAAACGAACCATTGATGTTCTGTCTTCTGTGATGTGGCAGGGCCATTGTTTGATCTTCGAACCACCCCAAAGTTTAGGGATGGTTCTCGATCCTAAACTGGCAGGTCCCGAAGGGTCGGGACCTTCTTTTAATTCACTGCCATGCAGTGAATTAAAAGCTACCCGCTCCGCGAGTGGTTGCTTGGTGAAAAGGGTTGCTTCCTGTTTCGAGAGATAACGGGAGTAAACCTTTTTTTTATGGGTTACGCGTGTCATTTCATGGATCAGATTCAATACACATTCTTCTTCGCCCGGTCGATGTGCCCACTCCTGAATTTTGAGATAATCGGTTTCGATTTTTCCCCGAATATAGCACTGGATTGTACCGTTCTCCTCGGTCACCCAGAACAAGCAGGGATCGATTCTCGGGAATTTCATCTGTTGTTTCCAGTAATGCGCATTTCTGACCGCCGGCCCGGTTTTATTCCGATTATAATCCGAATACAGTTTCTGAAGTTCGGTCAGATCGGTTCTTATATTGGCTGTCCGATATTCGATTTTGAAGCGACGCTGTAGCGGTTCAGCTTCCACAGACAGTGTTGGCAAATCCATGTATCCGAACGAATAAAAAAACGGATTGATCTGCGTAAAAAGAAGGGAGAGGAGAACGCCATTGTTCCGCATGTATTGGATCGCGTCTTCCATTAACTGAGAAGCGTATCCCCGATGTTGATGGGACGGATCGGTTCCCACGTCACCGATTCCGCCGATTTTTATGATTTCCCCCTGGCAGTACAGTTCCCGAAAATAGACACGGACGCAGGCTCGGACTTTCCCATTTTCCAGTAGAACGCGCGTGTCCTCCGGGCGAAGAACAGGGTCGTTTTTGACCTGCCGATCGAAGAACGATTTGGCCGTGTTCGGAAAGGCCTGGTCGAGTATCCGGTGAACGGACGGGAGTTCTTCAGAGTGCATTCCGCGGATTTCAATCATAACGGTTGATCGATTTCCTGAATAATTTTAACGTCTCCTCCTCGTCCACAAGAAACCTGAAGTATTTGTGGCCATGATCCAGGCAAACTCGAATGCGTCCAATGCTGTTACCTTTTTTTTCAAATCTGCAAACGGGCACTGTTATACGCTTTCGTTTTATTCTATAGCAGGATTTCCTTTATATGAAATTATCTTAAATCCTGGATCTAATACAACGATTGCATTGTCAGGTATATCTTTATAAATAACAGCGTTAGCACCTATTTTTACATTATTACCAATTTTTATTTTTCCAAAAACCTTTGCACCTGGAGCCAAATAGACATTATCACCTATTACAGGAGATCCTCTTTTTTCTCCTTGACCTGAAACACCTATGGTTACTTGCTGAGAAATACTCATGTTTTTTCCAATTTTTGCAGATGGTGAAATTGTTATACCTCCAAAATGGCCAATATAGAAACCCTCTCCAATTTGTGTCGCTCTTGGTATTTCAATTCCCCACTTGCTCCTCATTCTATGGTATTGGAATAAATATATCGGCAATAATAATAGGTGAACAATCATATTTTGTTTACTTAACCATTGTCCAAAGCGAAGAGTTGTAACAGCATGGACTCCTGGAGAACGATAACAACCAATTATTTTTTTAATTTTATTACCAGGAATAAAATTGTATGTCCTCAGGATGTCTTTTTTTAGCATAAGGGTTCCTTTTCCAAAAGATTTATGATCGAATTTGCAGCTGGATGACAGCATAAACAAAGCTTAATTGAAATGAAAGAACAAAACGGTAAGGTGCATCTACTACCAACCATTTTGATCTTCCTGGATTTCCCGATCCTGGACAAATGATTATGTAGTGTGCCATTATTTCCTAAATAATCTTAATGCTTCGTCGTCGTCCACAAGAAGCCTGAAGTATTTGCCGGCCACGATCCAGGCAAACCCGAATGCGCCCAATGCAATTGCTTCTGCCCAGTAAGTGATACTAAGCATTTTCATTATCTTGTCAGATAATGCGAGTTTTGCGATAAGCATGCAAAACATACAGCCAATCATTACAGAACCGCAAATAAAATAGATTTTACTTCGCAGTCCTTTCTTGCCCTTTTTGCTTTTTGTGTTTTTTCTAAAGGGGATGAAACAAAAATACGCCAGTATGATGAATAAAACCGCAGCTGCATAATAGTGAATTTTTGATATTGTGTTCGATTTGCAAAAGTCGCAGGAAGTAGGGAATATAGCCACAAACAATGCAGCAAGTGCTGCTACTTTACTCGCCCAGGCCTCTCTTGCTGAATGTCCATTATAGGCCCATAAAAACGAGCTGACAATAAACAGCATGCCCACGAAGGCGTCACGGGCTTCTGTATGATACGAAGCGCTGATTGACGAAAGTGGTCTC
The DNA here is from genome assembly GCA_964537715.1 of uncultured bacterium. Lineage (GTDB taxonomy): Bacteria > Zhuqueibacterota > QNDG01 > QNDG01 > DSAB01 > CAZTZL01. The sequence continues at coordinate 6,646 of CAZIAH010000132.1, read as the reverse complement.
GATGACAGAATGCTGACAACAATGGGCAAGGCCAATGCAATCAGCCCCACGAGCAGACGAAGTGCTCTGTAGTCGAACACAGCGCTTTTAGTTTGGTTTGCCATTTGTCTCCGTCAGAATCGGTAGGTCGTGACTTACACTGTGGACTATTTCAAATTTTTAAATAACCTATTCCGAAACACGAAATTTGGAATTTACGCTTGCGCCCTTAAGTTAGCTTGATTTTTTTGTTATGTAATAAATCTTCGTTTTTTAACATAGCGATAGACATATTCTAAAATTAACGCACCCAATAAAGTTATTATCGTACCATAAAAAGCGCCCCGTTGTGTTTGCCATTGATAAAATATAAGGGCTAAAAAAACAATTAAGAGAATTATAACATTTAGCAGGATGAAACTCTTATTACCACCGTAATGATCTGCAAGACGATAATGAGAGATTAAAACAAAAACGTAGATAATAGTAAAAATAGAGCTTACTATTGTAGCAATTGCACCCATATTAAATGCAAGTGCAAAAAACAAGCTTAAAACAGCGGTTATATATAATCCTTCGGTAGATTTGAACCAGGCTTTTCTTTCAAAAAATTCCGGTAGTTCACCATCCTTGGCAAAAGAATAGGCGATATTTGCCCCGCCATAAAGAGTAGCGTTTAATGCGGATGATATTGAAAAAAGTGCTCCAATTGAAATTAGAATAAATCCAAAATTTCCGAGAAAAGGTTTTGCGGCAACTGCAAGTGCATTATCTTGTGCTTTTATTAGTTCACCAATTGAAAGATTTCCTATAGCAACAAATGAAACAGAAACATAAACGAACATAACAAATGAGATGCTTATAAGAATTGCAAGTGGCACGTTCTTTTTCGGATTTTTCATATTTTCTGAAGCGTTTGTAATAAGACCAAAACCCATATAAGAAAGAAAAAAGACCACTGCTGCAGAAAGAGTCCCATGCAAACCTTCCGCATTAAAAGAGGGGATAATATACCTGGGGTTTATTTGTAGAAATCCTAACAAAATAAACAATCCCAAAATAGAGAGTTTTACTAATACAATATAAAATTCTAATCTCCCCACAGCTTTACTACCGAGTGAATTAATAGCTGCAAAAAAAACTATGAGTAAAACTTGTGTTATGCCCATAGATAAAGGCGAAATGCTAATACTGAATAAGGGAATGAAATAACCTGCAAATCCTTTTGCGAACAAAGAGATTGAAACAACATAGCTCAACCACATTAATATAGCCAATGCTCCGGTAATAAGGTTGTCACCAATTCCATTAAGTATAAATGCGATTGGGCCTGCATTGGAAATAATTTTGCCGCCAAGTTTGGCATAAGAATAAGCGACTAGCAAGGCAAATATTCCTGAGAGAACGAAAGCCTCTGGTAAATTTTCACCTGCAATTTTTGCACCCACGCCAAAAATTGAGAATATACTTGCTCCAATCATTGTTCCTATTCCCATTGCAACAGCTTCCCAAAGCCCAATCTTTTTATTATTTGATTCCAATACAATACCTGCTAATTTTTAAGTAAGTTGTGCAAGGCATAAAGATTTATAAATTATTGCTTAGAATAACTTAAATAAACATTACTGATCCAGCTATTTTTATTTATCATTGTAAAAAACGTCCCCCATTCACCCCAATCTTTAAGTACATCTGCGTCCTGTATTTCTTTAATGCTTTTCCCTTTATCCATTTCATCCTTAATAATTTTCATTGTTGATTCAACCATTTCGATATATGTTTTAAATTCATCCATTGTCGTAACCCGGCCATGTCCTGGGATTAATTTTGTGTTTTTAGGCAATGTGGAATATATCTTTTTCAAATGATTAAGAAGAACCTGTGCTTTTGAACCTGATTCAATATCAATGCGAGGAAATGATTCGGAAAAATATATATCTCCTAAATATGCGATATTTAACTTTGGGACGTAAACAATAATATCACATGATGTGTGACCGCCCGGATATGCTGTACAGTAAATATCCATATCGTTGAATTTGAAAGAATAGTTATCTTCAAAAGTAACCGACTTGGCTCCACTACTTTTAAAAAAATGATCACAATTTTTATGTCCAATAATGGTAACATCTGAGCCAAAAATATCGTTTGCTTCAACATGATCTCTGTCAATATGAGAATTAATAATAAATTCTACTTTCCCGGAATTTAGAGATTTGAGAGTATCAACGAGGTCATTTGCATATATTTTGAAACCTGTATCCAAAAGGATAATCCCGTCTGTACCTGTCAGTGCAACTAAATTTACACGATAACGTTCTATTTCTTCAAATACATAGACTTTATCCGAAAGCTTCTGAACTTTCACATTTTTATATGAAGTGGTTACTTGGGAAATCGAATTAGTATGAACAAATAATGTAAAAAGAAATAAAAGTAATAATGTTTTCATAATAGAAAAGTAGAGAATTCCTCATTTTATTAAGGTCTGTTTCACCCATTCAATTGGCGGTTATTCAGTGTAAGGGATGATGTTCAACAGGTGCCGTCGTAAAAAACTTAATTTAAAATTAAGCAAACTGAATTAAAAGTCAAGCCTTTTTATGAAAAATGGGGAATGTGGAATGGGAAACGGAGAATGGAGACGGGAGACCGAAGACTGAAAACCGGAGAAAGGGGAAAGGCTAATGGGGAATGGGAGAAGATGCTCGATACTAAATGATTTTTATTGGTTAAATTTTGTTCATTGAACATCGAACGTTTTACACTTCACATTGAACAACTGTAATTTCATATGTTAAATACTCAATTCCAAATGTTCAATGATAAATGATCGTTCACTATTAGAATTCACCCGTCAGGTTTTTACTGAATGAAAAAATTCTTTGAATGAATAATAAAAACAGGAGACTGGAAACCGAAGACCGAAGACTGTAAACTAATAACTAAGAATTCAAATCAATATAATATCGCCGGATTGTTAAAATGGGAATAACGATTTATCGCTCCCAATTTGCCATAAAAATATTTGGAATTTGCCGAAATATCTATTATATTTTATTTACAATTTGAACATAAAAAGTGATGGAGGATAGAATGGGTATCGAGGTAAAGGAACATAATGATATAGTGGTCATCGATATCAAAGGGAATTTAATGGGCGGACCCGAAACGACAGCGGTTCATGAGAAGGTCAAAGAACTTGTCGATCAAAATAAAAGGAAAGTCGTGATCAATCTTGCTCATGTCAAATGGATGAACAGTTCGGGTTTGGGTATATTGATGGGCTGCCTGACCTCTCTGCGCAATGCAGGAGGCGATCTCAAACTCTGCGGAGTCACGGAAAAGGTACAGAGTCTTTTTATGATTACAAAACTTGTGACTATATTTGATACATATAGCGATTCGAAGGAGGCAGTCAAAGCTTTTCAGGAAGGCAAATAATCTGTTTAAACTATGCGTATATCCAGGTTGTGAATCGTATAAATGACAATGACAAAGGGTGGATTGAATGATCCACCCTTATTTTTTTCAGTTTATTCTAAAAGATATCTCATCTATTGCCGTAAAAAGAAAGATCAAAATTACCAAGTTTTAGATAATGTGAAGAGAACAGTAAATTTGCTCATTGTTCATTACTAATTTGATAAGCCACTTTTAGAAAAAAGTGGCGCCCCGACTTCGCGGGATCAAGTTATTGAAATTTTAGAATATTGAAGACAAAAAACATGCGGCTAACGATTCCGCCATTCCTATTGTATTTTATAATAATAGAGGCGGGATTCGAATGTCGCGAAAAGAGCATCCCTCTCTGGCAAGAAGAACCGGGAAAAATGAAAGAAGATATTTATGAAACAAATTGTCTTTAATAAATGGATTCGTCTGTTCAGGCTGCCGTTTCTCACGGCAAGCAGCATTCCGTTTTTTATCGGTACCGCGTATACGTTTTATCAGTTTCGGAGTTTTCATTTTTCCCGATTTATTTTGGGATTTTTAGCGCTTACTGCACTCCATCTTGCAGCCAATGTGCTGAATGATTATTACGATTACAGAAGCGGGAACGATGCTGCGAATAAAAACTGGAGTCCGTTTAATGGCGGAAGCCGTCTTATTCAGGACGGATTGATTTCTCCCGAACACGTTTTGTATGCGGGGCTGGTCTGTCTGGGAATCGGCATTGTCACGGGATTTTTTCTTTTTAAACTCGTGAATCATTATTTTATTTTCATTTTAGGCGTACTGGGTATCCTGTGCGGAGTCGGGTACACCATGCCGCCCTTTAAATGGGGATACCGGGGGATCGGAGAGATCGTGATCGGTCTCGCTTTCGGACCGTTGATTGTGATTGGCGTCAGTTTTATTCAAACTCAAAAAGTGGATTTTGAATCACTGTTTGTCGGTATTCCCATCGGATTGCTGGTTATGGTAATCGTTTTGGTGAATGAAATACCGGATGTACAGGCTGATCGAATGGTCGGGAAAAAAACTTGGGTCGTTCTGTTCCGAGAGAAAAAAGCCGTTCTGATTGCGAATGCGGGTATCGCGGGTGCTTATTTGTTTGCCGTTGCTGGAGTGACCTGTCGATTTTTTCCGGTATACATACTTGCTGTCTTTTTTACGTTCCCTCTGTTTTTCCGTGCATCGCTTCAGTTACGGAATTATCTGCAAGGCTCTCCGTATTCGTTTCAGGCCAACCGGATGATTATCCAACTGCATTTTCTTTTTGGTCTGGCGTTTTCTCTTTCGCTGTTTGTTCCGGCGTTGTTTCGATAAGCGGATGTTTTCATTTGACATTCGAGGCAGGATTTTATACATTTTAAACCATGCATAACGAAGATATTACAACGCGCGAACAGTTGTTTTGCTGTATTCGGAAAGAACTTGCATTATTTGAAGATGAATATAAAAAACAGCTTCAAATCCACAACACCCTGTTAAAACCCATCCTGGATTACATTATTGATAAAAAGGGAAAACGCATCCGCCCGATTGTCTTTTTGTTGTCGCAGGGATTGATTGCTAAATCCGATCTCCAAAGTATTTCTTTGGCGGTTCTAATCGAAATACTGCACACGGCCAGTCTGATTCATGACGATGTCGTGGATCGTTCCGAAAAAAGGCGAGGTTCGGATACACTCAATGCCATCTGGCACAATAAGGTTTCCGTTCTAATGGGGGATTATCTGTTGGCGAAGGTTTTGGAAATCGGCGTGGCACATCCGTCCAAGAGGGTTTTGGAGCTGATTTCGCAGGTCGTTTTGAAAATGGGGGAAGGGGAACTGCACCACACGTTGAGAGATGTAGATGCTTCTTTTTCAGTCGAAGAGTATCTTACTGTTGTTCGCAATAAGACAGCAGGGCTTTTCAGTGCTGCCTGTGAGCTTGGCGGTTTGGCCGGTTCTGCATTGCCGGATCAGATCAAACGATTGCGTGCGCTTGGCGAGAATATCGGAATCTGTTTTCAGATTCGGGACGATATTCTCGATTTGAACGGTTCATTCGGACGGATAGGAAAACCGGCTGGTCAGGATTTTCTCAATGGAACTGTAACGCTTCCGGTAATTTATGCGATGGAGGAGGCGCTTGCACGTGGAGAAGCACTCCGTTATTCCGACATTCGATCCAGATATCTTGTCGGCGATACATGGATCAAAGATTTTGTGGAGCGGTATGGGGGAATCGAAAAAGCCCGGATTCAAATCGAAGCCTTTTCGGATAGGGCAATCGGTCTGTTAAAAATGTTCGAGCCTTCCGTTTATCGGGATACTTTTGAGGGACTGATTTTAAATGATTTTGTGAGGCCTGAATGAGAATTCAATTTGTCGCTGCTGCTGTTTTATCGGGTTTCATTTTATCCTGCAATCCGCATGGTAAAAAAAGTCCCGTAGAAAAATCCCGCTTTCTGCTCGATACGCTGGTGCGTATTTCTGTGTACGATCAGAAATGTTCTATCAAAAAAGCCGAAAGTGCGATTGACCGCGCGTTCGATCTCATGCAGGAATTGGAAGCCAAAACATCCATTCACATCGACACGAGTGAAGTGGCACGGATCGTTCAAAAAGCAGGCCGGGAAGCTGTAAAGGTTTCGGAAGAAACCGTCCGGCTTTTAAAGCAATCCGTGGAAATATCCCGCCAAACAGGGGGGCTTTTCGATGTGACAATCGGACCGGTCAAGGATCTCTGGGGATTTTCCGGGAGCTCTTTTCGCGTGCCTGATTCCGCAGAAATCCGCTCGGTACTTTCCCGCGTCAACTATCGGGACATTCTTTTCGAAAATGGCGCAGTCATGCTCCGGTCTTCCGGTATGGAGATCGATTTGGGTGGAATTGCTAAGGGGTACATTATTGACCGAGCTGTTGCTTTTCTCGAGGAAGCGGGGATACGATCCGGAATCGTCGAAGCCGGCGGCGACCTTCGAGTTTGGGGCAGCCATCCGTATCGTGATGTGTGGAAAGTCGGCATCAAGCATCCTAGGGGAGAGGGGAACAAGCTGATCGGCATGATTCAGACCCAGGCAATCAGCATTGCCACGTCCGGGGATTACGAGCGCTATTTTATGCAAGATGGGAAGCGTTATCATCATCTGCTGGATCCCAGAACAGGTTACCCTGCGACCGGCTGTATCAGCGTAACGATTGTGAGTGAAGATGCCATATCCGCAGATGCC
>CAZIAH010000131.1:0-9989 GCA_964537715.1 uncultured bacterium | reverse complement strand
CGATTCTTTTATCTTCAATTGCTGTAAATATTACAGCTGATCCCGCTCTGCGGGGGGTACTTTTCTTAAAGAAAAGTACAGAAAATCATTTGGGCATAACATGAAAAACTTGCAGGTTTATAAGTAATGAAATGTAGTCTTGAAGGTCACTCTTGGTCCATATTAGAATATTATGAAACGTATTGATCAACATCCCATTCTGGAATTCAAAAGAGGAAAGAAACTCACGTTTCGTTTCGACGGAAAACCCATCGAAGCGTATGCAGGGGAGACCATTGCTGCGGCGCTCCATGCCAGCGACATTCAGGTGTTGAGTCACAGTCTCAAACATCATCGCCCCCGGGGTTTTTTCTGTGCCATCGGGAAATGTTCCTCCTGCATGATGGAGGTCAACGGCGTTCCCAATGTGAAGACCTGTCTTGTCTTGGCCGAAGACGACATGGAGGTGCGTTCCCAAACCGGATGGGGCCGTCTCGAATTCGTGAATGGAAAAAACGAACTTTCCCGAATCGAAATCCCGAATCTCGAAACCGATGTGGCGATTGTCGGGGCCGGACCGGCCGGTCTTTCCGCTGCCGTGACGGCTTCCCGGTTCGGGGTGAATGTAATGATTTTTGACGAGAGCCCCGAAATCGGAGGACAGCTCGTCAAGCAGACGCACATGTTCTTCGGTTCACGGGATCAATACGCGAAAACCCGGGGGATCGATATCGGAAAGCAATTGATTCAGTCCCTCGGGAAAGCCGTCCAGATTTTTCCTGAAACACCGGTCATCGGTTACTATTCGCTACATCAATTGGCCGTGGTGAAGGATCGAACCCTTCACAAGGTGAAGGCCAAAAAAATAATCATTGCTTCGGGCGCTTCTGAAAACATGCTGACTTTTCCGAATAACGACCTGCCCGGTGTTTACGGTGCCGGGGCGGTTCAGACCCTGATGAACGTGTACGGCATTCTCCCGGGGAAACAAGTGCTCATGGTCGGCGCAGGAAATATCGGCGTCATCGTGGCGTATCAACTCGTTCAGACCGGGGTGGAAGTCGCTGCCATCGTTGAAGCGCTGCCGGAGATCGGGGCCTATCAGGTGCATGCTTCCAAAATCTGCCGGTGCGGCGTGCCGATTCTGACGCGTCATACCGTCAAGCGAGCAACAGGAGAGGACAGAGTCACGGGAGCCACTATCGTCCAACTGGATGATCGATGGAAGGAAATCTCCGGCACGGAGCGCGATCTGAAACTCGATACGATCTGTCTATCCGTGGGTCTGCGGCCCTCTTCCGAACTCTTTGAACAGGCCGGATGCCGGATGGTTCATATTCTCGAATTGGGAGGCGAAGTACCTTTTCGAAATGAAAATCTGGAAACCACGGTCGAGGGCATCTACGTGGCCGGAGACGCGGCCGGCATCGAGGAAGCCAGTAGTGCCATGTTGGAAGGCAGACTCGCAGGTCTGGATGCGGCTGAAAAACTTGTGGGAAAATCCGATGAAATGACAAAATTGAAGAATAAAATCGTGGCGGATTTAAAACAGCTCCGGGCTGGACCTTTCGGTGAAAAGATCCGTATCGGGGAAGAAAAACTGAAAGAGGTATTGCAGCAGTCATGAGCTATCTGGAAGACGGCATCGTCGAAATCACGGATCTCCAGCTTCCTTCCGAAGCGCGGTTTGAAAAAGGGCCCGTCGTTATTATTGAATGTGTTCAGGAAATTCCGTGCAATCCCTGCGTGGAGGCTTGCCCTTTTCATGCGATTACCATGCCGGGATCGATCAATCACGTTCCCGTGGTCGATTTTGAAACCTGCACGGGATGCGGTGTCTGCATTGCCCAGTGTCCGGGTCTCGCCATTTTTGTGATCGACCGAACTTTCGAGGAAAAGAGAGCGCTTGTATCGCTTCCTTATGAATTCTTGCCTCTGCCCGAAAAAGGAAAAACGGTCACGCTGATCGACCGGGCCGGGCAACCCCGCGGCGAAGGCGAAGTAATCCGTATTCGAGATGCGAAGAATCAGGACCGGACACCGGTGATCACACTTGCTGTGGAAAAGTCTCTGGCCATGCGCGTACGGTTTTTCAAGCGAAAAAAGAATGAAGCAAAAAAATAAAAAATCAGAAACCGGTTCCAGGAAAGAAGACATCATCATCTGCCGGTGTCAGGACATTACGTTGGCCGAAATCGAAGAGGCCATCGATCAGGGGATGACCCATCCCGAGGAGATCAAGCGTTTTCTTCACGTCGGCATGGGGCCCTGCCAGGGCAGAACGTGCGGCCGCTTGATTGCCCGTCTGATCGCCAGGAAGACGGGAAAGCCCATCCATGAACTCCGTCAGACCAAACCGAGACCGCCGTTGATTTCGGTTCCCATTAAATCCATTTTACAGGAGAAGGATGAAGGATCTGTTTGACGTTATTATCATCGGCGGAGGCATCATCGGTACGTCCACCGGCTATTACCTTTCTCAAAAGGGACTGTGCGTGTTGCTCCTTGAAAAGGATTTTCTGACCGCCGGTTCCACCGGCCGCTGCATCACGGGTATCCGTCAGCAATTTTCGACTTCATCCACGATCCAAACGGCCATGGAATCGGCACGCATCTTCCGTTCGATGAAAAAGGAATTCGGTTTCGATGTCGAATGGAAATCTTCGGGATACCTTTTTTTAGCTCACTCCGAAGAAATGGTCAACGTCTTTAAGAACAACATTGCCATTCAGCGGCCTTTTGGGTTAGATGTCGATTTTGTCACTGCCGAAGAATGTAAAAAGATCGTTCCCCTTTTGAATATCGACGGGCTCATTGGCGGAGTGTGGTGCGCTTCGGACGGGCAGGCAAATCCATTCTTGGTCGTCCGGGGATTCGTGCAGGGCATTCAGAAAAATGGGGGAAAAATTCAAATCGGTGAGGAGGTCGTCAAAATAGAAACACATGAAAACCGTGTGCATTCCGTGACCACGTCCACAGGAAACACCTACCATTCATCCAAAGTTCTAAACGCGGCCGGTCCCTGGGCAAAAGAGGTGGCCGGTCTGGCCGGTGTAAATATTTCCATCGAACCCGAAAGACACGAAGCTCTGGTCACCGAAGGTGTCCAGTATATGGGCGTACCCATGCTGGTCGATTACCGTGCCGATGGCGGATATTTTGTGCAGCGGGTTACGGGCCAGTTTATCGGGTGTTTTACGCCGAAACCGAACGTGCCCGGCCGGAACGTTGATTCCACATTCGGATTTCTTGTCGAGATGTCGAGACGGATGGTAAAATTGGTCCCCGCCCTGAAAGACGTGGCTGTCCTGCGGCAGTGGGCCGGGTCCTATTCCATGACACCAGATGGCAGTCCCATTATCGGCGAAACGGAAGTGAAAGGATTTTACTGCTGTACTGGTATGTGCGGACACGGCTTCATGCTCGGTCCGGCCATGGGGAAATTTATGGCGCAGTATATGACGGAAAACACCTGGCCCATTCCGATGGATGAATGTCTTTACGGCCGGACGTTCGGCGAAAAAGAAATGATGGCATAATTCAATCAATTTCGTATATTATAGATATTCTTCCCAAAACAGGATTGGAGAAGAACCATGGATTTAGGATTAAAAAATAAAGTCGCTCTGGTTGCGGCGTCAAGCCGGGGATTGGGAAAGGCGGTCGCCTGGGGGTTGTCCCGTGAAGGGACGAAATTGGTTATCTGTTCGAGAGATAAAAAAATACTGGAAGAAACTGCGGATGAGATTCTTCTTAAAACGGGCGTGACTGTTTTTCCCCTTGCTCTCGATTTGGTCGATCCCGGCCAAATCAACTGGCTGATCGAGGAGACGCTCGATCTTTTCGGAAGGGTGGATATTCTCGTGACCAACGCGGGCGGACCGCCTGCGGGTGAGTTTGAGGACCTTCAGGATGTGGATTGGAAACATGCCTACGAACTGACACTGATGAGTGCGGTCCATCTGAGCCGAGCTGTCATTCCCGGCATGCGGAAACAGAAATGGGGCCGTATTATCCATATGACGTCCATGTCTGCGAAGCAACCGATTCCGGGTCTGCTCCTGTCCAACGTATTCCGTCCCGGTGTCATCGGATTGACCAAAAGCCAAGCACTGGATTTGGCCAAAGACAACATTCTGGTCAATGCGGTTTGTCCGGGTTACTTTTTGACCGATCGGGTGAAAAGTCTCATCGAAGAAAAAGCGAAGAAAGCGAAAAAGAAGTTTAATAAAATGATGGAAGAAACCACTGCTTCGATTCCGCTCGGGCGTATGGGCAGTCCGGAAGAGCTGGCCAATCTTATCGTTTTTTTGGCCTCCGAACGGGCGAGCTACATCACCGGGTCGGTGATTCAGGCGGATGGAGGATATGTGAAGGGATTAATGTAGCATTTTAATAACCTGAATATCAATGAAAAAGCCCGCGTGTCTGAATACGGGCTTTTTATTTTTCTAACAAAATATGTCAGAAGCAAATGTGATTTAAAAAGCATTGAACTATTTGTAAACATCTTTTCGATGTCCGATTTTGACTATCTATAAAAATGATCAATCGATCATCTTCGATAGAATATAATATTCGATAATTGACCTGCTTGATCCTGTATTGTTTTTTTCCAGTTAATTTGACGCTTCCGACAGGTCTTGGATTATCAGCCAATGATTCAAATTATTTTTATTAAATCTTTTTTAGGCAGCAAATTGAGTTCTTTGACTACAGATTTTTTAATTTCTATTCTAAATTTTGCCATTATCCTTCAAATCCTTCAAAACAGATTCGAATGAAACAGTAGGTTCGTTTTTTCTTTCCTGAAATATTTTAATATCTTCTTCGTCTTCTGCCAGTTCGTGCCGGATTGCCGAATCGATGAGTTCTGATATGGATTTATTGGATAATGCAGCTTTTCTTTTGAGTGCGCGATGGATATCCGGACCAAAATAAATAGTTGCTCTTTTATTTAAGACGGACGTATTTGTTCTTCTTGATTTTTGTTTTGTTGAACAATTCAATTTAATATTAAGACGTTATGATGTCAAAGAGTTTTTGAGATACTATAGCTAAGCTAATCGATATGAATACAAAAATCACTTTAGTTGCATTGCCGGATTGATGATTTGTCTGCGTTGCAAATTGTACTTGGAATGCAATGGGAGAAAGAAGCTAAACTTCATTCTGTCCCAAGTGCAACTTGGGTTGAAGGAAAGATTTGAAGTCAACCGTTTGTAGGGTGCAAAGTTGAGGTAGAATCGGCTTACGGGGATGAACCGGATTCAAGGAACGACGCCCCTTTCAGTCAGTTCTAATAACTGATTGGGCGTCATGAATCCAGTTCCTGCGCGATGTCTCGAATTTTGCGGACGGTTTTCCAATTCCGATCTGTCAGCGGAACACCAAGCACTTTTTCCATATTTGCGGCGAGTTTGGATTTGCCCACCCCCTCGGGTGCATACAGATAAAGTACATTGTCAATCAGATGAAACTGTTCACTCTCTTTCTTAAGACTGTTAAGTTTCTCTAAGTCGGGGTTCTTGGGTGCAGAGGCCAGAAAGCCTAGATGCAGAGAGATGGAGTCATCTTGAGTCTCGGGGAAAGGATTCTCCTGTATCACCTTTTCTATTTCGTCAAGCCCGAGAATGAGTATGTAGGGTTCAAAACCGCGGCGTTTTTTGATTTCATCGGCTACTTGCTTGGAGAGTTGCGAGAGGTTTTTTTCAGGGATCTGGAAGATTACGTTGCCGCTTTGGATGTAGGTTTTGATTCGCTGTGTACCAAAATCTTCAAAGATGGCTATAAGTTCTTTCATCGGCAAGGATTTTTTTCCGCCAACATTGATGCCTCTTAAAAGTGCGATATAAGTAGTCATGCGATCACAACCTAGACTAGTCCCCAATTATGACGCCGCGAACGTAGTATTGTCTACCAATCATACTCCGGTTGATGGTTCTATATCAAGAAAAAAATTTATGAATTTCATATATTTAAGAAACATAAAAGTTTTTTTTAGAAACAAGTTTTTTTAATTTTCACTGAAGAATTTGTTTTTTATCAGATTTTCCGTAATTGTCTCAGCCACGGTATCGAATGCAATGTCCGTATAATGAACGTCATCGTAAAAATATTCTGTTGTTTTGGGAATGGCTTTTTCCAGATCGATGAGCAGAACCGAGCGTTCTTTAGCAACGTCTTTGATCGCCTGCGTGTATTGTTCAAAACCCCTGAGCGCGGTTTCGTAGCTCCATTTTTTGTCCGGTCCGATGGCTTCGAAATTCAGCATGTTCAACAATTGTTTTTCTTTTTCCGTAATATCGGGTTTGTATAGATTCGGCTGGGTCATCAGAATCACCCTGATCCCATCCTTTTCGGCGAGATCGATCAGTGTGTTCAAATTTCGTTTGAAGGGAACCAGTCCCGGGAATTCGGTCTGTTCCACGATTTCGCGCGGGTGGTGATACCAGAGCATTTTGAGAAAGTCGCGGATGGTGGAAAGCAAAGTCGGATTTTTCAAAATTCGGCTGAGCGGGCCGTAAAAATGCCGGTAATCTTCTTGGAACGGTCCGAAACTGAAGTAGCAAAAATCCGCGTTGTGAAGCAGGTCGTTGATCGTGTGCATCACGATCAACACATCCGGGTGATAGGAACTCAGGTTGGTCTCGTAATTGATGAGCGAGTGGAGGGTCGTGTACCATTGCCGTCCCTGGTTCCACACGCCGATTGTTTTTTTTAAAGAATCATTCAACAGTTTTTCCAGACGGTCGGGCCAGCCGCGGCCCTGACTGTCCAAGAACTGCGTGGTCGATCCGCCTAAACAAAAAATTTTACAGTCCACTGTTTTGTCGATCTCTTTCAACTCCTGCGGCGCGAGCTGCAGATAAGGATGGTAGAGATCCCGCTTCTGGCTGATATCGAACCAGTGTTTGAATCTGGCGCTGGCAAACGGGTAAATGATCAGCAGTACGATAATGAGACTGCCGGCAATTAGAACAGGAGCCGCAGGATGGACTTTTTTCATTTTTATCAGGTGGATGAGTACCAAAATGCCGATGACGCACAGAGGAAACAGGGGCCGGATCACGGAGAGCAAAAGCCGGCTGGTCGTTCCATATCGTCCCAACACATAAGGATCGGGGAAATAAAATCCCAGATAAACAACAATGGATCCGGCTACTCCGATCAAAATCAACAGGATTTCCCATATCGAATAGAGTTTAAAGAATTTTTTCATACGATTTGCCCCACCCATCGAATCTGCAAAGTTTTCTCTATTTAGATACAGTCATTCATTTTAGAAATAAATAAAAAGGTTGGATTAAATTTGTTAAATCCAACCTACCCTCTTTTAGAGTTATCATTAATATCTTAAATTAAATTTCTTCAAAAACTGGAAGATCATCACAATACTTGACATCTACCCATTTTAAAATTGCTAAGTTTCGTATTGCAGAAGCTATCTCTTCCTTTTTATAAGGGGGGTTTCTTCTTTTTTTCCATTCCATAACATAGTCCAAAATATCACACTCTGATGCTTGAACGGATTCTTTCTGTTTTTTTACCTCTTGTGCTGAAAAGAATATCGTTGTTGCGATCTCAGCTTGCTGTGTGTTCATTCGGGCAAATAAATCTACTGTTCTATTGATAATATTGGAATATTTTTGGATATCGTCTTTTCTTTTTTCTCTTTCATTTTCATAATTAGGTCCAGCATTTATTTTATACATTTGCCCCTTTTTTTCTTCAGTGATAAATCCATTATTCGCAAGTACAGTCATAGCTCGTTTAATATCAGGTGAAAATGGTCCAAAACTGCTTTCTTGGAATATGAAATTAGTAGGTAACTTTAAGGCAGTAGCAAAATAACTGATCTTATGAAAAATAGTTCTGCCAACTGGTTGATGATAAGGTTGTTTCTCCAACTGATATAAAATTTCGACAAGTGCCAACCATGCTGGATTCAATGTCCGTGATTTAGGTGGATGAGACTTCCCATTTATACTTGTTTGGCTTAAAAATTCTCGTTTTAAATATATTCTAGGAGTACCATGTGGTGCATACAACTCTACTGGAATATCAATATTATTCAAAGTTTGGAAGATTACCGGTCCTACATCTCTCCAATCTAACTGTCCATTTCCGCAACCGAGGGGTGGTACGGCTAATGATTCGATTCCCCATTCTTTATAATGTTCAACAATATATTCCAGACCGACCTGAATATCTTTAATCTTTGAAAGAGATCGCCAATCTTTTTTAGTGGGGAAATTGATAATCCAAGGAGGAAACAATCCTTTATAAATATAAGGTTCTCCTATAATAACTTCATTACGGTCACATCTATCCTTATAGTCCTTATACATCTCAGAAAAATGTTTTTTAAATTCTAGCGCAATTCCTTTCCCCATGATTCCAACACAATTTACTGTATTAACCAAAGTTTGTACCTTAGATTGAAGAATATCACCAATTTTAATTTCTTTAATCATTTTAATACCCTAAAAGAATAAATCGGACTTTATATTAATCTCTAGTTTGAAACCTTGTTTTAATAATTTTTGTTTCGATATTTCGTTATAAACATATGCTGCAATTATATAATCGGATTCAACTTTGTCTGGTACCAAAACTTCAGCACATTTAATAGCTTTATGTTCATCATGTTCATGGGGATCAGAGTGTGTCCAGAATGTACTTTTTATTAAATTTTCATTTAACTCTTTTAATCCATCGGGTGATTTGTAGTATCTTAAAAAATCACATGATGCATTGCGATCAGTTAAAACGACATTTTGTAATAGAAGTACTTTTGGGCTTATTTTTAAAATGCATATTTCACAATTTTTTGCTCTTAATTTGCTGAGCATTGGATTGTGTGCATCAAAATAAAGATTTGCATAATGATGTAATGGTTTAGCACCAAATACCTTTTTTCTTGAACGACGCTCCTGAATTTCGTTCATTGAAATATCCACATGAGGTAACTTTGCAGCAAGTCTATGAGATAGTATCCCATGTTCAAGTATTGATGGAATCGTTGCAATTGGTGTAATATAATGTAATTCAGTGATATTTTGAAGATCCATACCTAAAATAATCTATTTGTGGTTTAAATGCAACTAATTTATAATTATTTTAAATTATTATCACCTTTTCCAATAATGTTTTCATCTATTGGTTAGAAATATGTATCACCATAAATATTTTTCTCACTTCGTCGTCCACCCGGCAACGCGGTAGTTGAATTCGTACGCCAGGGCGCCGCTCCAGCGGGTGTCGTAGACGCCTTTGTAGCGTGTGCCGTCCACCGGGCCAACGGGCTTGCCGTAGGTGTAAAACCAGTTCACAATCGGGCTGCCGGTGAATCCCAGACCGATCCAGTATTTGCCCGGAGAAAGCGTGGTCTGCGTTTTTGAGAAATCGAAATCCACCCAGTCGTATCCCGGTTTTGGAGAGAGCCGATTCAGCGACAAGAAATCACTCGTGGCAATGGTTGCTCCGGGTTTGCCTCTGTCATCCTGCATCAGGTCGATCCAGAGCTGGCCGCTGCCTCCGAATTTATGGAGGGCCAGTCCGACTTTCGTCAGCTTCAGTGGCTTTTCCAAGACGAAAATCTGCGCGTACTGTGTCAGTTTGGTGGTGACGTATTCCGCGGTTTCTACCATAAAATTTTTCTGCATAGAGTATTCATCTTCAGTCTCTTTTTTGGCTGGTCCGCGCGTGAACATAAAATCCATTTCTTTCGGGAAATCGAGATTGCCGAAGAGAAAAGCTTTTTTGTATTCCAATTTTTTCAGTTTGTCATCGGAGATTTTTTCGGGTTCGGGCTCCGGTTCCACGATGACTGGCGTAAAAGTCGCTTTGACTCTGGGAGATAAAAGCATGTTCCTGGGTCCGTAGGTCTGTTTTTCCATGGCCAGGCGCACATTGTCCTGAATAAAATCCGCTTCGATAGTTTCCTGAAAACGTGGTCGGCCTTTCACCCCCCTGGCCTGCTGCCATTTGACCATGCCGTCATTCAC
>CAZIAH010000130.1:0-10152 GCA_964537715.1 uncultured bacterium | reverse complement strand
ACCCAAACGCATCCTGTGCATCCGGCTGAGCGCCATTGGTGATGTGATTCTTGTGAGCTTTCTTCTGCGTTTGCTGAAAAATCGTTTTCCGAAGGTCGAGATCGATTTTCTGGTCAAAGAACATCTGTCTGTTTTGATTCGTCCAAACCCGAGAGTGGATCGCGTCATTTCCTTTGATCCCCGAAAGAGGACATGGGAATTGTTCCGTCTCGTTCGGGAGATCCGAAATAGACGATACGATGCCGTGATCGATCTCCAGAGAAATTTCCGGAGTGCTCTCATCACCCTGCTTTCAAAATCCAGAAAGAGATTCCGATTTCAGCCGTTCCGTTGGGAGCGGTTCTGGATGGTTCATTTTCACAAAAATTTGTATCGAGAAATCAAATCCGTGCCATTGCGCTATCTCGAAGCTGTTTCGGCCTGGGATATCAAAGATGATGGTCTGGGTCTCGAACTATATCTTGATTCTCCCGCAGAACACTCCGTTGAGAGTCTGTTCAAAGTCTCTCGAATCGGAAAAAATGAAAAAATCGTTCTGCTCGCTCCTGGCGCCGGAAGAAAAACGAAACGTTGGCCTGTGGAATGTTACGGAGAAGTCGGAGACTATTTTTCGAAACAAGGGAAGCGGGTTATTCTTATTGGCGGAGAAAAAGACCGGATTTGCAGTGAAGAAGTAATGCAAACTATGCAGTTTCCATCATTGAATTTCACCGGCCAACTCTCGTTGATGGAAACGGCCGCATTGGTTGACAAATCGATTCTGCTCGTTACCAACGATACCGGGGTAATGCACATGGCAGCCGCGTTGAACCGGAATGTGGTGTCGATTTTTGGCCCGACCACCCGTCATTTCGGATTTATGCCGTTCCGGTGCCGGTCTGTTGTCGTTGAAAAGGAGATATCGTGCCGACCCTGTTCCTATCACGGAACAGAAACCTGTCCGAAAGGTCATTTTCGATGCATGCTCGATATTGACAGCGGCCGGGTGATCCGTGCAGCCGAAACACTACTCAATTGAGGCGTTGTTATGCGTTCTTTCTGGTTTTATATCTACAATATCGTTGCGATTCCCGTTCTTTATGGTGGATTTTATTTTATCTCTCTGTTTCACAAGAAGATCAGGAAAGGAATTCGTGTCAGAAAGACCCTATTTGAGAATTTGGAGAAACAGGTTCAGTCTCTTAACAGCAAAGGTCCCAGGTTCTGGATTCACAACAGTTCAATGGGCGAATTCGAACAGGCCAAACCGTTGATCGAGGCGCTCAAGCAGCGTTTTCCCGACGGAAGTGTGATCGTGAGTTTTTATTCCCCGTCCGGGTTTGAGCATGTTCAGGACTATCCGCATGCCGATATTTTCTGCTATCTCCCCTTTGATTCCTATGGAAAAGCGAGGCGATTCATTAAAACCATCCAACCCGATGTGGCGGTAATGGTCCGACATGATCTCTGGCCGAACCATTTGTGGCGGTTGAGGGCAGAGAAGATTCCCGCAATTTTGATCAATTGTTCGGTCCGGCCCAAATACTGGTATCATCTGCCGTTTCTCTGTGCGGCGATCCGGTCGTTTTTCCAGTATTTCGATTCTGTGTTGGCCGTTTCCCAGGAGACGAAGTTTTACTGGAACCGTTACCGTCTGGGATTTCAGGGGGTCAAGGTGGTCGGAGATACGCGTTACGATCAGGTCGTTCGAAGGGCAAGAGAGGCAGAAAAGATTGTGGCACCACTCAGAAAACTGAAGCGTGAACGAAAATGCGTCGTTTTCGGGAGCACGTGGCCTTCGGATGAAGAGGTGATTTTTGAGGCAATGCGCCGTCTCAGCCAAACCGAAACGGATTTATGGATGGTCATCGTTCCTCACGAGCCGGTGAAGGAACATCTCGATCAAATCAGTGAACGTTTGAATCAAATGAACATGCGGTTCGTTTTCTTTTCTCAAATCGAGAAATATCCGGATAAGGACACGAACGTTCTCGTGGTTGACCGGATCGGAATTTTAGCCAGCCTTTATGCGCTGGGCGATCTTTCTTTTGTCGGGGGCGGATTCGGTCCAGGCGTGCACAGTGTTCTGGAGCCAGCCGCTTTTGGGAAAGTTGTGATTTTTGGTCCCAAACATACCAATTCTTTCGAAGCTGTTCAGATTAAAAAAAGAGGTGTCGGATTCGAGGTCAACAGCGGAGACGAATTGTTCATGTTTATTTTTTCCTTTCTCAAGGATGAAAAGCGGTTGTCCGAATTAGGGGAAAGGGCAGCTACGCTCGTACGGGAAAATGTCGGCGCGACCGAACGTATTCTCAAAACCATCGAAGCCACGATCCAATCATGATTGAGGTGAAAGATCTCACATTCCAGTACCCCGGAAGCGATTCGTTTTCCGCACTTCGGGGTATTTCATTTTCCATGGAGGCGGGCGAAAAAGTGGCGCTTATGGGCAGCAATGGTTCGGGCAAAACTACTTTTGTGCGGTGTCTGAACGGGCTTTTGCAGCCGACTTCCGGCGAAGTCCGCGTCGACGGCTTTTCAGTGAGCGATCCCAAAACCGTGTTCGAGGTCAGAAGACGCGTGGGAATGGTGTTTCAGAATCCTGATAATCAGATTGTCTCCACGACCGTCGAAAGAGAGATTCTTTTCGGTCTGGAAAATCTGGGGCTCTCCCGGCCGGAGATGGAAAAACGGCTAAACGGGGCCCTGAAACGGTTTCATCTTCATTCCTACCGAATGCATCCTCCGCACATGCTTTCCGGTGGGGAAAGGCAGCGGCTCGCTCTGGCATCGATCTGGGTGATGCGGCCGTGTTATCTTATTTTGGACGAACCCACCTCGCTTCTACATCCGCAGGGCAGACAGGAAGTTCTGCGATATTTGGATGAGGAAATGAAAAGGGAAAAAATCGGTATTCTGATGGTGACCCAGTCTCCAGAAGAAGCCATGACGTGCGGCCGACTGATCCTGATGGAAGACGGTGAGATCACTCACGACGATTTACCGGAGCGTGTTTTTTCCAATTTGGATGCATATCCGGGAAAACAGATTGCAGTTCCAGTCGAAATCGAATTGGCCAATTTCATGAAACGTATTGGATTCGAACATGACCATTCGGCTTGAGCATATTTCCTATCTCTATACCTCTCCGTTTGCACCGGACAGGCTCGCACTTTCCGATGTTTCTTTCAGCGTGGATTCGAATGAAATTCTGGCCATTATCGGTCCTCCCGGTTCCGGCAAAACGACATTGATCCAGCAGTTCAACGGACTCTTAAAGCCGACCCGCGGTAAGATCTTTATCGATTCGCTTGATTTGGCGCAATCCAAAACAGACCTGTCTCAGATTCGAAGAAAGGTCGGTCTGGTTTTCCAGTTTCCGGAGATTCAGCTTTTCGAGGAGACCGTATTCGACGACATCGCATTCGGTCCCAGAAATTTAGGTTTTTCTTCCGCTCAAATCGAAGAGCGCGTGAAACAGGCGATGCAGACGGTCGGTCTGGGATTCGAACAGTTTGGGAAACGGTCTCCGTTCCATTTAAGCGGAGGCGAGAAGCGTCGGGTCGCGATTGCCGGCGTACTTGCCATAGAACCACAAATTCTAATTTTGGACGAACCCACTGTTGGACTGGACCGGACTGGCACGGATTTGATCGAACAGGTGATTTTGCAATATCATCGTCAAGGGAAGATGGCCATTCTGGTGTCGCACGATATCGATCTCGTGGCCAGACTGGCCCCAAGAATTATTGTCATAGATTCCGGTCGAATCGTTTTTGATGGTTTGCGTGAGATGTTATTCGGGGAAAACCGTTCGCTTTTGTCCAGTGTGGGATTTGATCTGCCCGAAGTTCCCAGGTTCATGGAGAGGATCAAAGAAAGGGGATATTTTTTAAAGACAGATCTTTATACGATTAAAGAAGCAAAGAAAGAAATAGGAAAGGTCTTGGGGAGAGGAAAATATAGTTTGCACTGAGAACATAAATTTTGGCAAGCTATTGCTGACAATATTTTACTGATATGAGAGTTTGGGGGCAAAATATTGGGAAGGCATTTATAGTCAAGAGGTTAATTGTGTGCATACAATAGGGTTAGATGAATAAAAGATACGGAAATATGTATAATATCAGGAGAGAAAATGATATTTTATGAAACACCTGCTTTCATCGTATCTATAATTTGTTGTACCTTATTTATATCTACCGGTTTCTCAAGATAATCGACCGGATTCACTTTTAATGCACGTTCTTTTATTTCCTCTGTTGTATAGCCAGTCATAAATACAATTGGAATGTTTTTTTTCAAAATTATCCTTTCCGCCGCTTCTATGCCGTCCAAGCCACCTGCAAGCCGGATATCCATCAAGATCAGATTTGGATTTTCCAGAATGGCAACGGGTACGGCATCCTCACCTTTGGGTATGGGTTTGAGAACTTCATAACCAAAGGCTTCCAAGTCTCTTTTCAGACTTTTTGCAGTGATTACTTCATCTTCTACAATGAGTATTTTGATTTTCTTTGTCATGATCAGACTCTTGGTTTATACAGTTCTTTTGTAAGTACAATTTTGCAATGTAGACCGTCCTTACTTTTAAAGTAAATTTTACCATCCAATTGGTACTCAATCAAATCGATAACTATTTCCAATCCTAAATGTATATCTTTTTGTATTTTGAATCCCTTTGGCAAACCGATTCCGTTATCCGATACTTCCAGAACGATTTTATTTTGAGGAGATAAATAGAGTTTTATTTTAATCTCACCCCTGGTGCTATCTGGGAATGCATGTTTTACTACATTGGAGATCAATTCATTGAAAACAAGACCCAATGGAATTGCTGTATCTATGAGTATGTTTATATCCTCCATATCTGTGTGAATGGAAATATTCTTTAGGGATTCAAAATAACTTTGTTTGAAATGAATAAGAAGAGTGTCCAAATAATCTTTCAAATTCAGATAGGACAGGTCTCTTGACCCAAGTAATTTTTGATGAACAAGGGCCATTGAGTAGATTTTAGTTTCGATCTCTTTAAAAAGTTCTTTAATCTTTTGATCTTCCAGCCTTGAAGCTTGCAGTCTAAGCATAGCGCAAATCACCTGCATATTATTTTTTGTTCGATGGTAAAGTTCCCGTAGTAGAACTTCCTTTTCTTTTAGGTCTTTCTTGATTTGTTCCTCTGCCCGCTTACGCTCGGTGATGTCGCGTGAAACGATCAGAACGTGGGTCGTCTTTCCACGCTCATCGACAATAGGTGAAAGCCAGGTGCCTAACCAGACTACACGATCATGGAGTATACTCGGCGCTTCAACATAGAGTGCTTCCCCGCTCTGAAACACTTTCTGGAGATTGGCAGATTGATGCACGGCAATCTCGGACGGAAAGATTTCGGCAATCTTGTTCCCTGCTAGTTCTTGTGGGGAACTTTCTAGTTGTTGCGCTGCATACTGGTTAGTGTACGTGAGCCGTCCTTTATGATCTGCGACGACAACCATATCGTGGCTGGCTTCGGCGAGGGCGCGGTAATGCGCCTCGCTCTCGCGTAATTTCACCTCCGCCTGCTTGCGCTCGGTGATGTCTTGAACCATACCAAGAACCACTCTTTTGTCACCAATGGTAATTACATTTGTATTAATTTCAACGAGTCTTTGGGTTCCATCTTTCCTATTTAATATGAATTCATCGGGTCCTGTCGCTTTTCCTTTTTTATTAAGTGCAAGTAGCTTGATTGCTTTGATCATATATTGTGGGCCAAGCAGTTTCAGTTTAAGGAAGCTCTTGCCTATTAGTTCTTCGGATTTATAACCAATTATTTCCTCAGCTTTCTTATTGCCATAGAGAAATGTTCCCTTAAAATTGTTATAATATATCCCTATTGGAGCATCTTCCGTAAGGGTTTTGAACCTTTCTTCTGAAGCTCTAATTTCTTGCTCCGCCTGCTTGTGCTCGGTGATGTCTGTGATAAGACCAATACATTCAAACTGGGTATCACTAAGCCGTTTGATTTGTACATCTTCATACATCCAATGAAGGGCACCATTTGCATCAATTAGCCGAAATTCCTGCGTGTAGTTGTCAGCTCCCCGTTTTAAAGCGTTCGAACTGCACAGGTCCATGGGTGCGCGATCTTCTTCAAGCACACTGAAATAAAACATTTGACTCAAATCATTGCTCGGATGTTTCTGCAACGGCAGGTATTTGGTTACCGACTCCAGATTTAAATAGTGCGTATCCCAGGAAAAACCTGCACAACCTTGTGATTCATCTTCCAGCTTGATGATTTTTGCACGCCAGATAATCGCATGGGCACCTTCAGTAATATGTTGCAGGTCCTCTTCTGTCCGCTTGCGCTCGGTGATTTCGCTGGATATCATGATCGCAGCATTAATCTTATAGCCGCGCATGATCGGACCGACGCGGGTCACATACCATGAAGTCGTGCCATCGGGTCCCGCACCAACAGTTTCGAAATCGATCGTATCACCGGTCTCAAATGTTTGCCTGATGGACCTTCTCATTATTTCATGATAGGCAGGGGGAGTGAAATCATAGACGGTTTTTCCAATGGAGTCTTGTAGGGTATATCCTGAAACAGTGCGGTTCATGAACATGATCTTTCCATCGCGATCCGTGGTGAATACGATAGCGGGCATGCTTTTTACCAGGGATGCCCACTCCGCTTCTTTGTTACGCAGTGCCTCCTCCACCTGCTTGCGTTCGGTGATGTCATGCAGGGTTTCTATCGCTCCAATGACATTTCCTTCAACGTCTCTCAATGGCGCTGCTGTAAAGAAAAGCCACTTCCCACTTTCACCCAAATGGGGGAAGAAATCTTCAGCTTCATAAGCAGCCTCTATGAGCCTGGACTTGCGATATTTGCTTCCATAATACGTATCTAACTCTTCCTCTGGTATATTATTGAGTATGACGTCAGCCATGACTGGTCTTTCTGCAGGATAGAAAGCTAACCTATGTTTTTGGGTTCCAATTACTTCATTTGCGGAAATGCCAGTGAGATTCTCGCAAGCCTTGTTCCAGTGTGTGATGATGTGGTTGTTGTTAATAACAAAGGTAGGTACTGAACTTCCCTGAACGATCTGTGAAAGTTTTTCTTCGCTCTCTCTAAGATCTTGCTCCACCTGCTTCCGCTCGGTGATGTCTTCAAAAGCTATCTGGAAACCTTCCTTGCTCCCATCTACTCCCAGCAAACCGAAATAACCTTGCACCCAACGGCTGGTCCCATCTTTGGTGTTATAATTGATCTCAAACGGCTTAGGTACTTTTCCTCTAATCAGCGAATTAAAAATCTTTATATACTTGGGGATGTCGCTGACTCGATGGAATGGCAGTTTGGAAAAATGTTTGCCCACGATTTCATCTTCGGAATAGCCTGTATAACTCAGTGTAGCAGCATTGCACGAGGTAATCACGCCTTTTCTATCCACAGTTACTATGGCGTAAGGAGCCAGTTCATACAGATTTCTATACCTTTGTCCTGACTGGCGTAATGTCTCCTCTGCCTTCTTGCGTTCTGTCACATCGCGCAGGACAAGCACAAAATCTTCGGTTTTTCCGCGCGCATCGCAAAGTGGCGAGACACTTACTTCGACAACAAAACAGGTTCCGTCTTTCCGGACAGCATGGTACATTCCCCCTCTCTTAATACCCTTTTTAGCTGCCTGCTTAAGATTTTTCGAGACGCGTTCACGGTCTTCAAGAGCAATGAACCGAAGGCTGTTCTCTCCGATCAACGCTTTTGTGCTTTTAACACCGAGTAATCGAGCAGTCTGTTCTGAAACGTACACAAATCTACTTTGTAGATCGATCATGGCCACAGCATCAGGGAATGTCTCGATCAATGTTTTGCAAAATTTCTCAGCTGTCTGAAAAGGTGCACACTTCATCTTGTTTTCTTTGACGTTATTCACTATTGTCATCCACCATCTACGATTGGCTTGGAGGAAAATCTTTTCCGTAATCTTTCAGCAGGAATTCAGAAGACGTTGGATTGAAAAAACATTTCCCTTTACCTCTGGATGTCTGATAGAAGATTTCAGGCATGGCACTTCACCGTTTAAATATAATTTGAAAGAACGGCTTCATAACGTCTCAACAAATCTATTTTTTAAGGCGCGCAAATAATATGCCAGATCATAAAATATGGGTGATTGAAAATCGATAATAGATGCTAAAATTGATTCAATATATATTTAAGGAATTTACATATTAAATAAAAAATCATTTATATATTTATCGTTAGTTTTCGGTGAATTTTCATAAAAGATTTTTCTATTTTCTTCCTTTTTCGATCCGGTCCAATTCGTCCTGATCGAATTCGGGAGATTCCGCTCCCCGGTTTTTGGCGTGTTCCGGCAACATGAGAAAAAGTTTGTCGGCCACATCGATTTCTGCGTTTCCTTCCTGAATAACGCACTCGAGAAGATGGCCCCCGCGTGTCCGGGTATCATCCAAAAAGTGAAAGTGATAGCCCGGAACATTGATTCCCTTCAAATACTCAGGGAAACGAAATCCAATCACCGTTCCCTTTATCTTTTGAAATTCAAAAACACTCTGGTTCTGAATCACGTCGGCCAGTCTGCGGTAGGGTTTCTTCTGTTCGGGCACACTCCGGGTTTTTACATATTCGAACATTCCGTGAATCTTTATGGCATAAATCATATCTGCCGGAGTCAATTTCTGATCCAGATCGCTTTGCAGTTGTTCGAGATTTTTTGACTTCTGAATCGGGAATTCGATATCCGGTTTGTAATCGGTGACCACAGCAAAGGGTGTTTTTACGGAATCATGTACGTGACAAACTTTCCCGTCGTATCTGATCTGGTAGACCGTGTCCGAAAAAACGATCATTTCTCCATTTAAAGCCTGGAATGTTCCCAGACCGAAATCGCCGTGTTTTTTCAGTTTTTTCATGGAAAGATTTCCATCGTACTGACCGTCGAGCAGCGCAGCAATCGTGGTTGTCTGGAAGATGAGGTCTGTGCTGGAAAGTTCGGAATCGGGGGAACAATAGAAAAAGGATACAATCGGGATGATAACAAAGATCGCTATCCATCGCATTCCCGAAAAAACAGTCAGGGATTTTATTTTCAGTTCTTTTAGGTGATGGACTGCCTGTTTACACATCTTTTTCTGTTTTGGGTCGGACGATTGTTTTTTCATATCGTTGCCTCAATTGGTTTTTATCAAAATTATTTTCTTATTCACAATAGAAATCATTTTTTTGGTTTACTTTTTGCAAAAGTGCATACAGCGGGTAACATTTCTATGAATATTTCGATTATAGTTGCTTTTTGAAATGAGATTTCACATCTCTATTCAAAATGAAAGTGACTCTGTGTATGAAAATAAGAAACTGCTTCAGTACAATCGCATCTGAAAAGGGATTCAGCCTTATTGAAGTTATTGTTATCATTGTTATTATCGGTATCTTGGCTGCTATTGCCATGGCGCAATATAACAATCTTTCGAACAGTGGGAAAGTCGCTGCCTGTCGTTCCAATCAATTTGCAATTGAAACCGCCCAAAAAATATTTTATATTCAAAATCTTGAAGGAGAAGTTTCCCATTTTGCCACTTCCTTGGACGAGTTACAATCCTATTTTCAAAACAATAAAATCCCCGTCTGTCCTCTTGGCGGGACGTATGAATTGCTCCCGTGGGGCGGAACCCGATGTTCCATCGACGAACACAATTAACCTCGAATTTCTAAAACATAGTTTCAATGCTACACCGATCAATGTTTTTCTCCAATGTGCGTCCACAGGGGAGGCATGATTCGTTTTGCAGCCATGTAGTGCAATCCTGCATCTGCGAAAAGGATTTGGTAATCTCGTGTACTGTAGAACTTCACGTGTTCCGATTCTCTTTTTTTGACTATTTTGTCCAGCATTTTCATGATGAATCCGTTTGCCGTAACATCCATGATGTAGATTCTTCCGTTTAACTTTAAAACACGGTAAATTTCATTCACTGCTTTGGCGGGATGCAAATAATGATGAAACGAATTGGTGC
This sequence comes from uncultured bacterium, assembly GCA_964537715.1. Lineage (GTDB taxonomy): Bacteria > Zhuqueibacterota > QNDG01 > QNDG01 > DSAB01 > CAZTZL01. The sequence goes on along the minus strand of CAZIAH010000130.1, from coordinate 141 downwards.
AGATAATTAAATCAAAGAAATTATTTTGAAAAGGCAGTTTCTCGGCATCGGCCTGAGAAAAATAGATGTTTCTGTCATTCTTTGATTGGGTTTTCTCTTTTTCGATCATGTTCGGCGAAATGTCGATGCCGTAAAATCCTC
>CAZIAH010000129.1:0-10177 GCA_964537715.1 uncultured bacterium | reverse complement strand
ATTTCGCCACTCTCGCATACTAACCTAAAAGATATGGAAAATTTTGATAAAAATCAAAATTTTTTTAGTTCATTTGCAATCGATCGACAGAAAATTAAAGGCTCTTAATTTTTTTAAGATCTTCATCCTTTCCCAAAATCACAAGAACATCACTGTCCTTGATGACATAATCCGCCGTGGGAACCAGAACCACATTTTCAGGAATGATCTCTTTTACAACGATCACTTGTACACCAAAACGGTTTCGAAGATCCAGTTCTCCGATGGATTTACTCAGAAAGGAAGAGGGAGGTGCAATTTCGATAATGCTGTATCCTTCTGCCAGCGGGACATGATCTAAAATATTCTCGTGGGCAAGTGTGTGTGCCACTCTCAACGCCATGTCTTTTTCCGGAAATATAACTTCCGTGGCCCCGATCATCTCCAATATTTTTCCGTGGTCCTCACTGAGCGCCTTACAGACGATTCGCCGAATCTTTAACTCTTTTAAATGAAGTGTGGCCAGAACCGTCGATTCGATGTGTCCGAGACTGACGACCACACCGTCCAACTCGTCAAGACCCAGAGTTTCCAGTACCGTTTTATCGGTTCCATCCGCAATGACGGCCTTCTGCACATAGGGTTTGATCTTTTCAATCCTCTCTTCGTCAATATCGATTGCAATCACATCGATTCCCTCCTTGACCAGTTCCCGCGCCAGAAAAAATCCGAAACTGCTCAATCCGATGATAGCGAAATTGATCACAATGTCCTCCCGTGAAAGGTGACTAACTATTGCCGGCTAAATATTTATAAAAACCTAAAATGAACCATGCCTTTTTGAAATTTCAGATGACAAAACCCAAAATCCGAATAAAGCACCAATGATAAATATCAAAAATATTTATTTGAATTTAGTAATTTGACATTCATTTATCATTTGGATTTTGATATTTGTAATTTTTCAAACAAATGAAACCTTATATGAGTTTAGCCACTAATTAACCCACCATGATTTCACCCTTGGCAAATCGAAATTTACCCTGACTACCCCGCCGTGTCAGAGCAAGCGCCATGGTCAAAGGACCAATCCGTCCGACAAACATTAAAATAATGATAAGAACTCTTCCCAATGTCGTCAATTGAGGCGTCACACCCATTGAAAGACCGACTGTTCCGAAAGCCGAGACCGATTCAAAAAGCAGCTGCAGAAAATGACCCCGCGTCACGACCGGATCCAAAGACCATTCCTCGCTCACCAGTAAACCGAGAAAAATGGTACCAATCAGAATTGCTGAACTGAACACGATGATCAATGCCTTTTCGACTGTCTCCTTGGGAATCGTTCGAAAAAAGAGATTTGGTGTGTCATTCCCTCTCAATCTTGAATAAATCATTGTAATCAAAATCCCGAACGTCGTAACCTTAACGCCTCCTCCGCACGATCCTGGAGCAGCGCCGATAAACATCAAGAGAATCAAAACCAGACACGCACCGTGAGAAAGAGATTGAATCGGGATGGTATTGAAACCGGCCGTCCTCGCCGTAACGGACTGAAAAACGGATTTTAGCAATCCCTGTTCCCAGGGAGTTTTTGTATAGAGGTGTGCCTGTTCCATGCCAAAAAGAAGCAGGGTTCCAAGTACGATAAGTCCCGCGGTCACAACAAGCACCACCTTGGAATGAAAAGACAAACGGTGGATACTTCCGGCAGGTCTCCTGATGAAGTTCTTCAATTCGAAAAGAACCATAAATCCCAATCCGCCGATGATGATCAAACCAATAAGAACAATGTTGACGAACGCATCGGTTGAAAAATCTTTAAAACTGTTTTTGTATAAACTGAATCCCGCATTGCAAAAAGCTGAAATCGAATGAAAAATCCCGTGATAGATTGCTTTGGGAAGGGGATACCATCCGTGCCAGTGATACGCAAGGAGTACAGCTCCAGCCGCCTCAATTATAAAAACCATCGTGACGATCTTTTTTAGAAGGGATCTGATATTGGAAACCGGCATATAACTCAGCGTCGTATCAAGAACCTCCCTTTCGCGAATGGAAATTTTCCTGCCAATCAGATATAAAAAAAAGGTGGAAAAAGTCATAATTCCCAAACCGCCGACCTGAATCAGAATCAAAATCGCCCATTGACCGAACTGTGTCAATTCCGTCCCGATATCGATCACGGTCAGGCCCGTCACACAGGTCGCCGAAACAGCCGTAAACAATGCATCGATAAAATTGAGATTGTCCCCAGTTGTCGACCAGGGAAGCAGTAACAATATTGTCCCGGTCACGATAATCGACAAAAAACTGAATACGATCATTTGAGTCGGACTCAGCGAATCTCTTTTTTTTACGAACGGAGACATGACTACCTGTGCGATTTAACAAAATAGTTGGTATTCATTTTCATCAGGACAGCTCTGAATCTGGTTTGCGAACTTCTTCATTTTTTTGAATAATCCGAACACTCTTGATGCGTCTTCCCTGCACTTTTTCAATCACGATATTGAGATCACCATACTCCACAGATTCCTTCTCTGCAGGAATGCTGCCGGTCAGACTGAAGATGAATCCTCCCAGACTTTCATAATCTTCGTCGGTCGGAATCTTAAATCCCAAACGGTCGTTCAATTCTTCGATATTTATTTTTGCATCGATGAGCCAGCTCCGAGTATCAATCTTCCGGATAAGAGGTTTTTCCCGGTCGTACTCATCCCGAATCTCCCCAACGATTTCCTCGATGACATCCTCCAAAGTGATCAGTCCGGCTGTGCCGCCGTATTCATCGACAACGATCGCCATGTGGATCCGTTCCTTCTGGAACTCTTTCAGCAGTTCGTCTATCAATTTACTTTCGGGGACAAAATAAGGTTTACGAACCAGCATTTCCAAATCAGGAAGCACTTTCTCCCCGGTCAGAAAAGGCAGAAGATCTTTGACAAAAAGAATACCGATAATATCGTCCACTTTCTCATTATAAACCGGAATACGTGAATGTCCCTTCTCTTTCACAAGCGTCATGACATCCTGAATGGAAAGATTTTTTTCGATACAATGCATATCGATCCTTGGCACCATGACCTCTTTGACTGTAGTTTCCCTGAATTCGAATATGGAATGAATCATCTCTCGCTCGGCTTTGTCCAGTGTGCCTTTTTCCTCGCCGATATCGATAAAAGTTTTCAGTTCTTCTTCAGTGACAAAAGGCAGCTCCTTCCGAACATGAAAGAGATTCGAGAAACCATTGGCAATCTTTTCAAAAACGAAAACGATTGGGAAGAGCAGAAAGACGATCAGTTTCAAGGGCAAAGACGTCACGCGGGCGAATTTCAAGGATTGTTTGATGGCAAACACCTTGGGGGAAACTTCACTAAAAACCAGAATGATAAAAGTGACCACAACGATTTCGAATAAGACCCCCGTATGTCCGGCAATGGCGCCTCTTCGGATAGTGCTTTCGATAAAAAATGCTGCGACGGTGGCTGCAGCGACATTCACAATCGTGTTCCCGGCAAGAATGCACAACAGCAAACGTCGGGGTTTGCTTAAAAGAGACAGAATATGTTTTGTGCTTCCCGATTTTTCTTTTTCATCCTTTAACCGTTCGAGATCAAATTCGGAAAGTGAAAAATAGGCGGATTCCGAACCCGAAAAGAACGCCGATAAAATCAACAACAAAACAAACGAAACGACATATAACCACGATTCAATTTCCAAAACGGACTTTTTCCTCCTTTATTTATAACTAACCTTTTGTAAAAAATGCAATGAACAATGCTTTTCAGAAATTTCAAATATCAAAAATATAAAGATAATATTTGTACGCACTAAACTGTTATCATAACAACCTTAAATTTGAGTTTTGTGATTTGGTATTTAATTGTCATTTTCCGCCCAAGGCGGATCCGCCTATGGCGGAGGATTTTGATATTTGGTTTTTATCATACAAATGGAATTTTACCAAAATTTGGCTTACAATCCCTTGAATGCACTATGATCCGTACAATGAACATTAAAAAAACGGAGAAGATACTGATTCTCCTTGTCTGTCATCTTCTTTCGTTCCGAACACGTATGATCTTTAAAACCCAGCAAGTGCAAAATGCCATGAATCACCAACCGGGCAAGTTCTTCATGAATTGTGACATTGTACGTTTTGGCCTGTTCCCTAGCTCGGTCCACACTGATATAGATCTCTCCCCAAATCTCATCTGCTTCATCATCCAAAGGAAAGGCGATCACATCGGTAGGACGTTCTTTTCCGAGAAACCCGAGATTCAAATTTTGAATCTCGGAATCGTTGACAAACACAATCGAAAGAATCCCGTTTCCCCGCCACATTTCTTCCCGAAGCACAGAACGTCCCAATCGCTCAACCCGCCTGACCGGTACCGGACAATTAACGGTTCGAGAAATCTGAATATGTATTTTATTCGGCTTTTCCTTTTTCTGATGGAGAGGAAGATTTCTGCTCTTCTCTGTCCGGATATTCAAGGCGTGCATGAAATATGCCTGCTAAAATAGTTAAAAAACTTTCTTTGATTCTTTCCAGATCGCGGAGAGCCAGCGGTGACTCATCCAATTCTCCCTCCTGAAACCGCTCATCGACGAGCTCATCTATCAGTCCTTTCAACCGGCTGTGCGTCGGTCCTTTTAAGGAACGGGTCGCCGCTTCGACCACGTCTGCTAACATCACAATGGCAGCCTCTTTCGATTGAGGTCTGGGTCCAGAATACCGGTAATCGTTTTCATCGACCTCGCCTGGGCCGTCTTTGGTGACCGCTTTCTGATAAAAGAAAGACATAAATGTGGTTCCGTGATGCTGCAGGATGATGTCGCGAATCGAAGAAGGCAGTCTGGTTTTCTCGGCCAACTCAAGACCTTTTTTGACGTGATTTCCAAGAATGAGTGCACTCATCCGCGTGGTTAACTTCTCATGAGGATTTTCAGAACCAGACTGATTCTCAACGAAATATTCCGCCTTGTCCATCTTTCCAATATCATGATAATAGGACCCAACCCGGGCCAGTAAAGAGTTCGCCCCGATTGCATGGGAGGCGGATTCCGCTAAATTCCCCACGATAATGGAATGATGGTAGGTTCCTGGTGCCTGAACCGACAATTCCTTAAGCAGAGGATAGTTCAAATTGGATAATTCCAGCAGCGAAAAATCCGTTGTGATATCAAAGACCGCCTCGACAAGAGGCAAGAGCCCGTAACTTAATATAGGTGTCAGCAGTCCATTAATGACCCCGTATGGATATTGCCGAATGACCTCCCGAAAAGGAAGCGAACGAAGAAACCCCATAAAAGTAATGGCAACAATGTACGCTCCCGCGATATACAAAATTGCGAAAATTAGCTGACTCCGGTTCCTGACCCGTTTGATCACCAAGACGCCGACAATGCCTGCAAAAAAAGAAACAGCCATTAAATTAAAGTTATTGCCCCATAACGCCCCTGCCATGATACTTAAGATAGCTGTTCCCGCATAACCTACCTTGCTATCGAACAATGTAGTTAAGAGCATCGCAGCCATGGCTATTGGAACCAGGTATTCCGAAGCTTCGAACCGATGGAGAAAAAATGTAGTCAAACTAAAAATGAAAATGATAATCGCAAAAAGAACGGCTGACTTGACCTGACGAATAATGGCTGGTTTTTCCAGTCCCAGGAAAACCACCAACAGAAAAAATAGAATCATGACGAATCCGATTTTCCCGAGCACAGGAACGATCCGCTGCATCCCTCCGTACTGCATTCCCATTTCAGCCATTTTGGCAGCCAACGAAACTATCTTTTTCCGAATCTCCGGAGTAATTCGTTCATTCCGGTCTACGATTTTTTCATTTTCATAAACAAAGCCCCTGCTCAACGGCACCCTGCCAACGGCATCGGCTATCCTGGCCTGATGTGCGGATTCGTCATAAATCATATTCGGACGCAAAAAAACATCCATTAAAACGTAGCCCATTTGTGCATATTTAACATTATTTTCATAATGGTTTTTTAACATTTCGGCCGATTTTGTCTTTGCCTCTTTGACATCATAATAATTGGCCAAGGGAAATATGACTTCTTCGTTTTTTTGATTTTCCATCACAATGATACGGCGGTCGGGATTATTCATATTCTCTTTTTCCAGACCGAGCACACCCACGGCCAACACATCACGCATCACCACACGAAGTGTCGTATAAAATTGCTTCAGAGGTGTAACTGACATCCGTCTTTGAGGATCCAGAAGTAAATCCCAATACATGGGGTCTATGGATCCGATCTTGTATTTTTGGGACAACGAGTCCACTATCTCCTTTTCATGAAGTGGATAATTGGACAACTCCTTTCTTGCGGTGAATATCTCTTCGAAAAAGGAATCGATTTCTTGGAGAATTTCCTGCGTTTGATCACTGTTAAAAAGAAAGATCGGATAAATTTCACGAGTTGCCGATTCCCGGTCGCGGTTATATTCTTCCTTGGTTTTCAATATCTCGAAATTGAAGGGAGCAACAACGCGGCGTGTACTGATGCTTCCCTCTTTCATGTCGGCAAACTGTAGAAGACGGCCGCTCGGGAACATAAACACAAGCGCCACGAGAAGAATGGCACCTGTCAGCCAGATAGACCAGTGGATGCGTTGGTTCCTATTATCGGTTTTCATCGATTTTTTTAATTTTCTAATCCGTATCAATAGAGACGTAAAAAAACGGCGCTTCATCTCTTTTCCCAATCATTTTTCATCAACAGTATCGTTCGAACTGGTATTATGATAGATTTCATAAGCCTGAATAATTTCTTTCACCAGACGGTGTCTTACCACATCTTTCTTATCCAAAGTAATAAATGCGATTCCTTCAATCGCTTTTAAAATATTTTGAATCTGAACCAAACCGGACTGCGTTTTCCCCGGAAGATCGATTTGCGTCACATCTCCGGTCACGATTGCCTTTGAATTGATCCCTAACCGGGTGAGAAACATTTTCATCTGAATCGGAGAGGTATTCTGCGCTTCATCGAGAATGACAAACGCATCGTTGAGCGTTCTGCCTCGCATATAGGCCAAAGGGACAATTTCTATGACCTTTCTTTCCACGAATTTTTGCAATTGATCCGAGGGAAGCATGTCAAATAATGCATCGGTCAGGGGACGCAAATAGGGATCGACTTTATCCATCATATCTCCAGGAAGAAAACCAAGACTCTCGCCGGCCTCGATGGCAGGACGCGTTAAAATAAGCCGGCTCACCGACTTCTCTCTCAGTTTCGTCAACGCCATCGCTACCGCAAGATAGGTCTTGCCGGTTCCTGCCGGTCCGATCACAAAAACAATATCATTCTGTTGCACTGCCCAGTAATAGGACTCCTGGCCCTGCGTCTTCGGACGAATCAATCCCCTTTTACCATAGAATACGATCGGCGTTTCCTGCCCTGTATGATTCGTCACACGGCTGCCGCCCGACTTGATCATGTCGATTACAGTTAAAACGTCTTCTTTGTCGAGATGATTGTTTCGATTAACCAGGAATAGAAGCTCGGTAAATAACCTCCTCAATTCATCGGCAGTCTCTTTTTCACCGGTGACAATAACCTCATCCCCTCTCACAACGAGCTTTGACTTGAATGCATCTTCAATCAAGTGAAGATACTCGTCTTGAGCTCCTAGCAGTTGTAATTGATTAACACCTTTAAGGGATATTTTTAATTTTTCCATCTTCCGTATAAAAAAAGCCCCCAGTCCCTCACATATCATTTGGACTGAGAGCTTTTATTTCGTCAATTTTAAACTGTCATATTTTAATCTTGATTCGCATCCGTTTCGTTGATAACGCGAATCGTTTTTTTAAACATTCTATTCCGCAGGAAGTGTCAAAACTTGATGTGGATAGATCAAATTCGGATCAGAAATGATATCCTTGTTTGCTTCGTAGAGTTTGGTCCATTTGGTCGGATCATTGAGAACATTCGGAGAAGCCGCAATCTTTGCCAGCCAGTCGCCCTTAACGACAAGATATTCGTTCATCCCAACGCCGCGAGCGATATTGAAAACTTGATCAGGATGGATCAAATCCGGATTTTTAATCTGATCTTTGTTCACACAATAAATTCGAATCCACTGATAGGGATCACCGTAGATTTCATCTTTCTTGGAAATTTTCCAGAGATAGTCGCCTTTGACAACCACATACTGGTCGTAGATATTTGCTGGCATGCTGGCTTTCAAACCGGCAACTTTTGCATCCAGGTCGGCCAGTTTCATATCCATTTCGGAGAGCATGGCAATCTTGTCCTCTCTGGCTGTTTGAATCTCATCTTCAATCGCCTTGATTTCACTTTTACGGCGAAACAGCTCTTCAGGATCGAGCGCGGCCAGTCCCCCAATTTTACCATCAATGTCGCCCAGATTGTCACGGTATGCCTGTACTCCCGCTCTGTCCGTACCGAGGAGCGCATAAGTTTCATCTTGGACAGCATCGATCTCTGTCTGTAATTCTGCGATTTGTTGTTCCAGCTCTTGATTTTCGGCATCAAGCGTAGCAATCCTGTCCGTAGCCGTTGCTTCTCTGGATTGAGCGTCTGTCAGCTGGACCTTATACTCATCCTTCTTCATTTTTCCCTCTTCCTGGCTGAATGCGAGGCCACTAAAAACGAGAAGCAGAATCGTGACCACTGAAAGAAGAGTAAATAATTGACCCTTTATTTTCATTCTTTCATCCTCCTTTGTTTAAAATATTCATCCAGAAAAGAACGATTATTCAGCCATCGAGGCTGCAATCCTATCCTTTTCTTCCTGTGCTTTTTTCAGTTCATCCTGCTTCTCTGCGAGTTTGGCTTTCAATTCAGCATTCTTTTTCTCACTGTCAGCAACTTTTTGTTCGGCTGCTGAAGCGGCAGCTTCTGTCTCATCCAAAGTGGTCATTTGTTCTTCGTTCGCATAACGGGAACATCCTGATAAAAGGAGAGAAGCTACTAAAATGAGAGAGAACAAAAACAACATACTGAAACGTATACCTCTTGCCATGCTCTACACCTCCTTTTGATTTACATTCCATTAATTTAATATGATTTAAGAAATTATAACAAAAAAAAACGGAATTGTCAAGGAAAAAAATTACAATAAAATGTTTTTAAGAAAAAAATAAAAATTCTCAGAAATCAGAATTTCTTTTCAATCCCAGATCCTTCAGCTGTACGGGATCGATTTCCGAAGGCGATCCATCCATCAAGGAAAGCGCACTTGTGGTTTTCGGAAAGGCAATGACCTCACGAATCGATTCTTCACCTGAAAAAATCATGACGAGACGATCAAATCCAAAAGCAATGCCGCCGTGCGGAGGCGCGCCGTATTCCAAAGCATCCATCAGATAACCGAACTTCCTTTTTGCAATCTTCGGATCGATTCCCAGACTCTTGAACACCCGTTCCTGAACTGATCTTTGATGAATACGAATACTGCCCCCTGCGATTTCAGAACCGTTCAGTACCAGATCATAGGCTCTTGCGCGTACCTGTTCTGGGACCGATTCGATTTTATTCAAATCATCGATTTTCGGAGAAGTAAACGGATGATGTCTTGAGAGATACCGGTTCTCCTCATCGCTCCACTCGAGCAAAGGAAAATCGACAATCCAGAGAAGATCAAACCGGTTTTTTTGAATGAGATCATACTGCCTTGCGAGAAGTTGCCGCAGATTCCCCAGCGCATCGCAGCAAATCGATTCCCCCGCTGCGACGACGAAAACGACATCCCCTTTTTCCGCTTTGAATTGACGGACTATGTTTTCCAATTGTTCTGGCTTGAGAAATTTTTTGATCGGAGAGACGATCTCATCCCCGACTTGGATTGTCACGAGACCTTTGGCGCCAAAATCCTGAACAAAAGCCGTAAACTGGTCGATTTTTTTTCTGGAAAGCGGTCCTCCTTTTTTAAGAAGAATACCCCGGACTCTTCCGTCCTGTTTGACTGTATCTCTGAATACTTTGAAATCGGTCTTTGCGGCTGTCTCGGAAATGTCGATAATCTCCATACCGTATCGAAGATCAGGACGATCCGTACCGTATTTTTTCATGGCTTCGTCATAGGAAATTCGCGGAAATGATGCTTCGATTTTTTTGCCGAGGATTTTATGGAACAACCGAACCATGAGTTTTTCCACGGTTTCAATAATATCTTCTTCATCAATGAAAGACATTT